>JAYWAJ010000355.1:0-10758 GCA_043782525.1 Deltaproteobacteria bacterium | reverse complement strand
ACGTGGCCACCGGGCCGACGGGACTGCACCTCAACATCGTCCACTGCGACGTCTCGCCCTCGAACCTGTTCATCTCGCGGCTGGGGGAGATCAAGTTGGGCGACTTCGGCATCGCCAAGGTCCGCTCGCTGGGCGGCGACGACGAGGGCGCGACCTTGTGGGGCAAGCTGGCCTACCTGGCGCCGGAGCAGCTGGACCGCAAGCCGCTCACGCCGCAGGTCGACCTCTGGGGGGCGGCGACCATCTTGTACGAATGCCTGACCAACGAGCGCGCCATCCACGGCGCCAGCAGCGAGGAGATGCAGGAGGCGCTGCGCGCGGGGCGCATCGCGGGGGTCGAATCGCTGCGTCCCGACGTTCCCCCCGGGCTGGGAGATGCGGTGCACAAGGCGCTGCAGATCGAGCCCGCCCTGCGCTACGACAGCGCCGCCGAGTTCTCGATGGCGCTGCAGCCGTTCCACGACGAGATCTCGGGGGGAGCGCTGGGGATTGCGTCGGTGGTGCGGGGGTTGTTTCGGACTTGAGAGAGGGGCCGCTTCGGGCCTCGGGCCTCAGGCCTCAGGCTTCGGCTTCAGGCGATTACAGGTAGCGGCGGACTTTCGCTTTGTAGGCGAGGTAGGGTTCGCCGAACTTCTCCGCCAGATAGGCCTCTTCACGCAGCACCGCGATGAAGTGCACGGCTGCGAGCGCGACCGGAGCGAGGAGGGCGATCCACCCGTGGCCGGCGAAGGCCGACACCGACAGCGTCAAGAGCGTCATGCCGAGGTACATGGGATTGCGCGTATGGCGATACGGGCCGGCGAAGATCAGCTCCGGCGTCGGCTTCCAGGGCTTGGGATCCTGCCCGGTCTTGCGAAAGAGCCCGACCGCGGCGAGGCCCAGCCCGAGGCCAGCCGCGAGCAGGAGCGCGCCGGCCGCGATCCGGGCCGCGTGGTGCTGGTGCAGTCGCAGCCCCGGCAGGAGCCAGCCGGCGACGATGGCCCCCGCGAAGACGAGCGGCGGAGGGAAGCGCACCCGGGCGCCGGTCTCGGTGGACTTAGTCATCTAGCTAGACTAACCTTGCCGCATGAAGCAGGTCAACGTCCACGAGGCCAAGACCCACCTCTCCCGGCTGCTGGCCCGGGCGGAGAAGGGCGAGGAGATCGTCATCGCCCGCGCCGGCAAGCCGGTGGCGAAGCTGGTGCGCATTCCCAGCCGCAAGAAGCGCGTCTTCGGGCAGGACCGCGGCAAGATCGACATGAGTCAATTCGACGCCGCCGACGCCGAGATCCAGAAGGACTTCGACGCCGCCCTCAACGAACCGCTCGACGAGTGAGATACCTGCTCGATACCAGCGTGTTCCTCTGGCTGCGGACTGCGCCCGAGCGGGTCCGGGGGCCGGTGCGCGCGCGTTTGGCGGACCCGGCCGCGCAGCTTGCGCTCTCGGTCGCGAGCGCATTCGAACTCGCCTTTAAGCAATCGCTCGAACGGTTGTCTCTTCCCGGCCCGGTGCGGATCTGGCTACCCCAGGCGATGCTCGAAGCGCAATGCGAGGCGCTCCCCATCACCATCGCCCACGCCCTCGAGGCCGCACTCCTGCCGCTGCACCACCGCGATCCCTTCGATCGATTCATCGTGGCGCAGGCCCGGGTCGAGGGCCTGACCCTGGTCACCTCCGACAAGGCCCTCTCGCGCTACGAGGTAGAAATCCTGCGGGCTTAGTGTTATCCCCCGCGCCTCCCATGCCCGAGCAGAACCAGCACCTGCGCAACTTCGCCATCATCGCGCACATCGATCACGGCAAGAGCACGCTCTCCGACCGCCTGCTGGAGAAGACGGGCACCGTGACCGCCCGCGAGGCCCAGGACCAGTTCCTCGACAACATGGAGCTGGAGCGCGAGCGCGGCATCACCATCAAGGCGCAGTCGGTGCGCATGACCTGGACCTCGAAGCTCGACGGGAAGGACTACGTCCTCAACCTCATCGACACGCCGGGCCACGTCGACTTCGCTTACGAGGTCAGCCGGTCGCTCAGCGCCTGCGAGGGCGCGGTGCTGGTGGTCGACGCCTCGCAGGGCGTCGAGGCGCAGACGCTGGCCAACGTCTACCTCGCCCTCGATCACGACCTCGCCATCGTGCCGGTGATCAACAAGATCGACCTGCCCTCGGCGGACGTCGAAGGCACCCGGCGCGAGATCGAGGAAGTGATCGGCCTCGACGCTTCCAAGGCCGTCCCCACCAGCGCCAAGGAAGGCATCGGCATCGAGGAGCTGCTCGAGGAGATCGTCCACACCGTGCCGCCGCCGCTGGGCGATCCGGAAGCGCCGCTCAAGGCGCTCATCTTCGACAGCTGGTACGACACCTACCGCGGCGTGATCATGCTGGTGCGCGTCTTCGAGGGAACGCTCAAGCCGAAGCAGAAGATCGTCTTCATGTCGAACAAGCGCGAGTACGAAGTCGCCGACGTCGGGGTCTTCGCCCCCAAGGCGCGCGGCAAGACCGAGCTGATCGCGGGCGAGGTCGGCTTCCTCGTCGCCAACGTCAAGATCATCCAGGACGCCAAGGTCGGCGACACGCTCACCGAGGCGTCGCGGCCCACCGACCAGGCGGTGCCGGGCTTCAAGGAGATCAAGCCGATGGTCTTCGCGGGAATCTTCCCGGTCGACTCCTCGGATTACGAGAACACCCGCGACGCGCTGGAGAAGCTGCGCCTCAACGACAGCGCCTTCACCTACGAGCCCGAGACCTCGCAGGCGCTGGGCTTCGGCTTCCGCTGCGGCTACCTGGGCCTCCTGCACATGGAGATCGTGCAGGAGCGGCTCGAGCGCGAATACAACTTGAACCTCATCACCACCGCCCCGTCGGTGGTCTACCGGGTGCTCCTGCGCGGCGGGGTGGAGCAGACCATCGACAACCCCGCCAAGCTGCCCGGCGAAGGTGAGATCGAGAAGATGTTCGAGCCGATGCTGCTGGCGCACATCTACGTGCCCAACGAGTACGTCGGTTCGGTGCTCAAGCTCTGCCAGGACCGGCGCGGAACACAGAAGGACATCAAGTACATCGGCACCAAGCGGGTGCAGATCACCTACGAGATCCCGCTGGCGGAGGTGGTCTTCGACTTCTTCGACAAGCTGAAGAGCATCACCCGCGGCTATGCTTCCCTGGACTACGAGCCCCTCGGCTATCAGGAAGCGGATCTGGTGAAGCTGGACATCCTCATCAACGGCGAGATCGTCGACGCCTTGAGCACCATCGTGCACCGCGAGCGCGCCTACCAGCGCGGGCGCGTGGTCTGCGAGAAGCTCAAGGAAGAGATCCCCCGGCAGATGTACGAAGTGGCCATCCAGGCGGCCATCGGGTCCCGCGTCATCTCCCGCGAGACGCAGAAGGCGCTGCGCAAGAACGTGCTCGCCAAGTGCTATGGCGGCGACATTTCGCGCAAGCGGAAGCTGCTCGAGAAGCAGAAGGAAGGCAAGAAGCGCATGAAGTCGGTGGGGCAAGTGGAGATTCCGCAGGAAGCGTTTTTGGCGGTGCTGCGGGTGGAGGAATGACCGCGGCCGCCGAGACGCGCAACGCGCAGCAGGCGAAGCGGGAGGCCGAGCTGGTCTCTGCCGCCGACAAGGGCCCGCGCGCCTTCTACGCCGCGGCCGGCTACGGCAGGATCCTCAGCATCCTCGGCGCCACCGTGGCCATCGGCCTGGTGGCGCAGCACCTCTTGCGGCGGCAGGACTTCCTCCTCGGCTCGCTGGCGGTCTTTCTCGCCGTCTTCGTGCTCTCGACCATCGGCTCGGCGACGCCCTGGGGCGTGCGCAGCCGGGCCCGCTCCGACGCGCGCGGCCTGCGCAAGAGCGGCGCGCGGCTGGTCAAGCGCAACCGCAGCCGCCTCTCGGACGCAGCCGCCGCCGGGCTGGACCGGGCGCTGGGCGAGGTGGACGCGGCGCTGAAGAAGCCCTCCGGCACCGCGGCGCTGCAGGCCCGCGGCGCGCTCGACGCCGCCCTCGACGAGCACCTGGCCTTCGCCCGCAAGAGCGCGGCCCGCGAGTACACCGAGTCGATCGGCGGCGCCATCCTGGTGGCGCTGCTCCTGCGCGCCTTCATCTTCGAGCCCTTCCACATCCCCTCCGGCTCGATGATCCCCACGCTCCTGGTCGGCGACTTCATCTTCGTCAACAAGATGTCCTACGGCCTGCGCATCCCCTTCACCGACCCGGCCAAGGTCCACAAGCTCTGGGAGCGGCCGCCGCAGCGGGGCGACGTGGTGGTCTTCATCAACCCGCAGCACCCCGACGTCGACTACGTCAAGCGGGTCATCGGCCTGCCCGGCGATCGCATCGAGGTGCGCGACAACCTGCTCTCGGTCAACGGCGTCGCGCAGCGGCGCGAGGACGTCGGCGACTTCACCTACCAGGACCACTCCGAGTACACCGACCAGGATCAGGAGGTGGTCTCGCACGAGTTCATCGAGGACCTGGGCGGGCGCAAGCACCCGGTCATCGTGCGCAAGGATCCCATCTTCGCGCGCTCGGGAGCGTGGGAGGTCGAGGCCGGCCACGTCTTCATGATGGGCGACAACCGCGACAACTCGGCCGACAGCCGCGTCGAGGGCGGCATCGGGCAGATCCCCTTCAGCTACCTCAAGGGCCGCGCCAGCATCATCTGGATCTCCTTCGGCGGCTCGATGGGCATCCGCTTCGAGCGCATGTTCCGCGGGGTCAACTGATCGCCATGCCCAGGCGCGGCTTCACCATCGTGACGTTTTTCCTCCTCGTCGGGGTGGCGGCGGCCATCTTCTGGGCCGTCACCTACGGGCCGGTCTACATCGAGAACTTCGAGGTGAAGAGCATCGTCCGCGAGACCTCGAACATGTGCTACCGCGAGGCCAACGACGAGAAGGTGAAGGACTTCTTCATGAACCGGATGCGCTCGGTGTTCATGATCGACGCCATGGAGCACGGGCAGATGCAGCGCGTCTTCAAGTTCGAGGTCGACCGGGAGGAGCTGCGCATCGACCGGACCGAGATTCCGCCCGCGGTGAACGTCTGGTTCACCTACCGGCGCACGGTCCATCTGCCGCTGGTGGGCGGCGAGCGCGAGGTGGTCTTCGTCGACCACGCGGAGCAGGACTTGTCGCCCGTGAAGTGGTGACGGGGATGAAGCGGCTTCAGGCTTCGGGCCTGAGGCCGTCAGAGAACGCTCAAGTGGGTCGCGAGGCAGTGCATCGAGACCTCGTCCTGGAAGAGCAGGGCGCACGACAAGTCGGATGACAGCACGGCGGCACGCGCAGCGGGAAGTTGTGCCAGCGGCAGGCCTTCCTTCGCCTCGTACAAGGTCGGCTGCGCGCGCTGGAGAAGGACGACGCCGCGCTCGACCTGGGCCGGCGCGCCGGATGAACCCTCCTCCGCTGGCACCGACCAACCCTGAGGCCCGAGGCCTGAGGCCTGAGGTCTGAAGACCGCCGCCTCCCCCGCCTTCCCACTCACCACCACCAGCTCCTCGCTCACCAGCAGCTGCGTCGCCCAGGGCAGCGCGGCCGCGGCTCCGGGTGCGCCGTCCAGGAGCGAGAACGCGCGCAGCTCTCCGCCGGCCAGCAGGAGCGCGCGTCCTTCCACCGTCGACAAGGCGCGCGCGTCCTCGGGAACCTCGCGCTCCCAGACCGGCGCGCCCGAGTGCGGATCGACGCAGGCGAGCACGCCCTTCGAGCGGACCAGCGCCAGCGCTCCGCAGGCGGCGAGGGCGGAGGTCTGGCAACGCCGCTTCCAGAGCACGCGACCGTCGGCAGGGTCGAGCCCCGCCAGAAAGCCGTTGCCCAGCGCCGCCACCAGCACCCGATCCACCGCCACGACTTCGGTGGGCGCGCCGCCGGGAAGCTTCTTGCGGAAGGCGAGGGTGCCGGCGTCGCTGACCAGCGCGAGGCCCTCGCCGGGCAGGCCGCGCAGGACGCCGGCCGGCAGCGCCCAGAGCCGCGCCGGCTGGGCCGCGCCATGCATGCGCCGCTTCCAGCGCACCTCGCCGGTGGCCACATCGAGGCGGGCCAGCGCGTCGCCCGGCTCGGCGTAGAACAGCTCCGTGCCGCGCGCCACCGCGCCCGCTGCCGCCTCCACCGTCCAGAGCGGGTCGCCGGTCTTGAGATCGCGCGCGACCAGCTGCCCGGGCAGCTCGAGCAGGAGCGGCCCGGAGGCGAAGGTCAGCGCCCGCGAGAGGCCCTTGGCCCCGGCCCGCCACGCCTCGCGGTAGACCAGCCTGCGCATCCGTCCCTGCGCCAGCGGTCCTTGCCGCGGCGGCTGGTGCGGCGCGGGAGCCGCCGCCACCGCACCGGGCGTGCGGTGCAGGTCGCCGCTCTCGAGATCCTGGCCGTGCTGACCGAGCTGCAGCGCGCGCTCGCGCAGGTCGCGGGCGGGCTCGTCGCCGTCCTGCGCCTCCCCGGCGTACCCGAGCGCCAGCAGGGTCACGAGGTGGGCGAGCCGCAGCGCCGACAGCTCCGCGGGCTTGCGCCAGCCGGGGGCGCGCACCTGGTCGCTGGTCAGGTCGCAGGCCAGCTGGTGTGGCCCGAAGTGGAACTCGAACTCGCGCGCGCCCGACTCCCACGCCTCGACCAGCCGCTCGGCTTCGGCGAGAAGGTTCCGCACCAGCAGATAGAGCGGGCCTTCGCAGGCCAGGCCCGGCGCCCCGCTGCGGGTCAGCGCCACCGAGCCGGGTCCGAGGTGCGGCGCCAGCGGCGCGAACTTCACCGCCGCCTGTTCCCGCAGCCGCGCCCGGGTCTCGGGAAACAGTTGCATTTGCAACGATGCGCCCTGCCGGCCCCGGGGAGCGAAGACCATCGCCTTGGCGGCGACTTCGTGGGCGGGCCAGCGCGGCGCGGCCTTGCGCGGCTTGCGCGAGAGCGCGGCGCAGGCGTCGCCCAGCCGCCGGGCCAGCGGTGCGTCGCCCACCGCCGGGCTGATGGCGAAGAGGTCGAGCAGGAGGCTGCGCGCCGCGTGCAGCGTTGCCGCGCGCATTTTTTGCGCATCGACGAGAAGGCCCCCTGCGACCACCCGGGCGGGAGGCGCCAGGGAGACCAGCGTCAGCATGAGGTCGGGGCCGCGGGCCTCCAGCACCAGCTCCGCCGGGCCTTGCCCGATGGTCGCCTGCGCCGCCGGCTCGCCCGCGCCGATGCGCAGGAGCGCCTGCGCCAGCTCGTCCACCGCCAGCAGGACGCTGGCCTCGCCCACCCCGGCGGCGATGTCGACGCCGTCCACCTCCACGCCCAGCACGTCGAGGATGTCCGCCCCGGTGAAGCCGCGGGCCCGCATCGGGTCGAGGGCGCGGAGCTCTTCGACGTACGCGGGATTCATGCGCCAGGAGCGGCCGGGACGGATGCGAATCACGCGGCCAGACTAAGTGCGTTGACAGTACGCGCGCAACTCAATAGGCTTTCACGACTTTTTTCGAGCGGCTCAGAGGGAAGCTTCCAATCAGCCCCGCTGGCACTCGACGGAGAATGACATGACGTTTACGGAAGCCGCGGTGGAAGTGCTGCGCCGCGCGGGCAAGCCGCTCCATTTCAGGGAAATCGCCGAGCTCGCGCTCAAGGACAACCTGCTCTCGCACGTCGGGCAGGATCCGGAAGTCACCATGGGCCAGCGGCTCGCGGCCATGGCCAAGCGCGAGGACGATCGCAAGGTCGTCGCCATCGCTCCCGACGGGACCTTCGCGCTGCCCGAGTGGGGCGTGCCCCAGGAGTTGATCGTCGAGCCGGTGGTGCCGGATGCCGCGCCCGCCGACAGCGAAGATCCGCAGTACCGCCCGCGCGAGCGCGAGCCGCGCGCCATCCACGCGCAGGCGCGCCGCCGCCTCGCCGAGCTGCAGGCGGAGCACGAGGACGGCCACGAAGAAGTCGAGGCCGAGCGCCGCCGGCAGGATCAGGCGCGGGCCAAGGGGCAGCGCCGCTATCCGCCGCCGGCCGAGGTGGTCTTCGAGGCGCTGGCGCAGCGGCAGACGGGCGCGCCGCTTCCCGAGCTCGCCGCCGAGCTGCTCAAGAAGCAGCTCCTCTCCGAAGGCCTGGTGCACGATCTGCCCTCGCTGGTGGCCGCCCTGCTCGAGGACAACCGGCGCCGCACCGAGGCAGGCCGCAAGCCCGCCTTCATCGTCGACGGCGAGCGCGTCACGCTGGTGGAGTTCCCGCCGCCGTCGGCCCTGCCGGAGCTGGCCGAGGCGAAGACGCCGCACACGGGGGCGCGGCCGATGGGCGGCGCCCAGCTGGCCATGGAAGGCCGGCGCGCGGTGGGGCGGGCGCTGCGGCGGCGGGTGGCGGAGCTGGACACCGCCGCCTTCGAGGCCCTCTGCGCGTCGCTCCTCGACAAGATGGGCATGCGCGACGTGCGCGTCGCCAAGCGCAGCAAGGAAGGACCGCTCTACCTGGCGCGGCAGCGGCGCGGCCTGTCTGATCTCCGGGTGGCCGTCAAGCTGGTGCGCGGCGCGCGCGAGATCGCCCGCGGCGACGTACAGGAGCTGCGCAAGGATCTCGCCCACTACTCGGCGCAGATGGGCCTGGTGCTGGCGCCGGGCGAGGCTGCCCGCGACGCGCGCAGCGAGGCCAGCGCCGCCGGACAGGCGCCGGTGGCGCTCTACTGCGGCGAGGCGCTGCCCGACGAGATGATCGCGCTGCGGGTCGGCGTCACGGTGCAGACCGTCGAAGTGCCCGACATGGACGAGGCCTTTTTCGCGGGCCTCTCGCGGCACCGCGAGGAACGTCCGCGGCGCGACCGCGAGGAGCGGCACCAGGAGGACCGCCCAACCGAGGAGCAGCAGCCGCTCGCCCCGGCGCAGGAGCAGCCGCAGGCGCCTGTCCAGCAGGCGGCAGCGGAGGCAGCGCCGGACGCCGGAGCTTTGCCTGCCGGGAATGCCGGCGACGAGCAGCTCGCGCCAGCCGCGGCTGAAGCGCCGCCGGCAGACGGGGAGTCGCCGGAGGCGGCGGCGTCTGCCGCGGCTCCCGGGATCGCTGCCGAGGGACCGCCGCGGGGCGACGGCCGCCGACGCCGTGGAGGCGGCGGCGGCGGTGGGGGCGGCCGCGAGGATCGCCCGCGCGCGACCCATCCCGCCGAGCAGGCCTGGGGACAACCCGCGGGCACCCTGCGCTTCAATGCCCCTTCCGGACCGACCGTCGCCTCGCCGCCCACCCGGGAGGAGGGCGCAGAGCCCACTTCTTCCCCGGAGGCAGCGGGCCCGGAGGCAGGGGCTCCGGAAGCGGCGGCCCTCGAAGCAGCGCCGGCCCCGCCCGCGCCGCCCGAGTCCGAAACGAAGCCCGCCGGCGAATGACGCTTTGACCCCGGCGGCCCGGACCCTTAGCATCCCTGCCGAGGAACGAGCAGATGCGCAAACTGACCATCCTGGCCGCGGTTCTGCTGACGGCGTGCAAGCCGTCCGCGGGACGGGGCGCGCTGCAGGTCGGCCAGATCACCGTCAGCGAGACCGGGCTCTCGGGCAAGCCCGAGATCGGTGAAACGGCCGAGCAGCTGCGCAAGGAGCTGCAGTCCGCCCTCGAGGCCACCGGCCGCTTCACCCTGCGCGCCGACGGGCCGGTGACCATCCGCATGGAGATCGATCGCGCGCAGCGGGTCTTCGCGCCGGTGCCGCTGGTTCCGGCAGGCGACCCGGCCCCCTCGCCGGCGGAGCGGGAGATGGCCGAGGTGGCCATCAACCTCGAGATGACCTCGTCGGGCCCGCAGGGCGACGTCGACCGCCTGCTCGCCGAAGGCGAAGCGCGCCGTCCGACCAACGCCGACGACACCCTCGACCCCGCGGCGCGGCATGCCGCCTTCGACGCCGCCATCGACGCCGCGCTGCAGGCGGCGGTGGTCGCGCTCAAGGACCAGATCGACGCCCGTCGCAAGCCCGACGACCAGCTCATCGCCGACCTCTCCTCGCCGGATCCCCGCACCCGCGACTACGCCATCCGCGTCCTCGCCGACCGGCGCAGCCCCGCCGCCGTACCGCAGCTGATCGCGCGGCTGCAGGATCCCAATCCGGAGGTGGCGCGCCGGGCGGCAGGGGCGCTCATCGCCGTCGGCGACCGGCGCGCGGTGCGGCCCCTCATCGAGATGACCCGCAAGCGGCGCCCCGAGGACGTCGGGCCGATCCTCTACGCCATCAGCAGCCTGGGCGGACAGGAGGCGGAGGCGTTCCTCTTCACCCTGGAGAGCGGCAGTCCCGACGAGGAGATCCGCCGCGCGGCCCACGGCGCCTACGCCGATTTCCTCCGCCGCAAGCAGGAAGAGGTCGCGCGGGTGACCGACGTCCGGAGCGCTCCTTGAAAAAAAATGTCTTTCTTCTGCTCGTGCTCTGCGCCTGCCAGTCCGTCCCCGCCGCCAAGCCCACCGCCCCCCCGGCTTCCGGAAGCCAGGACGCCGCCCGCTACTCGCCGCTGGCGGTGGGCAACTCCTGGACCTACGCCATCTCGGGCCTCGACAAGCGCGAGACCATCTCCATCGTGGGCCAGGACGGTCCCTGGTTCCTCGACGACCACCGCGGCCGCCTGCGCTACGAGAGCGACGGCGTGCGCGACTCCGACCGCTACCTCCTGCGCACGCCGCTGTCTCCCGGAATGAAGTGGAGCGCGGTGGAGAATCTCGTCGTGCAGCGCTTCGAGTTGGTCTCGCTCGAGCAGAGCCTCGTCACGCAGGCCGGGACCTTCACGCGCTGTGCGGTGGTGCGCAACGAGCAGCCGCTGCCGAAAGGCGGCAAGTTCGTCACCGAGTGGACCTACGCGGCCGGGGTCGGCCTCGCCCGGATCTCCACCAGCAC
>JAYWAJ010000354.1:0-4091 GCA_043782525.1 Deltaproteobacteria bacterium | reverse complement strand
TGGTCCATCCGCAAGAACTACGAGTCGAGCGCGAAGAAGGGCAAGCTGACCGCCGCGCAGGTCGAGGAGCGGATGGGGCTCATCCGTCCCACGCTCGACTACCAGGACCTGGCGCAGGCCGACCTCGTCATCGAGGCGGTCTTCGAGGATCTGGCCGTCAAGGAGGCCGTCTTCAGGCAGCTCGACGCGGTGATGAAGCCGGGGGCGATCCTCGCCACCAACACCTCCACCCTCGACGTCAACACCATCGCCGGCTTCACCCGGCGCCCGCAGGACGTCATCGGCACGCACTTCTTCAGCCCCGCCAACGTGATGAAGCTGCTCGAGATCGTGCGGGGCAAGGCGACCGCCAAGGACGTCCTCGCCGGCGCCATGGCCCTCTCGAAGAAGATCAAGAAGACGGGCGTCGTCTCCGGCGTCTGCGACGGGTTCATCGGCAACCGCATGCTCGACAAGTATGCGCGGCAGGCCCAGTTCCTCCTCGAGGAAGGGGCGCTCCCCGCGCAGGTGGACCGCGCCATGGAGGGCTTCGGCATGGCGATGGGGCCGTTCCGCATGTCGGACCTCGCCGGCGGCGACATCAGCTGGTCCATCCGCAAGCGGCGCTACGCCGAGCAGCCCGACCGCAAGCGGCAGATCATTCCCGACCGCCTCTGCGAGCTGGGGCGCTTCGGGCAGAAGACCGCGGCCGGCTGGTATCGGTATGAGCCGGGCCAGCGCGAGGCCCTTCCCGATCCGGTCGTGGATGCATTGATCATTGCCTATTCCAAGGAGGCGGGCATTCCCCGGCGCGCCATCTCCGACGAAGAGATCGTCCAGCGCTGCGTCTATGCCCTGGTCAATGAAGGGGCATTGATCCTCGAGGAGGGAATTGCCATGCGCGCTTCCGATATCGATCTCGTCTACCTGGCGGGATATGGCTTTCCCGCCTTCCACGGCGGGCCGATGTTCCATGCCGATGCGGTCGGGCTCTTCAACGTGCTGCGCGCCATGGAGCGGTTTGGGAAGAACCCGCACGCCGACCCCGGCTTCTGGAAGCCCGCGCCCCTGCTGCAGCGCCTGGCGGACGACGGCAAGACCTTCGCTGCAGGGAGCGCTCCATGACCGACGCCGTCATCGTCTCCACCGCCAGAACCGGGCTGGCGAAGTCCTGGCGCGGGGCGCTCAACCTGACCCACGGCGCGACCCTGGGCGGCCACGCCGTCCGCGCCGCCGTCGAGCGCGCCCGGGTCGATCCGGGGGAAGTCGAGGACGTGATCATGGGCTGCGCGCTGCCCGAAGGCACCACCGGCGGCAACATCGCCCGGCAGATCGCCCTGCGCGCCGGCCTGCCGGTCACCACCGCCGGCACCACGGTGAACCGGTTCTGCTCCTCCGGCTTGCAGGCCATCGCCATGGCGGCGCAGCGGGTCATCGTCGACCGCGTGCCGGTGCTGGTGGCCGGCGGCGTCGAGTCGATCTCCTGCGTGCAGAACGAGGTCAACCGGCACCTGGCCCGCGACCCTTGGCTCTCGGAGCACAAGCCGGCCATCTACGACAGCATGCTGCAGACGGCGGAGAACGTGGCCCGGCGCTACCGCATCTCGCGCGAGCAGCAGGACGAATATGGAGCGCGCAGCCAGCAGCGCGCCGCCGCCGCGCAGGCCGCCGGCCGGTTCCAGGACGAGATCGTGCCCTTCACCACGGTGATGGGCGTCGCCGACAAGGAGTCGGGGCGGCTGGGCACCAGGGAGGTGACGCTGGCGGCGGACGAAGGGATCCGCGCCGACACGACGGCGGCGGGGATCTCCCGGATCAAGCCGGCGCTGCCCGGCGGGGTCGTCGCCGCGGGCAACGCCAGCCAGTTCTCCGACGGCGCCTCGGCCTGCGTGGTCATGGAAGCGAGGCTGGCCGAGCAGCGCGGCCTGGCGCCGCTCGGCATCTTCCGCGGCTTCGCGGTGGCGGGCTGCGAGCCCGACGAGATGGGCATCGGCCCGGCCTTCGCGGTTCCCCGCCTGCTGGAGCGGACGGGGATGAAGGTCTCCGACATCGGCCTCTGGGAGTTGAACGAAGCCTTCGCGGTCCAGGTGATCTATTGCCGCGACCGGCTGGGCATCCCGGACGACCGGCTCAACGTCGACGGCGGCGCCATCGCGGTCGGGCATCCCTACGGCACTTCGGGCGCGCGCCTGGTGGGGCACGCGCTCATCGAGGGCAAGCGGCGCGGGGTGAGGTGGGTGGTGGTGACGATGTGCATCGGCGGAGGCATGGGAGCGGCGGGCTTGTTCGAGGTGGCCTGAGTTCTTGGCTCACGAGCCCCCGGAGCCACCGGCGGGGACCGGGTGACGACTCCGCCTGCGGCGAGTCGCTGCCGTGGTAGGTTCGCCCCCAGGGAGAGAGCATGGCTTCTGATCTTGGGTGCCCGAGGTGAGGACGAGACGGGCCGACCTCGGCACGCTCGACCTCCAGATCGCGCCCGACTGGGAAGCGGTGAAGGCGGTCTGGGACACCTGCCGCGAAGTCCTCGCGCGGGCCGGCCTCAACGACGACGAGACCTACCAGCTCGCCATGGTCGCGCGCGAGCTGCTCGAGAACGCCGTCAAGTTCGGAGCGTTCGCGGAGGGCGAGCGCATCCAGCTCGCCATCCGCGCCGCCGCCGAGGAAGTGGTGGTCGAGGTGAAGAGCCGCGTCGGCGTCGACGATGCCCACCTGCGCCGCTTCGACCAGGCCATCCAGCGGATCCGCGGCTTCCAGTACCCCTTCGAGGCCTTCGTGGAGCGGATGAAGATCGTCTCCGCGCAGCCCTCTTCCGACGGCGAGACCGGCATCGGACTGACCCGCATCGCCTACGAGGGAAGAAGCATCATCGACTTCTACCTCGACGAAGACGATCTGCTGGCGGTCAGCGCAGTGTATCGGCGGGATGTGCCGGGGGGCGTTTGGAGAACACCCTGAAGCGCTGGACCCAGAGCAGCCTGGTCATCACCCTGTTGCCGTCGCCCACCGCGCTTCGCCTCCAGTGGGAGGGCAAGAGCACGGCGCGCGAGCCGCGGCTCTTCCTCGTGCCCGTCCTGCTGGAGGCGTTCGAGAACGCCCGTGCCGCCGCGCTCCCGCTGGTGCTCGACTTCACCGCCCTCGACTACATGAACTCGTCGACGCTGACCTCGGTGGTGCGGGCGCTCGAAGAGTCGCGCCGCCTCGCGGTTCCCGTCGTCCTCGAGTACAGCCTCGCCAAGCGGTGGCAGGCGCTGTCCTTCGATGCCTTCCGCACCTTCGAGACGGCGGACGGCCGGATCAAGGTCCTCGGCAAGTGATGCAGGTGCTTGCGCCGGAGCCCCGGCGACGGGGACGCACCGTCTTCGCTGGACAGCCGCTCGCCTTCAGCGCCGGCGCGGCGGGCCGGCTCAGCCTCGCCGTTTCCTTTGAGGACGGCGCCCGCCTCCCCGACGGCACGGAGCTGCAGTGGGTGGAGGTCGAGACGGCGCAGGTCGTCCGCCTGGGCCGCTGCCGCTTCGTCACCGAGGGCGGCGCGGCGGAGGGGGCGGAGGGCCGGCTCCTTTTTCTCGACGAGGTCTACGACTGCAGGAGCCTCATCCGCGACGGCAGGCTGATGGACCTGCGCGGCTTCTTCCAGAACCTGCCGCTGGTCCTCTTGCAGCGCGAGCGCATCCGGCCCGAGTTCAAGGAGCACTGCGCGCGGATCGTCTATGACCTCTCGGTCTACAAGCGCTTCTTCGACGAGCAGGACCGCATCCTCGGGCAGGAACCGCCCGAGGTGGCCTCCGCCGCCCGCGAGGCGCTGCTCAGGGCCGAGGGCCGGCGCTTCCTCGGCTTCCTCGACGAGCAGGTCAAGGAGCTCAACGCGCTGGTCCGGGACTACACCTACGAAGAGCACGAGCGCCACGGCTTCTACCTGCGGCGGCTGCTCTGGCCGTATCTCATGACGGGCAAGATCCTGCGCCGCTCCAACCTCAAGCCGCAAGGCTATGCGGGGGACGCCGAGATGATGGTCATGACCTACGAGAACGCCTACACCGGCGCGAAGACCTTCGACCAGCTCATGCACAAGCACGCGGTCGAGACGGACGCTGCCGAGGCGGTCCGCTCCCGGC
>JAYWAJ010000353.1:0-4095 GCA_043782525.1 Deltaproteobacteria bacterium | reverse complement strand
CGCCTGGCGGCGATGGCGGCGCGGCACCGCGGAAAAGTCGCCTTGTATGCGACGCAGCTGAAGACCGGCGAGGTGGTGCAGCTCGATCCGGACCGCGTGGTGCAGACCGCGTCGGTCATCAAGCTGCTCATCTTCGTCGAGGCCTTTCACCAGCTCAAAGAGGGCAAGCGGAGCCTGGCGGACAAGGTCGTCTTCAAGGAGGAAGACCGCGTCATCGGCTCCGGGATCCTCCACTACCTGCGCGCGCCGCTGGTGCTGACGCTGGAAGACGCGCTCATCCTCATGATGATCGAGAGCGACAACAGCGCCACCAACCTGGTCATCGACCAGGTCGGGCTCGCCAACGTCAACGCCCGCGGCGCGAGCCTGGGCCTGACCCGGACCTGGCTCTACAAGAAGGTCTACCAGCCGTCCGAGGGTCCGATGCCGGCCGACCAGAAGATCTACGGCCTGGGCAAGAGCACGGCGCGGGAGATGGCGAGCCTGATCGCCAGCATCGACCGCTGCGAGGTGGGCGACGAGAAGCTCTGCCAGAAGATGATCGAGATCATGAAGGGCCAGCAATACCGCAACCTGATCCCGCACTATCTCGACTCTGAGCGGGACGCCTCCGGACAACCGATCGCCATCATCGACAAGCTGGGCGCGCTGGACGCGGTCCGCATCGACGTCGGCATCGTCTACGCGAGGAGCGGGCCCATCGTCATCTCCGCCTTCACCTACCAGAACCAGGACCAGCGCTGGATCTCCGAGAACGAAGGCGAGCTCCTCATCGCGCATCTGGCCAGGCAGATCGTCGACGCCTGGTCTCCCGCAGGCGTCCCCGTCGAAAAGAAGTAGACTCCCCGCCATGGCCACCGAACTCGACCTGAACGAACTGGCGAAAGTCTCGCGGCTGTTCGAGGCCCTCGACGCGCAGGGGCGCCACGCCCTGCTCGCCCTCTCGCACCGCGTCCACTTCGCGGCGGGCCAGGTCATCTGCCGCGAAGGCGATCCGGGCGGCGAGTTCTTCGTCATCGCCAAGGGCGAGGTGCGCATCACCGCCGACGCGCTGGGCGGCGAGAAGGAGATCGCGCGCCTCGGCCACGGCCAGTTCTTCGGCGAGATGGCAGTGCTCAACGGCGACCGCCGGACCGCGACCTGCACGGCGGCCACCGAGGTGGAGCTGGTCGCCTTTCCCTCGGCGGCGGTGGAGGAGATCTTCGCCCGCTACCCCGCCGCCCGCGAGGCGCTGCACAAGGTGGGCGTGCTCCGCAACGAAGACACGATGCAGAAGATGATGGACTGACGTGGCCCTCCAGGCTCTGCAGGACCTCGGGCGGCTCCGGGAGATCAGCGCGGTGGTGGTGCGCCACGGCTTCGGCGAGCTGTGGGATCGCGCCAGGATCTGGGACGTCCTCGGCCGCCGCGACGAGGGCCAGCGCCCCACGCCCGAAGCGCTCCGCGCCACCACCGCGCGCCGCTTCAAGGACACCCTCGCCGAGCTGGGCCCGACCTTCATCAAGCTCGGGCAGATCCTCTCCTCCCGCCCCGACATCCTCCCCAAGAGCTTCATCGACGAGCTGACGCTCCTGCAAGACAGCGCGGCGCCGATGCCGGTGGAGATGGTCTTCCAGCTCATCGAGCAGGGCCTGGGCAAGCCGGCGCACCAGCTATTCGCCAGCATCGAATCCGTGCCGCTGGCCTCGGCCTCCATCGCGCAGGTGCACCGGGCGCGGCTGGCGTCGGGCGAAGACGTGGTGGTCAAGGTCCAGCGGCCCTTCATCGAGGCGCAGATCAAGAGCGACACCGACCTGCTCTCCTACCTGGCGCGCTTCCTCGAGGGCGTCATCGAGGAGACCGGCATCTACACGCCCACCGGCATCGTCGCCGAGTTCCGCAGCGCCATGCTGCTGGAGCTCGACTTCGACAACGAGGCGCGCAACATCGACGACTTCGCCAAGAACCACGAAGGCCGCCCCAACGTGGTCGTGCCCAAGCTCTACCGCGCCCTCTCCTGCCGGACGGTGATCACCCTCGAGGAGCTGAAGGGCCGCAAGCTCAAGGACGTCCTCGAGGACGTGCAGCTTCCCGGCCGCAAGGAGCTGGCGCGGCAGATCGTCGACGCCAGCTTCCACCAGCTCTTCCGGGACGGCCTCTTCCACGGCGACCCGCACCCGGGCAACCTCATCGTGCTGGAGGGGAACCGGCTCGGGCTCATCGACTTCGGCCTGGTCGGGCGGCTCACCAAGGGGATGCAGGAGTCGATCATCCTCCTGGTGCTGGCCATCTCGCTCAAGGATCCCGACACGGTGGCGCGGCTGCTCTACAAGGTCGGCGTCCCCGACGAGCGCATCAACCTCCACCAGTTCCGCCTCGACATCCACGACATCCTCGAGCGCTACCTGGGGATCAAGCTCTCCGAGGTCGACTCCGGCATGCTCATGAGCGAGCTGGTCGACCTGGCGATGAAGTACAAGATCAAGATCCCCCGGGAGTACGCCGTGCTCTCCAAGGCGGCGGCCACCACCGAGGGGATCATCCGCCAGCTCGACCCGGAGCTCGACGTCACCGAGGTGGCGCTGCCCTACGCCAAGACGCTCCTCTACGAACGCTACAATCCTTCGTCGATGAGCGGCGGCATGCTGCGCGTCCTCCTCCAGCTGCAAGGCTTCCTCCAGGACACGCCGCAGCAGCTCTCGCAGATCCTCATGGACCTGGAGGGCGGCAAGTTCCACGTCACCGTCCGCAACGAGGACCTGACCCGGCTGAACGCGAACGTGAAGGCGCTCGGGGTGCTGCTCTTCGCGGGGATGATCGCGGCCAGCCTGATCGTCGGCGCCTTCTCGCTGGTGGGCCGCGCCTCGGAGGGGACCTCCACCACGGTGTGGCCCATCCCGGCGCTGGTCGGCCTGGCGCTGGCCGCCATGCTCTTCGGAGGCGCCACCACCTGGACCTTGATCAGCGGGCGCCTGAAGAAAATCAGCGTGCGCCGCTTCCTCAAGTGACTACGTTCCCTGCATGTCTTGGGATCCAGTTGCACCGAAACCAGGCGACCAGGCGTTCGACCTCCTGCTCCTCGACGAGACCGGCAAGCCCGTGGAGATCTCCTCTCTGGCGCGCGGCGGCCCGCTCCTGGCGCTGGTCTTTCGCGGCCCGGACGACGCGGCCGGCCTGAAGATGCTGCGCGAGTTCCGCGATCAGACCCTGGTGCTGCGGCGCCTCGGGGTCTCGGTCTGCGGGGTCGCGCATGCCGAGCCCAGCGCGCTCCGCTTCATGCGGGACGAGCGCGGGCTGGGCTTTCCGCTCCTCTCCGACGCCGACGGCACCGCGCTCCCGCGCTGGGGAATGCTCGACCAGGCCGGGCTCTTCCTCCTCGGCGCGGACCTGAGGGTGAAGCAGCGCGCGCTGGCGGGCCGCCTCTCCGCCGACGCGCTCTTGACCTTCGTCCGGCGGGGGGGCGCCCGTCCACCGCGCCTGCGCGACCGCCTCGGCCAGGCGCTGCACGCCCTCGCCCACGCCCTGCGCCCCCGGCGGCTCGCCCGCTAGAGTGGTTGGCTGACGAACAGCCGCCTGGGTGGCTGGTGCAATCTTCCAAGCTTCGGGCGAAGATCTGCCGATGTCCGAGGGGGAACTTCGCCCGGTCTCGATTCTTCTCGTCGACGACCGGGCAGAAAATCTCATCGCGCTGCGCGCCATCCTGGGCGACCAGCCCGGCTACACCCTGGTCGAGGCCACCTCCGGGCCCGACGCCTTGCGCGCCCTGCTCGACGGCGAGTTCAGCCTCATCCTCCTCGACGCCTTCCTCCCCGGCATGGACGGCTTCGAGCTGGCGCGGATCATCAAGCAGCGCGAGCGGACCCGCGACCTGCCCATCCTCTTCCTCACCGCCGCCGGCATCGATCAGGAGCTGCTCGAGCGCGCCTACCGGGTGGGCGCCGCCGACTACCTGATCAAGCCGGTCTCGCCCGACCTGGTGCGCGCCAAGGTCGCGGTCTTCGTCGACCTCGCCCGCAAGACGGCGCAGCTGCGGGAGCAGGCGGCGCAGCTGCAGGAGGCGGAGCGCCGGCACCAGGCCATCGAGCTCTCCGAGCTGAAGCTGGCCAGCGAGCGGCG
>JAYWAJ010000352.1:0-10861 GCA_043782525.1 Deltaproteobacteria bacterium | reverse complement strand
CCAAGGCTTCGGCGCCGCCGCCCCCGGGTCCCTGGCGGGAGCTGTTCGAGGTGGTCCTCGAGGAGCGGCCCCGGGTCTTCAGCTTCTGCTACGGCGTGCCGCCGCCCGAGGTGCTCGACGCTTGCCGCGGCGCAAGCATCTTCACCCTTGGCACCGCCACCTGCCTGACCGAGGCCCGCGCACTCGAGGAGGCGGGAATCGACGCCATCTGCGCGCAGGGCGCCGAGGCGGGCGGACATCGCGGGACCTTCGACCGCGACCGGGACCCGCCGCTGGTGGGAACGATGGCGCTCGTGCCCCAGCTGGTCGACGCGGTGAAGGTGCCCATCGTGGCGGCGGGCGGGATCATGGACGGCCGCGGCGTGGCAGCGGCGCTGGCGCTGGGCGCGCAAGCCGTCTCGCTGGGCACGGCCTTCCTGCTCTGCCCCGAGGCCGGGACCAGCGCGCCCTGGCGCGCCGCCCTCCAGGCCGCCCGCGACGACTCGACCGTGATCACCCGCGCCTTCTCGGGCCGCGCCGCCCGCGGCCTGGCCAACCGCTTCACCCGCGAAATGGCCGGCGCCGCGCTCGCACCCTTTCCGGTGCAGAGCGCCCTCACCCGCGAGATCCGCGCCGCCGCCCTGCGCGCCGGCAACGCAGATTTTCTCTCGCTCTGGGCCGGCCAGGCCGCACCGCTCGCCAGAGAACTCGCCGCCAAGGAACTTGTCGCCGAACTGTTGTCCGAAGCAGATGATGCACTCTCGCAAGCGGCTTCAGGATTGAAGCCCGAAGCCTGAAGCCCGAAGCCTCACGCCGGGAGGCGTGCCCATGGCCGTTCTTCTCCAGTCCATCCTCTCCGGCGTCCTCATCGGCGGCGTCTATGCGCTGATCGGCATCGGCCTGACCCTGATCTTCGGCGTCATGCGCGTCATCAACTTCGCCCAGGGCGACCTGGTGATGGTCGGCATGTACGTGACCTTCTTCCTCTTCAAGGGGCTGGGCCTCGACCCCTTCCTCTCGGTGGTCATCACCCTGCCGGCGGTCTTCCTGCTCGGATCCCTGCTGCAGCGCACGCTCATCAACCGGGTGCTCGACGCCCTGCCGCAGAACCAGATCCTCCTCACCATCGGCATCGGCCTCGTGCTCTCGAACCTGGCGCAGCTGCTCTTCACCTCCGACTACAAGATCCTCTCGACTTCTTACTCGTCGTCGAGCGTGGCCATCGGCAGCATCCGCCTCTCCACCCCGCTGCTCTACTGCTTCCTCATCACCGCGGTGATCACCGCCGCGCTCTACTGGTTTCTGGTCAAGACCGACATCGGGCACGCCATCCGCGCCACCGCGCAGGACCGCGACGCCGCGCAGCTGATGGGCGTCAACGTCCGCAACATGGGCGTCCTCTCGTTTGGCCTGGGCGCGGGCCTCGCCGGCGCCGCGGGGGCGCTGGTGGCGCCGACCTATTACATCTATCCCCAGGTCGGCGGCGCCTTCACCCTCAAGGCCTTCGTGGTGGTGGTGCTGGGAGGGATGGGCAGCATCATCGGGGCGACGCTGGGCGGCGTCCTCATCGGCACCGCCGAATCGGTGTCGGCCGCCTATCTCGGCTCGGGCTGGAAGGACATCTGCGTCTACGTCATCTTCCTCGTCGTCCTCCTGCTCAAGCCTTCCGGCCTGCTGGGAAAGAGCCGCATGTGAAGGCGCTCTACTGGGGGCTCCCGCTGCTGGCGCTGCTCTTCATCCCGCTCTGGGTGCAGAGCCCGTATGCGCTGCACATCTTCATCCTGCTCTTCATCGCCATCGCCACCGGCGAGAGCTGGAACATCATCGGCGGATTCGCCGGGCAATATTCGGTGGGCCACGCCGCCTTCTATGGCCTCGGCGCCTATGGCGCCTTCGTCCTGCTCGAGCACAACCACGTCGCGCCCTGGTTCGGCGTCTGGGTGGCGGTGGCCATCGGCACCGTGGTGGCGCTGGTCATCGGCAGCATCACCTTCCGCCTGCGCGGGCCCTACTTCGTGCTCGCCTCCATCGCGGTGGCCGAGATCATCCGGCTCCTCGCCCTCAACTGGAAGGACGTCACCAACGGCGCCGAAGGAATCCTCGCCAGCGACCTCCCGGTCCTGAAGGTCGGCCAGCACGTCATCACCGACTGGAACGGAAAGATGCCCTATTACTACATGGGCCTCGCCATGGCGGTCTTCTGCATCCTGGTGAACTGGGCGGTGAAGCGGTCGAAGCTCGGCTACTACCTGCAGGCCATCCGCGAGGACCAGGACGCGGCTCACTCGCTGGGCATCCCGCTCACCACCTGCAAGAACGCGGCGCTGCTCATCTCGGCGGCTTGCACGGCGCTGGCGGGCAGCTTCGCCGCCTTCTACATCGGCTTCATCGAGCCCCAACAGGTGTTCGGCCTCGACATCTCGGTGCAGATGGTCCTCATCTGCATCATCGGCGGCATCGGCACCGTGACCGGTCCGGTGCTGGGCGCGGTGGTGCTGGTGCTGCTCTCCGAATCGCTGCGCTCCAACCTGATCGCGCACGGGCTCTTCAAGCTGGGCCTCTCCGAGACCTCGGCGACGGGCGCCTTCCTCAAGGAGAACCTCGCCCACGCCCACGTGCTCATCTACGGCATCCTCGTCATCGTGGTCATTCTCTGGATGCCCGACGGATTCGTCGGCTTCATCGCCGCGCGGCTGCGCAGGAAGGCGGCCGCCGAATGACCGCCCCCGCCCTCCCTCTCCTGGAAGTGCGCAAGCTGAGCCGCTTCTTCGGCGGCGTGAAGGCCAACCTCGACGTCAGCTTTTCCGTCGAGCCGGGCATCGTGCTGGGCCTGATCGGACCCAACGGCGCCGGCAAGACCACGCTCTTCAACTGCATCACCGGCTTCTTTCCTCCCTCGAGCGGCGAGGTCCTCTTCGAGGGAAAGCGCATCGACGGCCTCTCCCCCGACAAGGTCTGCCGGCTGGGAATGGCGCGGACCTGGCAGAAGGTCCGGCCGCTCGCCAAGCTCACCGTGCTCGACAACGCCATGGTGGGCGCGCTCCTGCGCACCCGCTCGGTCAAGGAGGCGCGGGCGCTGGCGCACGAGCAGCTGAAAGTCGTCGGGCTCGACGCCAAGGGGGCGATGCTGGCCGGCGCGCTGCCCATCGGCGAGCGCAAGAAGCTGGAGCTGGCCCGGGTGCTGGCCACCCAGCCGCGGCTGATCCTCCTCGACGAGGTGATGGGCGGCCTCAACGCCCGCGAGAGCGAGGACCTCATCCAGTTGATCCTCGACGTGAAGCAGCGCGGCCTCACCCAGGTGGTCATCGAGCACGACATGAAGGCCATCGTCCGCACCTGCGACCGCATCGTGGTGCTCAGCTCGGGAGAGAAGCTGGCCGAGGGCAGTCCACAAGAGATCGTGCGCGACCCGCGGGTGATGACCGCCTATCTCGGCGACAGCGGCGGAGCCAAGCAATGAGCGCCCCGCTGCTGGAGATCAAGGACCTCCACTTCGCCTACGGCGACGTGCACGTGCTGCACGGCGTGTCCCTGACGGTCCAGCCCGGCGAGATCGTCACGCTGGTCGGGTCGAACGGCGCCGGCAAGAGCACCACGCTGCGCAACGTCTCGCGGCTCCTCAAGCCGCGCTCGGGCAGCCTGGTCTTCGACGGGCACGACCTGACCCGGCTCGCCTCGCACCAGGTGGTCGAGTTGGGCGTGGTGCAGGTGCCGGAGGGACGGCGCGTCTTTCCGGAGATGACCATCCTCGAGAATCTGCGGATGGGCTCGTACATCAAGTCGGCGCGCGCCGACCGCGAGAAGAACCTCGAGCGCGGCATGACGCTCTTCCCGCGGCTGCGCGAGCGCAGCGGGCAGCAGGCCGGCACCCTCAGCGGCGGAGAGCAGCAGATGCTCGCCATCGCCCGCGGGCTGATGGCCAAGCCCCGCCTGCTCCTGCTCGACGAGCCTTCGCTGGGCCTCTCGCCGCTGCTGGTGCGGACCATCTTCGACACCATCGTGGAGATCAACAAGCAGGGCACGGCGGTGCTGCTGGTGGAGCAGAACGTCTACCAGTCGCTGCGCATCGCCGCGCGCGGGTACGTGCTGGAGACGGGGCGCATCGCGCTCTCGGGGTCGGGCAAGGAGCTGCTGGAGAACGACAAGGTGAAGGCGGCGTTTCTCGGCGCCTGAGGCACCTGGAGAGGCAATGCCAGTCAGCTAGACCCGTGCTCGTCCTCGTCCTCGTTTTGGTGCTCGGCGTCGGGCTTGTGCTGGTGGTCGTGGAAGGCGTTCGTTCTCATGGGCGACGGCAGGTTCAAAGCGACACCTGCCACGGCGTTTCCCTCGCCCACCAGCACCAGCACCAACACGAAGTCGGCCACGGAAACAAGGATGAGCCCGAGCACGGCTGTAAACTGATCGGCATTGCGCCTCGAGGCCTCAGGCTTCAGGAAAGCTTACTTCGACCATGTCTCGGGGTGCTCCGCCTTCCAGCGCATCGCCGTGAAGATGCGGGTGCGGCCGCTCGGGTGATCGTAGAAGATCATCTCCTCGAGGCGGCCCGGCTCGAGCTTGCGGTACTCGGAGAGCTTGAGCGCCGTCTGCGCGAAGCCGTCGGGCTGGCGGGCGGCGTTGAGGCCGAAGACGTCGGCCTCGGACTCGGCGGTGCGGACGATGGTGTTGAGGACCGGCGTGAGCGCGAAGAAGTACGCCGAGAGCACCAGCGAGGCGAGGGGCAGCCCCGCCACGTCGCCGAGGTCGCGCACTCCCCAGCGGAAGCGGGCGCGCAGCTTCTCGAAGAGCCGGCCCAGCAGGGCGAAGCCGGCGACGATGATGACGCCGAACTCCCAGATGAACTTGTAGACGTGGTTCAGGACGTAGTGGCCCATCTCGTGGCCCATCACCGCCTCGATCTCGGGCAGCGAGCAGCGGTTCAACAAGTTGTCGTTGAGGGTGATGCGCTCGGTGCCGAGGAAGCCGCTGACGTTGGCGGAGACGCGCTTGGTCTGCTTCGAGGCGTCGATCTCCCAGACCTCGCCGGCGGCGATGCCGTTGGCGCGGGCCAGCGAGAGGATGGGCGCGACCACCCGCTGGTCGGCGAGCTTCTTCGGGGTGTTGAAGAGCGGCACGATCAGCACCGGCGCGATGAGCGCTCCGAAGGCGAGGAAGAGGAGCGAGACGCCCGCGCCCCAGATCCACCAGGTGCGCGGCAGCCGCCGGACGATGGCGTAGAGCGCGACCATGGCCAGGCTGCCGAAGATGGCCGCGACCAGGAGTCCCTTGGCCTCCTCGCCCAGCCAGCCGGCGAAGGTCAGGTTGGACAGTCCGTATTGGTGCTCGCGGAAGTAATCGCGGTAGAGGCTGAGCGGGAACGAGAGCAGGTAGGTGACGGCGAGGAACTGCAGCCAGTAGAGGGCGGTCTGCAGGGCGGCAAAGCGGGTGAGGCGCTCGGCGCGATCGCGCATGCGCGCGGAAAAGCCGCTGAAGAGGAGCAGGAGCGCGACGGCGGCGCCCCAGAGAAACTCCCAGAGGCGCAGCCAGTAGCCGCCTTCGAAGTACGCGTCGGACTTCGCCCGCTGCCCGGCGGGGAGCTGTTCGAGGTACGCGCGGGTGGCCGCCTCGACGTCGAGCGCACCCGACGCGCCGCTGGCCGCGGCCGGCGGCGGCGCGGGCGCCAGCAGCTGGGCAGGCCCGGCGTGAACGGCGGCGGCGGCGAGCGCGGCGGCGAGGAGGAGTCTCATTTGCGGAAAGATACGCGAAATCCGCCCCTCCTATTTCGATGCGCGGCTGGCGAGCAGGGGGAGGGATCGCGCGCGCCGCGATCTGCAACGTGACCGCGGTGCGCGCAGGCAGGGGTTGCTAGAACGCGTATCCGAGGCCCGCCGTGAGCGTCCACAGCGAGTAGTGGCTGGAGAGGATGGCGTACGATAACTTGCCCAGCACCGACACGTTCGGGTTCACCGAGGGCAGCGGGTAGTGCGCGAGGGCCAGGATGTTCACGCCCAGCGTGGTCGGTCCGCCGCCGGTGATGGGCATGAGGATGAAGCCCGCTCCACCCATCAGCCCGACGGGCAGACGATCATAGCGGACCGCTGCGCCCAGGGTGAGCGGAAGGAAGACGCCTCCGCTCCCGAGGCCCAGGCCGACGCTGGCAAACCCGGCCAGCGGTACGTCGGCGCCCAGAGAGGCAACGTTCATGGCGGCGCCTGCCTCGAGTCCGAAGTAACTGGAGCTTCCCGACACCGTGCCGAAGCCGGTGTCGATGCTGACGCCCAGCGTGTAGATGCCGATCTGGCCCCAGCCGAACCGCGGGGCGTTGCGGGTGGCGACGACGGCGGTGGGGCTGGTATCGCCGGAGGTCACGGTGGCCGGACCGGCGGCCGCTGGCGGCGTTGCGGAGCTGCCCGCATCCGAGGTTGCCGCGGTGCCGGAGCGGTTCGTCTTGGGCACACACTTGCCCGATTGGCACTTGTTGCCCGCGCTGCAGTCGGCATCCTTGGTACACGCTGCGGCGCGCACTGGGGCCGCCGCCAGCAGGGCTGCCGCCATCGCGACCGCTGATGCTTCGGTCCAGGTCATTTGAGTCCTCTTTCTGTGGGCGCGTGGATCGCGCTGGGGCCCGATTGGGCGCGCAAGAAGAGAAGGTAGATCAGCTGCGCGGAAACGCCAATTCTTGTCCGCACCGGTTGACCGATGCCGGGCTGCCTGCGAAGGTCCGCAGCCATGAAACTTGGCATCCTCGCCGTCGTCGCTCTCGCTGCCTGCACGGCGGCGGCGCGACGGCCCGCCTCAGACACCCCTGCCGGCGCGGGTCTCGATCTCGCCGGCGTGGACTCCGCCGTCGCGCCCGGCGACGACTTCTTCGCTTACGCCAACGGCGCCTGGATCAAGTCCACCGAGATCCCGCCCGACCGCAGCAGCTGGGGCACGGGCGGAATCCTCGCCGAGCTGACCGCGAAGCGCACCGCCGACCTGATCGCCGAAGCCGCCCGGACCTCCGCCCCCGCCGGCTCCGACGCGCGCAAGATCGGCGACACCTACAACACCTTCATGGACGAGGCCGCCATCGAGGCGAAGGGCCTCGTCCCGCTCGCGCCCGAGCTCGCCGCCATCGCCGCCATCACCGACGCGCAATCGCTGGCGCGCCACCTCGGCAAGACCGTGCGCGCCGACGTCGACGTGCTCAACTCCACCAGCCTGCACACCGCCAACATCTTCGGCCTCTGGGTGGCGCAGGACCTCGACGACCCGCAGCGCTACGCGCCCTTCCTCCTGCAGGGCGGCCTCGGCATGCCCGACCGCGACTACTACACGGACCCGGCGCCGCGGATGGTGGAGATCCGCGTCAAATACCAGGCGCACATCGCCGCCCTCCTCGAGCTCGCGGCCATCCCCGACGCCGGGCCGAAAGCCGCGCGCATCTTCGCGCTGGAGCAGCGCATCGCCCAGGTCCACGCCAGCCGCACCGACTCCGAGGACGTCCTCAAGGGCGACAACCACTGGTCGCGCGCCGACCTCGACCGGCGCGCGCCGGGGCTCGACTGGTCGCCCTTCCTCGCCGCCGCCGGCCTGGGCCAACAGCCGCAGTTCGTGGCCTGGCAGCCGGGCGCGCTCACCGGCATCTCGGCGCTGGTGAAGAGCCAGCCGCTCGCCACCTGGAAGGAGTGGCTCGCCTTCCACGCCGTCAGCCGCGCCGCGGCTTACCTGCCCAGGGCCTTCGTCGAGGAGCAGTTCAACTTCTTCGGCAAGACGCTCTCGGGCACGCCCGCGCTGCGCGTTCGCTGGAAGCGCGCCGTGGACGCGACCGACGCCGCGCTCGGCGAGGCCGTCGGCAAGCTCTACGTGGCTCGCTACTTCCCGCCGGCCGAGAAGGCGCGCGCCGAGGAGATGGTCAAGAACGAGCTGGCGGCCTTTGCCGAGCGCATCGACAAGCTGCAGTGGATGGCCCCGCAGACCAAGGAGCAGGCCAAGGCGAAGCTGAAGGCGCTGAAGGTCGGCGTCGGCTATCCCGACCGGTGGCGCGACTATTCGGGACTGGAAGTGATCGCCGGCGACGCGCTGGGCAACGCGCAACGCGCCGGGATCTTCGAGCTGCAGCGCAACCTGGCGAAGTTGGGCCAGCCGGTCGACCGGGGCGAGTGGGTGATGAACCCGCAGCTGGTCAACGCCGTCAACCTGCCGGCGATGAACGCGCTCAACTTTCCCGCGGCCATCCTGCAGCCGCCCTACTTCGATCCGACGCGGCCGGTGGTGATGGACTACGGCGCCACCGGCGCCACCATCGGCCACGAGATCAGCCACAGCTTCGACGACGAGGGCGCGCTCTTCGACGCCGGCGGGCGCCTGAAGAACTGGTGGACCGAGGAGGACTTCGCGCACTTCAAGGCCTCGTCGGCGCTGCTGGTCGCGCAGTACGACGGGTACCGCCCGTTCCCCGACGCGCACGTCAACGGCAAGCTGACCGTGAGCGAGAACATCGCCGACGTGGCGGGCCTGGCCGCGGCCTACGACGCTTACCGCCTCTCGCAGGGCGGCAAGGAAGCCCCCACCGTGCAGGGGATGACTGGCGACCAGCAGTTCTACTTGAGCTTCGCGCAGAGCTGGCGCAACAAGATCCGCGAGGCGGCGGCCCGGCAGCGGCTCATCACCGACGGACACGCTCCCGCCGAATTCCGCGCCGACACCGTCCGCAACCAGGATCCCTGGTACCAGGCCTTCGGCGTGAAGCCCGGGCAGAAGCTCTACCTGGCACCGCCGGAGCGCGTCCGCGTCTGGTAGTCCGGGAGCGCGCGCAGCCGGGTCTCCAGCTCGACGAAGCGGCAGGCCACCGGGTCGAGCAGCAAGACGGGAATGGGGTGCCGCGCGAAGGCTTCGGACGCGGCCAGCCGCTCGCCGTCCGGCAGCGCCGCGGCGAGGACGATCACCGCCGCGGACGCCCTCAGCGCGATGGCCGCTAGCTCCGCCGCGCTGGTGCCCGCGGGCGTCGCCAGCGGCTGGAAGCCGACGGCGCGCAGCACCACCGCCGCCGCGGCGAGGGCGCCGGTCTCGCGCGCGCCGCTCTCCGGACCGAGGACAGCGGCGGACGGCCGGTGGGTGAAGTCCTCCGAGTCGGCGAGGGCCTGGAGCCGGGACATCAGGGCCGGCAGGCCGCGGGCGTCGATCGAGGAAGCGAGCAGCGTGTCGAAGCAGGAGGCCAGCGACGCGCCCTCGACCCACCGCTCCGCGATCTGCGCCGCGCAGGCATCGACGCGCCCCGCCTCCAGCGCGGAGGCGACCTGCGCCGGCGTCGGATCGCGGCCGCGCAGGGCCTGGATGAGATCGGCCAGCGCGAACCGTCTCGCCTTGCCGTGCCGCCGGCAGGGAATGCCGCCGCCGTCGCACCAGCGCTTGACCGACGCTTCGGACATCCCGAGAAGCGCCGCCGCCTGCCTGGTTGTCAGCTCTCGTCGCCCCACGCACCGTCCCTGAAACTGGACTACGCGCGCGGCGCCCATCCGGTTCCCGGCCATCGAACCTGCCTGCTGGCCAGGCAGGCGGGATCTCAGTCTCGCGGGAAGTTCATCTTCTTGAGCAGCGCCGCATAACGCGGGTCGGAACGGAGGTTCCGCAGCATCGCCTCGCTCTTGAGCCAGCGAAGCCGGAGATCGTGCCGGGCATAGGCGCGCTCGAGCCAGGCGAAGGCGTGGTCGGGCTCCCGGCGCCAGGCGTAGACCGTCGCCAGCCCCCAGGCGACGTCGCCCTCGGCGGAATCGGCCTCGGCGGTGAGCGCCTCCAGCGCACGCCCGGCCTCTTTCACGCGGCCCAGGTCGTGCTGGGCCATGGCCCCGATCACCAGCCGGTCCACCTCCCGCGGCATCTTTTCAACCAGGGCCAGCGCTTTCTCCGGGTGCCCTTCGAGCAGCTCGATCCGCGCAAGCTCGTGCGGGGCTTCGGTGTTCTCCGGAGTGACCTCCAGAGACCGGGCCAAGGCCGCTCGAGCTTCGTCGAACTGTCCGTCGTCGGTGAGGTAGCCGCCCAGGTTGGTCCAGGCGTAGACGCTGAGCGGATCGACGACGATGACCTTCCGTTCGGTCGCGATGGCCTCCTTCAAACGCCCGACCTTCTGGAGGAGCGTCGCGTACAAGTGCATCGAGATCTCGGAGTCGTTCAGCTCCAGCGCCCTCTGAAAATCGCTCCGCGCCCCTTCCCAGTCCCAGAGGAATTGGGAGCGGAGGTATCCGCGAGCCGCATAGCCGCCCGCGTAGTCCGGCTCCGCGGCGATGGCTTTCTCCGCAGCCTCCATCGCTCCGCGGAGGCGCGGCTGGACCTGCCCTCGCGGCGCCTCGAGCGCGGAATTCCCGCGCAGGGTGGCCAGCCACTGCCAGCCCGGGGCGTAGGAGGGCTCGAGGGCAACCGCCTTGACGAGGACCTCCTCGGCGCGCCGCCCACTCTCGGCGGTCTGCCGCATCATCAGGGACCGCCCCAGGAGCACCAGCCGGTGGGCCTCGGGATCCCGCGCCGCATGGACCTTCGCGGAGGGCAGCGTGCCCGGCAAGAGCTTGACCTTGAGGGCCTCGACCACCGCCGTCGCCAGCTCGCCCTGGACCTTGAAGATGTCGGTGAGGTCGCGGTCGTACTGCTTCGACCAGAGGTGGTAGCCGTCGGCGGCGTTGATGAGCTGGGCGGTGATGCGAACCCGCTCGCCGGCCTTGCGCACGCTGCCTTCCAGAATCGTGGTGACGTGCAGCCTGGCGGCGATGCTGGCCAGGTCTTCGTTCTTGCCCTTGAAGTAGAAGGAGGAAGTCCTCCCGGCGACCCGCAGGCCCTCGACCTGCGCCAGCGCGTTGAGGATCTCCTCGGCGATGCCGTCGGAGAAATACTCCTGGTCCTTGCCGGGGCTCATGTCCGCGAAGGGCAGGAC
>JAYWAJ010000351.1:0-4105 GCA_043782525.1 Deltaproteobacteria bacterium | reverse complement strand
TGACCAACGAGGTCGTTCGCTTCGCAGAGGACTTCCCCAGGCTGATGCAGATGATGCTGGCGCCGCTCACCGAAGACGGCGAGCCCGTGCGCTTCCTCGAGACACAGACGACGCGATGCCGGGGCGGACTGCTGGGCATCTACAATCCAACCGCGTCCGCCGCCCTGCTCTGGGCGCAGCTGCGCGGCACCCTCTCGCGACGTCCCGAGTCGCGGACGCTCTTCGACATGACGCTGGAGGCGCTCCTGCCTCCGCTCGCGGCCGCCGCCTAGTCCTTCCGCAGCGGGGCGTCGCCGAAGGCCTGGTCGACCAGCAGCTGCTGCTCGAACTTGTGGCTCTTCTCGCTGCCCGTCGCCGGCGACGAGCTCTCCGGCCTGCTGATGCACCGGACCTTGCCCAGCGCCGCCGGCCAGCGCGCGTTCAAGTGATACCAGGCGCCCATGTTGAACGGCTCCTCCTGCACCCAGACCAGCTCCGCGCCGGGATACGGCTTGACCGCTTCCTGCAGCGCCGCGTCGGTCAACGGATAGAGCTGCTCGATGCGCACGATGGCCACGTCGGTGCGCTTCTTCGCCTCGCGCGCCGCGAGCAGGTCGTAATAGACCTTCCCACTGCAAAGCAGGACGCGCTTTGCCTTCTCGATACTATGGTCCCAGATGATCCGCCGGAAGGCGCCCTTCGAGAGATCGTCCAGCGTCGAGACCGCGGCCTTGTGGCGCAGCAGCGACTTGGGCGTGAGGACGATGAGCGGCTTGCGCCAGGGGCGCAGCACCTGCCGCCGCAGCAAATGGAAGATCTGCGCCGGCGTGGTCGGATAGCAGACCTGCATGTTGTCCTCGGCGCAGAGCTGCAGGAAGCGCTCGAGCCGCGCCGAGCTGTGCTCCGGCCCCTGCCCTTCGAAGCCGTGCGGCAACAGCAGCGCCAGGCCGGACAAGCGATTCCACTTGTCCTCGGCGGAGCAGATGAACTGGTCGATGACCACCTGCGCGCCGTTGGCGAAGTCGCCGAACTGCGCCTCCCAGATGGTCAAGGCCTCGGGCATGTCCAGGGACCAGCCGTAATCGAAGCCCATCACCCCGGCTTCCGAGAGCGGCGAATCGAAGATGTCGAACCGCCCCTGCCCTTCGCGCAGGTGCGCGAGCGGCGTGTAGCGCTTGCCGTCGTGCGCGTCGGCCAGCACCGCGTGGCGGTGGGAGAAGGTCCCGCGCCGCGCGTCCTGCCCCGAAAAGCGGATGGGCACGCCCTGATCCAGCAGCGTCGCGAAGGCGAGGTGCTCGCCGACGCCCCAGTCGAACGGCTCGGAGGCAGGGCCTTCCGAAAGCTTGCGGCGCCCGTCGAGGATGACCTTGGCGATCTTGTCGTTGGGCGTGAAGCCGTCGGGCACCTTGGAGAGCTTGAGCAAGAGCGTCCGCAAGGCCTGCTCGGGCACGTTGGTCGGGACCTCCGGCGTCGCCTCGTCCGGCCCGCCGCGGTAGCGCGACCAGAGACCCGCCATCGCCGAAAACGAGCGCTTGGCGCCTTCCTTCCGGGTCCGCTCCAGCTCCTCCTCGAGCTTGGCCACCCGCCGCTGCATCAGCTCGTCGGCCTCGCCGTCCGTCGCCACGCCTTCCTCGGCGAGCCGGCGCGCATAGACCTCGCGCGGCGGCTGCTTCTTGCGGATGACTTCGTACATCTGCGGCTGCGTGAAGGCGGGCTCGTCGCCTTCGTTGTGGCCGTACTTGCGATAGCAATACAAATCAATCAGGACGTCCTGCTGGAAGGTCTGCCGGTAAGCGACGGCCAGCTGCACCGCCCAGACCACCGCCTCCGGATCCTCGCCGTTGACATGGAACACCGGCGCTCGCAGCACGCGGGCGATGTCGGTGGAGTACGGCGTCGAGCGCGCGTCCTCCGGATTGGTGGTGAACCCCACCTGGTTGTTGACGATGACGTGGATGGTGCCGCCCGTCGCGTAGCCCTCCAGGCTGGCGAGGTTGAGGACTTCGGCGATGATGCCCTGCCCCGCCATGGCCGCGTCGCCGTGGATGAGGACCGGCAGCACCTTCTTGCGCTGCGCATCGCGGGGCGCCGGCGCCCCCACCCAGTTGACGTTGCGGTCCTGCTTGGCGCGCACGCGCCCTTCGACCACCGGGTTGACGATCTCGAGGTGGCTGGGGTTGAAGGCGAGCGAGAGGTGGAGGCTGCGTCCGTCGGGCAGCTTGCGGTCGGTCGAATAGCCCAGGTGGTATTTCACGTCGCCCCGGCCGAGCATGGTCTCGACCTCCTGGTCCTCGAACTCGGCGAAGAGCTCGTTCATCCCCTTGCCGAAGATGTTGACCAGCACGTTGAGCCGGCCGCGGTGGGCCATGCCCATGACGATCTCTTCGCCGCCCTCGCGGCCGAACTCATGGATCAGCCAGTCGAGCAGCGGGATCAGGCTCTCGCCGCCCTCCAGCGAGAAGCGCTTCTTGCCGATGTACTTCTTGTGGAGGAAGGTCTCGAGCGTCTCGGCGTCGGTGAGCCGCGCCAGGATGCGCAGCTTCTGCTCGCGGGAGAGCACGGCTTCGTTGCCGGCCGACTCCATCCGCTCCTGCAGCCACTTCTTGATGGCCGGATCCTCGCCGTGCATGTACTCGACGCCGATGGTGCGCGTATAGGTCCGCTGCAGGCGGGCGATGATCTCGCGCAGCGTCAGCTCGTGGGCGCCGGCGCCGGCGGCGAAGTCGCCGGCCACGAAGGTCCGGTCGAGGTCCGCGTCGGTGAGCCCGAAGTGCTCGAGGCCCAGCTCGGCCGGCGGCGGCTGCAGCATGCCGAGCGGGTCGATGTTGGCGAAGTGGTGGCCGCGGATGCGATAGGCGTTGATCAGCTCGGCGACGCTCTCCTGCAACGCCTCCGCGCGCAGCTTCTCGATTTCCGGCGAGGCGATGTCGAGCAGCGCGCCGCCAAAGGAGCCGTCGGTGCGCGCCTCGGCGCCGTGGCCATTACCCGCGGGCAGCACCGGCGGCGGCAGCGACCAGGCGCTCGACTGGAACGCCGGCTGGCTGGGAAAGGGCAGGCCGTGCAGGCGGGCGAAGTACTGCTGCCACTGCTCGTCGACGGCGGCGGGGTTGTTCCGCCACCGCTCGTACTGATCCTCGACGAACACCTGGTTCACGCCAAAGTCGCGGTCGAAGTCCATAGGGGCGCGGAAAATAGCCGATCGCCGCCCGGCAGGCCACGGAATGTCAGCGCCAGGCGGATCGCCTATAACGGGGGCGGCGGCGGGCGGCGCTTTGGGGGAGTGGCGGAACGGTGTACGCGGCGGGCTTAAAACCCGCTGTCGCGAAAGCGATTTGAGGGTTCGAATCCCTCCTCCCCCATCATCCGCCGGCGGGCTTGCGGCGGCGCCGCCACAGCAACCAGGCGGCCGCGCCCACCGCGACCACGGCGACGATGATCCACTCCACCTGGTGGATCGACCGCCGGATGTCGTCGAGGTGCTCGGCGAACTTGAAGCCCAGCGTGACCACCAGCGGCACCGTGAAGGCGGCGCTGAGCGCGTCGGCGAGGAGGAACTTCCAGAAGGGCACGCCCGAGGCCCCGGCGAGGAAGAAGATGGGCGCGCGCAGCATGGGCGTGTGCCGCCCGACCACGACGGTGAGAAAGCCGCGCCGGGCGAAGTGCTCGCGCAGCTTCTCCTGCCGCTCCACCGAGAGGACCTTCTGCACCCGCTTCGCCTGGTACGCCGCCGGCCCCACCCGCCGGCCCCAGTGCTGGATGAGGCAGTCGCCGAAGAGGACGCCCAGGTAGCCCGAGATGAGCGTCGGCCAGTAGTGGGTCACGCCGCGTGCCGCCAGCGCCCCGCCCAGGAGCAGCGTCAGGTCCTCGGAGATGGGCACGCCCAGCCCCGCCGCCGTCAAGAGGGCGACGATGGCCGGGTAGGTGAAGCGCGAGAGGAGGCCGGCGAGCGCATGCTCCACAGGAGGACTCCCTCTATCCCGGATCGCTGCGCACAGCTACCTGCTGTGCTAGAACGCCCGGCCGATCCGGAGGTTTGACGACGATGCTCGACGCTGTCACCAAGGGCTTCAAGGCCGCCAAGCACAAGCTCACCGGCAAGGCGGAGCTGACCGAGGCCAACATCGAC
>JAYWAJ010000350.1:0-10899 GCA_043782525.1 Deltaproteobacteria bacterium | reverse complement strand
GCCCGCTCCGCGACGCGCCGGATCCCGCTGCTGCGGCGGACTCGATCGCCGCGGAACTCCGCTAGGCCGACGGCGACGCCAATCGCCGCGGCCTCCTGAGTTGCTGGTGCCTCACTGCTCCTGTGGGTCGCAGCCCGCTCCGTCGACGATCGACGTCAGGAGTCCGTTCGCCGCGGTCAAGGAGCGGCTGTAGCAGTCACCGTCCGGGCCCGAAGAGAAATAGCGCTGCGCGCCGGCCTGCCCCTCCCTGGTCGGATAGGTGTCCGCCCACTCCCCGGAGTTGGAGACGACGCTGCTCCTCTTGCCGTCCGAGTCGACGCGACTGTAGGCCTGCCTCACTTTGCCAACCTGCGTGAAGCTCGCCGTTGGGGGGATGGTCAGGTCCACCTCGAGAGGCCAGGACATCCGGGTCGTCAGCTTCCGAGCGGCTTCGTCGCCGCCGCCGCGCACCCTGGTGGTCGAGGCGATGCTGGTCGACTGGGTGATGTTCTGCACGTACGCCACCGGCGCCGAGGCCGGCGAGACGAACTGCTGCGCGTTCGAGAAGTCGATCTGCTGGCTGATCTCCGTCTTCACGCGCCCGTGCGAAGTCTTCACCCAGCCCGCGAGGACGAACTTGCGCGACGAGGTCGTCGTCACCGTTCCGCTCACCGTCCCGTCGGCTGTCGTCGTCAGCACCGGCGTCACCACCGGAGCCGGTGCGCCGATGGTGTTTTCGGTGACTTCGCCGGTCACCTGCTTTGCGCCGTGGTCGAGGTAGAGGAGCAGCGTCGCGGTGGTCTGGAAGTATTGGCTGTTGTTGGTGACCTTGATGGCGAAGCGGTGCGGCTTGCCGTCGCTCAACGGGCCGGCGAAGGGCGTCACGTCGACGCGGTAGGGAACGAAGTTCAAAGCCTGCGGCGCGGGAATGGGCCGCCAGAAATAGGGATCGATGCCGCCGGTGAAGATCCAGGGAAAGATCGGCACCACTCCGGCAGGCTGCCCGTCGATGTTGAGCTGGCCCTCGCGGAAGGCGGTGCCCGCGCAGCTCTGCAGCGGGCCGGTGAGCTCGTCGGGCACGCAGGCGTACCAGAACTCGTCGTTCGCGCCCTGGTGCTGCAGGACCACGTCGAGGAACGCCCTCTCCACGTTTGTCGGCAGCGCGAAGGTGGCCGACAGCTCGGCGGACGGGTTGAAGAGCGCCACGGTGCCGCCAGTCGGACTGGCGGAGAGGGGAAGCACCACGTCGGCGGTCGGCGCGCTCTCCGCATCGTCGTCCGAAGCAGCCGGATAGAAGGCGAGCTGCGCCGTCCCGAAGAGCGAGCTCGTATAGGTGCCGTTGACGAGGTTCCCGAGCTCCGCCCTGCCCACGGACGAAGACCGGAGCAGCGCCGAGTACTCTGTCAGGTCGCGCTCGATGTGCCAGGCCCGCGCGACCGTGCGCGAGGGCTCCGCGGTGGTCCCGAAGTAGACGTTGACGCCGCCGATCCAGAGCGTCGCCGTGCGATCGAATTGCCGTCCGGCCTCGACGGAGTAATCGGCCTCGAGCACCACCTTCTGCCACCGCCCAGGGCAGGCGGCGGGCGGCGCATAGGCGAACGACTTCGAGGAGAAGTCCGCGAACTGCTGGTCGGTGAAGAGCCGCACGCGGCACGGTGTCGTTGCCGGGCGCGCCACGCCGGGATCTGCGATGGCGGTGTTGCCCGAGCCCACCGTGGGCGGCGTGAACGGCACCGGCCCCGCGAGGGCCCCGGCAGCAAGGAGAAGGACCAACAGCGGGATTCGCGAGGTCATGCGCGCTCCGGGGCGAAGAGGGGCCGCCTATTCATCCAGACGCGGTGGCGCTGTCAAGCCACCTGCCAATTCGTCAGCGGCGGTCGCGGTACTTCGCATCGAGGCGCGGCCGATCGCCCTCGGCCTCGTGCGCGGTGGCGCCGCCCGCGCGCCTGGACAGCTCGGCGAGGATCTTCCGCGCCGCCGCGTCGGGACCGTCCGCTCCCACCCGTCCGCGCAGCTTGCCGAGCTGCACGTCCCAGGCGAGGTCGTGCGCCCGTGCCCAGGTCCGCAGCTGTTCGACGGTGAAGAGCGCGTCGGCGTAAGCCATGAGGGCGTCGTCCTTTCCCTCGACTTCGCGGAACTTCCCCGGGTCGGTCTCGTACTCTCCCAGGTAGAGGCGGGCCTCGCCGAAGAGGTACTTCTCCTGGCCGTCGCCGATGGGACCGTCGGCGGCGTGGACGTGGTTGGGCTCGCTCCAGGCCGGGCGGCGGCGCGCCGCGCCCAGCGCTTCGGCGGCGATCTGCCTGGCCGCCGCGTCGGAGACCTTGCTCCGGCTGCGGAAGGCGAGGGCCTGCGGGTCGTCGTGCAGCGCCGGCGGCCGCGAGGTGCACGCCATCAATGCCAGCGCCAACGCCGCCATCCGCATGCGCGCGACGCTCGCACACACCGTGCCCGACTTCAACGCGCTTTACTTCCCTTCGACGCGGGAGGAGGGCAGGGCCGGCATCGGCGCGACCGCGTGCTTGAGGTGCCGGTCGAGGAACCAGAGGGTGGCGGCCTCGATGTCGCGCAGGTGTGCCGGCTCGGCCGCGCGGCGCGGGCGGCCGCCGGAGAAGGTGAAGTGCTCGGCGCCCTCGACCACCACCAGGGTCTTCTCCGGCGGCCGCATGGCGCGGAAGGACTCCTCGCGCCACTGCGGCGGCTGCCCCTGGAAGCCGCCGTCCCGGGAGCCGCTGACGCAGAGGACCGGCGCCTCGATGGCGGCCCAGGAGGCGTCGTCGAGCCCGCGCGAGCCGTTGCCCGGCGGAGAGAGCGCGATGAAGGCCCGCGCCCTGGGCTCGCGGAAGTCGCGGGCGACGCCGCCCAGGCGGATGCGCGCCCCGGCGCAGAGCAGCGCGGTGTAGGCGCCGTACGAATGTCCGGCCACCGCGAGGCGCGAAAGATCGAGCCTTCCCTCCAGCGCCGGGATCTGCAGATCCGGCAAGGAAGTGATGACGGCGGCGACCTCGCGCGGCCGCGCCTCCCAGTTGGCGGGTTCGTCGATGGCCTCCTTCATCGCCCGCAGCGTCGCCAGGGTCGGCTGCTCCACCTCGACGGCGCCGAAGGGCACGTTCTCGCGGTGCGACGGGTGCACGCTGACGTAGCCGCGCTCCGCCCAGGCCCGGCCGAGGAAGCCGTAGCCGAGCCGCGAGCCGCCCAGTCCGTGCGAGAAGAGGACCACCGGCAAGAGGGCCCGCGCCTCGAGGGCAGCCGGATAGTGCACGCGGACACAGACGCCGCCGAGCGTGCGATCGGCGACCCGGCTCACCTGCCGGGCCGCGGGGTCATGCGCGCGAGCGGGCCACTGAAGGTGTAGATGAAGCTGCCGTCGCCCTGCCGGGCGTTCTGGATCAAGCCCAGCGCGCCTTTGACCATGGCGTTGTCGTTGAGCCACTTCTCCGCGGGACGGAAGCGCACGTGCAGGTCCGCCTGCGAGAGCGAGAGGAGCGGGCGCAGGCTGACGTTGCCGTCGAGGTCGGCGTCGAGGTCGCCGCCGCGGGCCTGGGTGCGCTCGACCTTGGCGTTGCCCTTCTCGACCACCAGGTTGAGATCGACGCGGCCGAGCGACGTCGTCGGCACCGGGAAGCCCTGCACGCTGCCGCCGGTCACCGCTCCTCCGTCCAGCGCCAGGGTCACCGCTCCAGAGGCGGTCTCGGCGGGCACCAGCGAGGCGAGGTCTGCCTTGATCTGCAGCTTGCCGCTGGCCTCGACTCCGGCCAGCTCCTTGAAGGGCAGCGCCTGCAGGTCGATGTCGCGGGCGTCGAGCCGCAGGGAGGAGAGCCCGGGCTGCTTGGGGTCGTGGCTCAGCGCCGCGTGGCCGCGCGCGGTGCCGCCGTAGCCGGTGAGGGCGAACCCGAACGAGGTGCGGCGCAGGAGCAGCGCGAAGAGGTCGGGGCTGACCTCCAGCCGGTCGAAGTGCAGGTCGGGCATCGACTCGACGCCGAAGGCCGGCAGGAAGTGCAGCTTGACGTCCCTGGCGCGCACGCCGCCGAAGCCCGACGGCCCGAGGCTGCCGATGGAGACCTCGGCACCGTTGCTCGCCGCCTCGACTTCGAGGCGCCGCGCCAGCACGTCGTAGGGAAAGGTCCAGAGCAGGAAGAGGCCGAAGGCGAGCGCGCCGGCCACCGGCAGCAGCAGCTTGTTGAGCAGCGGATGGCGGGTGAAGAAGGCGAGCGGCGGCATCAGGACCCCTGCCAGGCGCTGACGCTGAGCGAGACGTCGAGCACGTCCTTGTTCTCGAACGACTTCCGCAGCCGCAGGCGCCGCACCCGCACCACGCCGGGGCTGTGCTCGATGTCCCCCAGCAGCTTGACCAGCTTGTCGAGCGGGACCTTGCCGAGGTTGACCTCGACCGACATCTCCCTGGGCCGGCCGCCTTGCCCGCCGGAGACGACGCCGCGGTCGCTCATGCCGCCCACGTCCACGCCCGCGCTCTTTGCCGTGGTGTCGACGAAGCTCATCAGCGCCGGCGGGCTCTGCCGCAGCCGCGCCTCGAGCAGCTGCCGCTCCTGCTCCTGTTGGCCGTAGCCGGCGGCGAGGCGGGAGATCTTCTCGAAGTCGCCGTGCTTCTCGTCGAGCGACGCCTGCGCCTTGTTGATCGAGGAAGAGAAGCTGGCCCAGCCGATCAGCACCACGAAGAGGAGCAGCCCGCCCGCACCGACCGCGAGGAAGCGCTTCTCGCGGGGATTGGCGGCGGCCAGCCACGCTTGCGCGTCGGCGAGCAAGGCCCGGACCTTTTCCATTACGCGCCCCCCGGCGTCTCGCCCGAGCAGGTATAGGCGAAGTCGAAGGAGAAGGTGACCTTGCTGCTGCCGCCCGGAACCTTGTCGACCCGCGGCTGCTTGATCTCGCCGAAGCATTTGTCCTTCTGCAGCGCCGACTTGATCTCGTCGACCTTTCCGAAGCTCTCGGCGGTGCCCTTGAGGCGCACCGAGGTGGTGGTGAGCTCGACGTCCTCGAGGAGCGGGAGCGAGGCGTCGGGCAGGTGCGCGACCAGCTCGGCGAGCACGTCGGCGCTGGAGACCCGCGGGACGCCGGCGGCGCGCGACTTCCCGCCCGAGAGCTGTCCCAGCGCCTGCCGGTAGTCGGTGGTGCAGGTGCCGAGGATGCGCTTGGTGGCCGCGCAGACCGCGTCGTCGTACGCCCTGGCCTGCTGGTGCAGCGAGGCGAGGCGCGCCAGTCCGAGGCCGAGCGCCAGGATGACCAGCACCGCGGCGGCGACGGCGAGCCGGCCGATCTGTCCCCGCACCTGCGAGAGATCCTTGGTGAAAGCGAACTCGCCCTTGCGGAAGTTCACCCTGCCGCGCGAATGCTGGGCGCGCAGCGCGAGGCCCAGCGCCAGCGCGTCCCCGGCGGTGCCCGCGGGCAGCGCCATGCTCTCGACCGGAAGCTGCAGCTCGGCGCCGAGCTTCTCGGCCGCGCCCGGCAGCGAGGCGACCACTCCCGCGAGGAGGAGCTTCTGCGGGGTGGCCTTCTTGGCGCGGAGCGTGATCTTGAGATCCCGCGTGAGCAGCGCCAGCAGCCGGGTGCGGGCCGCCGCGTCGGTCTGCGCCGCCGCCCAGGCCGGTGGCCCCGAGGTCGAGAGCGCCCGCGCCAGCACCGGCCGCCCTTCTTCGAGCAGCGCCAGGTCGGCGCGGTCCGGCCCCGCGTCGAGCAGCACCGCCGTGACCGCCTGCCGCGGCGCCGCCGGATCCTGCGCGCCGGAGAGCAGGTTCTTCTCTCCCAGGCCCGCCAGCGCCAGCGGCGCCAGCGTCACCACCCGCGGGTCGATCTCCGCGGCGAGCAGCGCCGCCAGGTGCTCGCGCAGCACCGTCTTGCGCACGATGCCGACCAGCACGTCGGTCTTGCCGCCCTGCTGGCTGAGCACCGCGTAGTCCCAGATCACCTCGGCCAGATCGAAGGGAATCGCGCCTTCGACTTCCGCCGGCAGCACCTGCTCGATGCGCTTGGGGTCGGTGAAGGGCAGGGTGACGAGGTGGGTGGCGACCAGGCCGCCGGAGAGCGCGACCGCGACGGTGTCGTCGGGGCCCAGCGGCGGAACCAGGCCCAGCGCGGCCACCGCCGCTTTCAGCCGCTCGGCTGGCGTGCCTTCCACGGGAAGCTGCGCGCTGCGCACCTCTTCGATGGCGAAGCCGCGGAAGCCGCTCTGCAGCGTCACCACCCGCAGCGAGTCCTGCGCCCAGTCGAGGCCGACGGTCCGGTGCATCAGTCTTCCTTCCAGTAGAGCATCTTGCCGAGCGCGTCGTCGTAGCGGATGACGGCGGTGAGGTTCTTTTCGATGCGCCCGATGCGCCCCGTCCCGGTGATGCGGAAGGTGTCGCTGGTCGAGCTGAAGAAGTTGTTGGCGGCGCCGTTCTGCTTGGGGTCGATCTGCGGGCGCACGCGGATGTTGTTGGCCTGGAGGATGGCGACGAAGTCCTGGGCCGACATGCCGAAGAAGGAGAACATCTTCCGCAGCTGGATCTCCTGGAGGATGGTCTGCAAGAGCCGCGGGTCGCGCAGCGACGGGTCGTTGGGGTTGGCGGCGGCGATGAGGATGTTGGTGAGCATCTGCTGCTGGTCGGCGGTGTTGATGTTGAGCTTGGTGTTGATGTCCGGCCAGACGGTGAGCCGGTCGCCGAAGGCGGCCATGTAGCGGTCGTTCACGCCCCGCACCAGGTAGAGCTCCTCGAGGCTGTCCAGCCTGCCGTTCTTGGCCTTGTAGCGCGGGTCGTAGCGATCGTAGGCGGAGTTCTCGTCGGAGAAGCCGTTGACGAAGGGATTGGAGGTGTTGGTGGGATCGATGGCCGAGCCGGTCTCGTCGATGTCGATCCAGTCCTTCATGGCGAGGATGACGTCGTCGCGGCGCACCTTGTCGTGGTTGGCGTCCTCGTCGTCGAAGATGAAGTCGTACTTGGGGTCGGCCATCATCGCCCGCAGCTGGATGAGCGCGGCCAGCGGCGCGCCGGAGAGCCCGTCGAGGCCCTGCACGTTGATGCGGCTGTTCTCGTCGACGATCTTCGAGTGGAAGCTGCCGTCGAAGCTTCCGAAGCTGTCGCGCACCCGCGGCGGGTCCGGTCGCGCCTTATCCGGTGGCGGAGCGGCGGGCGGGGGCGCGTTGGGGTCGGCGGCTCCGCGCGCCTCGAGGCCGGCGGCGTTGCCCTGGAGCAGCATGCTGAAGGCGTTGGAGTCGATGGGCAGGATCTCCCAGAGCCGGATGCCCAGGGTGGAGGCCGCCGCGGGGCTGCCCACCGGCGGAGGGGTCTTGGCTCCGGGCGCGGGCGCCGCCGGGGGCTTGCCGCCGCCGGCGAGCTGCGCGACGGCGGAGCTGAGCGACCCGCCCAGCTGGTCGATCTGCTTCTGGAAGTGCAGCAGCAGCCGCGACAGGTTCACCGCCGACCGCGCCAGGTAGTACGCGCGCGTCTCGTCGCGCAGGTTCTCCGCCAGCCGCAGCGAGACGCGCGACTGGTAGCTGAAGTCGACGCCGATGCTGGTCAGGATGGCGATGGTGGTGAGCACCAGGATGAGGGCGACGCCGCGGCTGTGGACGGCGGCGGCGCGCGAGCTCTTGGGGCCGGGGCGCGTCATCAGAAGTCCAACGGCTGGCCAAGGACGATGCGGGCCTGGGTGGACCAGGTCTTCTCCTTGCCCTGCTCGTCCTTGATGGTGAGCGCGATGCGCACGCGCGGGGGAATCAGCACCTGGCCGTTGCGCTGCGGCGAGTTCGAGTCCCACTCGTCGCGCCACTCGCGCGCCTTGGGATCCCAGGCCTGAACGGAGAACTTGAGCACGTTGTCGGCCAGGACGGCTTTGACGCCGCCGCGCCCGGACTCCTCGTCCAGCTGCGGCTTGACCCGGCGGAAGAGGGCGCGGGTGCCGTCCTCGTCGTTGTCGAGCTTGTACTCGAAGAGCGCCTGGTCCGACTCCTTGGCGTCGAGGTACAGGCGCTCGTGCGCAAAGGAGGTGATGGTCAGGTCGGCCTCGCCGCGGCCGTCCTTCAGCTTGAACAAGGTCGGGCGCTCGCGGTAGCGCTTGTGGTCGTAGTGCTCGGAGAGGAAGGTCATCGAGACCTCGCGGGCGATGCGCTCGAGCGCGGCGCGCACGGTCTGGTCGCGCTCCTCGGCCCGCTCGACGCGCTGCTTGAGGTCCCAGGCGCCGTCGAACGCCTTCCAGGTGAGGCCGCCGATCATCGCCAGCACGGTGACGGAGATCATGACCTCGAGGAGGGTGAAGCCGAGGCTTCGGGCTTCGGGCTTCGGGCTTCGGGTTGTCAGGACCGGGGCCTGGTTGGTCGGGCGGGTCATTGTTGCTGACTCGGGTCCGACGAGGGCGCGACCGGGCCGACGGGCTGGGTGCCGAGGTTCTGCACCGGCTGCGCAACTCCGGGCGTCTGGCCGGCGAGGCCCACCGTCTCGGGCAGGATGACGATGATCTGCGAGGCGGTGACGTTCTTGCGGTCTTTTCCGTCCTGCCAGCTGACGCTGAGCCGCACTTCGCGGACGCTCTTCTTCAAGGTCTCGATGAAGGTCTTGGCCTGGCCTTGCAGGATTCCGCCCAGCGGCCCGCCCAGCAAGGCCGCGGCGCCGCCGCCGGGCGCGCCCGGGGCACCTCCGCCGCTGCTCAGCGCACCGGCCAGCCGTCCCGCCGCTCCGGCGAGGCCCCCCTTGGCTTGCGCGCTGCCGCCTTGTCCGCCAACGCCGAGCATTCCCAGCAGCTGCGCCGGGTCGAGTTGGACGTCGGGCTTGAGGATCTGCGCGCTCCAGGCGTAGTCGGGCGAGCCGTCCTCGTCGAAGGTCCCGTGCTGCTCGTCGGAGAAATCGGAGAAGCCCTTCTTCTGCAGCTCGTCCTCGAGGTCGAGCATCTTCCCGCGCAAGAGCAGCGTCGCCTCGGTGGCGCGCCGGCCGTAGGCGTGCATGGCCACCGCGCCGCCGTTGAGGTTGCCGATGGCGACCAGCGCCACCGCGAGGATGGCGAGGCTGATCATCACCTCCAGCAGGGTAAACCCGTTCCGGCAGGGCGCCGAAGGCGCCACCTTGCGGGTCGCTCGCCCGACGAGCCATCCGCGCCTCATCGCTTCTCCGAGGGCGCGTCGACGCGATCGGCGAGGATCTTCACCTTGCCGGTGAGGGGCGAGACGATGAGCGAATAGACGTCGTCGCCCTGCGCGAGGTGGATGGCGGCCTCCTCGGTGAGCCCGCTCGACCAGAAGTAGAGATAGGCGCGGCCGGTCGAATAGCGCTCGGGCTGGTGCTGCACCCAGACGTCGGCGAAGCGGACCGAGGTGCCCAGCTCGGTTTTGGGAATGTCGGGGGAGGCGGCGAAGAGGCTCTTCTCGGCCAGGGCGGCGCGCTCGCGGTCCTCCTCGGAGAGGCCGTCGCGCTGCCGGGCGCTCTCGAGCAGCTCTTCTTCGCGGCTGGCGACGCGGGCCCCGTTCTGCGAGCGTTCGCCCTCGCGGCTGAGGCGCACGCTGCCCTTGGCGCACTCGGACCAGTAGCTGTTGCCGTCGAGGTCGAAGACGATGCGGCAGGTGTGCCCGCCGATGGCGGCGCTGCCGTACATCGAGCGCACGCCGCCCGAGAGCTGCCCGGTCTTCTGCCGCAGCTGGGCGCGGGTGACCGCGGACAAGGCGGGGACGGCGACGGCGAGCATCAGGCCCGCCACGCAGAGGGCGACGCCGATCTCGATCAGCGTCATGCCGCTGTCCCGCCTGTGCCGCAATCACTTCCCCGCTGTCGATGGGCCCGAGGCGTCGCCGCCGTGCACGGTGATGTCGTCGCCGCCGCCTTGCGCCTTGTCGGGGCCATAGGAATAGACGTCGTAACCCTCGCCGTTGCGCACATAGCTGTACTCGGAGCCCCAGGGATCCTTGTGCACTTCCCGAATGTACTTGGGGACCAGGCCGCTGAGGCCGTCGGGCCATTGACCGGTCTCGACGTGGTAGAGGTCGACGCCGTTGGAGATGGACTTGAGATCGAGAGTGGCGGTCTTGATCTGCGCCTCTTTCAATTGATTGAAGACGTTGTATCCGATGGCGCCCGCGATCAGGCCGAGGATCACCAGCACCACCATGATCTCGATCAGCGTCATGCCGCGCGCGGCGGCCTTTCCTGCTCTGCGCATTGGCTTGGCAAACATATGAATCCTTTACTTGGGTACGAAGGTATTGAGCTGCATGATGGGCATGAGGATGGAGAAGACGATGAAGGCGACGCCGCCGCCCATGAGGACGATCATCACCGGCTCGAGCAAGGACGTCAGCGCGGTAATGCGCATCTCCACCTGCGACTCGTAGCTCTTGGCCACGTTCTGCAGCATCTCCTCGAGCTGCCCGCTTTTCTCGCCGATGGCGATCATATGGTAGACGAGCGGCGGGAATTGCCCGCTGCGCTTGAGCGGCGCCGCGATCGACTCGCCTTCGCGGATGGCCTCGCGCGCCTTGTCGATCACGTCCGAGAGCAGCGTGTTGGTGACGATGTTCTTGACGATGTCCATGGCGGTGATGATGGGGACGCCGGAGGCGAGCAGCGTCGAGAGCGTCTTGGCGAAGCGCGAGATGGCCAGCATGCGCACCAGGTCGCCAAAGACCGGCGCCTTGAGCTGCGTCCTGTCCCACCAGGCGCGCCCGCGCGGGGTGCCCAGCCAGCGCTTCAACCCATAGGCGATCAATGGAATGGCAATCAGGACCGCATACCAGTAATCGCGGGCGAAGCCCGACAGGGCAATGAGCAGCCGCGTGGTCCAGGGCAAAGTGACGTTCATGTCCTCGAAGATCTTGGTGACCTTGGGAATGACCACCACGAAGAGGATGCCGACGATGGCGATGCCCACCACCACCATGATGGCCGGGTAGAGCATGGCGCCGATGATCTTGTTGCGCAGCAGCGCCTGGCCCTCGGTGAAGTCGGC
>JAYWAJ010000349.1:0-28677 GCA_043782525.1 Deltaproteobacteria bacterium | reverse complement strand
CAGGTGGATGCGCAGGCCGCCTCGCCGGTGCGACCGTTGCGGCGGTGCGAGCGGGCGACGGCGGGGAGCGAGAGGACGAGGGCAAGGGCAAGAGCGGCTCGGCGCATGGCCCGCATCTATCACGCCGGCGACTTCAGTCCGAGGCGGCGGGGCGGACGGCGAGCTCGTGCGTCCAGGCGCGCGGCTCCTGCCCGTGCAGGTACTCGATGGCGCGGGCGACCTCGGAGGGCGGAATCGCGCGCGCCTCGCCGTGCCGCTCCATCCACTCCTTGCTGCCGAGCGTCGCCAGCTGTCCCTCGAGGGCGAGATAGGCGACGTGGAGGCGCGGCTTCAGCTCCTGCGCCGCCGCGGAGACCAGCGCCCGCAGCGCGTGCTGCGGCGCGGAGAGCGCGCCGAATCCGGGCCGCGGCGCGGCGGCCAGCGAGGTGCCGATCTGCACGACGGTGCCGCCCGCCGCCATGCGCGGGGCCGCCGCCTGCAAGAAGCGCAGGCTCCCCACCACCATCGCCTCGAGCCGCTTTTGCAGGTGCTGCGGGTCGGCCTCGAGCAGCGGCCCCACCCGGAAGGGCGCGCCGCTGGTCTGCGCGCAGACGGCGAGGTTGAGTTCGGGGCACTGCGCGATCAGCGCCGCCAGCGAGGCGCCGTCCGCCAGGTCGGCGACCACGCCGCGCCCTCCCGTCTCCCGCGCGACCGCCTCGACGTCGGTCCGCGTGCGCGCCGCGCTGACCACCTGCCAGCCGGCCTTGGCGAAGTGCAGCGCCAGTTCGCGCCCCAGCCCCCGCGCTCCCACGACCAGCAGGGCCGGCATGGTCACCCCTTGTGAACCTTGGTGAGCGACGCCTGCGCGGTGCCCATCAGCACCACCTCGGTGACGTTGACGTGCGCCGGCCGCGTCGCCACCCAGACGATGGTGTCGGCCACGTCCTGCGCGCTGAGCGGCTGCCAGCCTTCGTAGACCTTCTTCGCCTTGCCGGCGTCGCCCAGCCGCACCACCGAGAACTCGGTCTCGGCCTGTCCCGGATCGATCTCGGTGACCCGCAGCCCGGTGCCCGACAGCTCGAGCCGCATGGTCGAGGAGATGGCCCGGACCGCGTGCTTGGTGGGCGCGTAGACGACGCCGCCCTCGTAGTGGCCGTGCGCCGCGTAGGAGCCGAGGTTGATGACGTGGCCGCGGCCCGCCGCGATCATGCCGGGCAGGAAGGCCCGGGTGACGCGAAGCAGGCCGGTGATGTTGGTGTCCACCATGGCGACGATGTCGTCGTCGTTGAGCTTGTCGATGGGGTCGCGCCCGCGGGCGAGGCCGGCGTTGTTGACGAGGATCTCGGGCGTGCCGGCGGCCTTGGCGAAGGCAAGGATGCTCTGCGCCTCGGTGACGTCGAGGGCCTGGACCCGCACCGAGGGCGCGCCGGCCTTCTTGCACGCCTTGGCCACCTCCTCGAGCTTCTCGACGCGGCGCGCGCCCAAGGCCAGCGGATGTCCCAGCCTGGCAAAGGAGAGCGCGGTGGCCTCGCCAAATCCCGAGCTCGCTCCGGTGATGACGACCAGGCCTGGGCTCATAGGGCAGTCACGTCGAGCGGCAGGGGGAGCTCGCGGCAGCCTTCGGCGCTCGATCGATAGGCGGTCTCGATGATCTGGATGCAGGCGACGGCTTCGCGCAGCTCGCGGTTGACGAAGTCGCCCGTCTTCACCGCGGTCCTGAATTGATCGAAGAGCGAGTTGAACCACTTGGTGTGCGAGGCGTCCATCCAGTCGCTCTCGATGACGCCCTTCTCCAGCTTTCCGTTGCTGGTCAGCTCCCAGTCGTCGTCGTCGATGACCAGCGCGCCCGCGGTCCCCTGCAGCGAGTAGACGACCTTGCGGACCCCGGCGGTCCAGGTCAGGAAGGTATGCGCGAAGCCCGAGGGAAACGTCAGCACGCAGTTGAGGTTGTCCTCGGTGTCGTACTGCTTGTCGAGGGTCAGCGTCTTGGCGGTGACGTGGGTGGGCAGCGCGTTCAGCCAGGCGAAGGTCAGGTAGAAGCTGTGCGAGCCGTGGTCCATGGCGATGCCGCCGCCCGAGAGCTTCTTGTCGCGGCGCCAGTCGGTGTTCCAGTCTTTGACGCCCTTGGCGTGGGTGGTCCGGAAGGTGTTCAGGGTCACGGCCCGGACGGTGCCGATGCGGCCCGACTGGATCACTTCCTTAGCGAACTTCACCACCGGCGCGTGCTTGTAGTTGTGCGCGGGGAAGACGACGCGGCGGTGAGCGCGGGCGGCCTCCACCATGGAGCGCGCTTCGGCGACCGAGGTGGTGAGCGGCTTCTCGCAGAGGACGTGGACGCCGCGGGCCAGCGCCGCCAGCGCGATGGGGGCGTGGAAGGCGGGCGGCGTCGAGATGTCGATGAAGTCCAGCCCGCGCTCCTTCTCGAGCAGCTCCTGCCAGGTGGCGTAGAAGCGCGCCTCGGGCGCGGCGGTCCGGGCGGCCTCGAGGCGGGCGGGGCAGACGTCGGCGAAGGCGACGATCTCGACGTCCTTGCGCTGCTGGTAGGCGGGGAAATGTCCCTTGCCCGAGATGAAGCCGAATCCGGCGATGGCACCCTTCAAGACAGCTCCCAAGACAGCTCCTTCTGCGCGCGGCAAGTCCGGGCGCGGTCTAGCAGGAGGCCGCGGCCACCGCAACGACCGCTGGAAAAGGAGCCGGGCCACGGCTATACAGCCGCGCATGGTCAACCGCGGCTTCTTCGCTTTCCTCGCCTTCCTGCGCATCGCCGCGGGCCTCTCGCTGCTCCTCGCCGGACTGCAGAAGCTGTCCTGGTTCGGGAGCACGGCGCCCCTCGACCAGAGCTTCGCCAGCTGGGCCCAGCATCCCGGCGGTCCCCTGGTGGCGAAGTACGTCGCCCTGATGGCGCCGCACAGCGGCCTGCTCGCCCGGATGGTGGTGCTGGGCGAATTGGGGTTGGGCGCGCTGCTGGTGGTCGGCCTGCTCACGCCGCTCGCGGCGCTGCTCGCCTTCCTCATGGTGCTGCAGTTCCAGTTCGCCAGCGGGCAGCTCTTCGCGCTCGGGTACCTGCGCGGCCAGGCCCCCTTCGTCTATCTGCTGGTCTTTCCGGTGCTGTTCCTCGGGCGCGCCGGAACCGCGCTGGGCTTCGACGGACTGCTCTCGCGCCGGCCGCAGAGGTCCGGTCCCTGAGGCGGCCGAAGGTCAGCGCTTGACGAAGCGGATCACCGGCCCCCACGACGCGTCCGACGGGTGCGCGACCGGATCCGCGTGGTGCATTCCGCGCACGATCTCGAGCTGCGCGCCCGGGTGAGCGGCGGCCAGCTTCTCCGCCCAGGCCACCGGAAAGAGCTCGTCCTCGGTGCCGTGCTCGACCAGGAGCGGGCCGTGCATCCGGGCGGCGTTGTCGAGGCTGTCGAGCAGGTCGGGGATCAGGTACGACTGCCACTTCTCCACCCGGCCGGACCGCACGGCGGCGGCCCGCACCGAGAGGAAGGCGCCCGAGACGGCCACGCAGTCGGGCGGCGGCGACAGCTCGGCGACGACGTCGAGGAGCACGCCCGAGCCGAGCGACAGTCCGTACGCGCAGGCGCGGGTCGCCGCCGGAAGCCGCCGGCGGAAGGCGCGCCAGGCGGCGAGGCCGTCCTCGCGGAAGTTGGACAGCGTCGGCGCGCCGCCCGAGCCGCCGAAGCCGCTGTAGTCGAAGACCATGGCCGCGATGCCGGCGTCGTGGAGGATCTTGAGCGCGTCCACCCAGCCCGAGATCGCCTCGCCGTTGCCGTGGAAGATGAGCAGTCCCGGGCCGTCGGCGGGGACGTAGAACGACTCGAGCTTGTGGTCGCCGCTGGCGATGGGAATGCTGTCGTAGACGAGGCCGCGCGCCTGGGGCGTCCGCGCGCCCTTGCCGTGAAGCTTGATCATCCGCCCTTCGACCTCCCGCACCAAGAGGTAGCGCGCGCCGAAGACGGCAGCGGCGATGAGCGCGGCGAATACGAGGAGTCGCATCGAGGGAGACTAGCAGCTCGCGCGAAGGCGAGCGCCCTTCACCGCAGAAGTGGCCTCAGGCTTGAAGCCTGAAGCCTGAAGCCTGAGGCCTCAGGCCGCCAGGCCTGTCAGTTCACCTGCGCGACGCGCCCGCGGTGCCGGAGCAGATCGCGGGCCTCGGCGGCGCCGCAGCTCTTGCCCGCAGCGGCGCGCGCCAGCAGGGCCTCGGCCCGCGCCTCGCCCACCAGCGCCAGCCGGCGCACGGCCTCGATGCGTCCGGCGCAGGAGGCGTGCGGGTCCTCGAGGTCGGCGCTGGCCGCGGCCAGCCGGTCGGCGTCGTTGGCGGCGCCGGCCAGCTCCAGGGTCTGCAGGGCCTCGTCGCGCGACTGGGCCCGCGGCGAGGAGAGCAGCCGGCGCACCGGCCCGGCCGCCCTGCGCCCCAGCCCGCCGAGGAGCCGCACCACCGCCGGCCGCCAGAGCGGCGGGAAGGTCTCCGAGTCGAGGTCGTCCACCAGCGCCGCCACGGCGCCGGCATCGAGCGCCGCCGGATCCTTCTCCGCGGCGGAGGCGAAGTCCGAGAAGGCCGGCCCCGCCTGCCCGAGCGCGTGCTCGGCCTTTCCCCGCAGCACCTGCACGGCGGGCTGGTTGGCGCGGGGGGAATCGGCGAGGCGATCCAGCTCGGCCAGCGCCGCCAGCGGCTGGCGCGCCACGAGCAGCTCGGCGGCGCGCCGGGCCGGATCGAACGGCGCCGCGTGCTCCCCGGCCGCCACCGCCACCAGCGCGAGGCCGGCCGCGGCCCAGAAGGCGCGCCGCCGGGTGAAGAGCAGCGCCTGGTCGGCAAGTCCGCGCAGCCGCACCGCCCGCGCCGGATCCCGCAGCCGCCCCAGCCGCGAGAGCGCGCGCCCGCCGTAGGGCGAGAGCGGATCCGAAGACCGCAGCGCCCGCCGCAGCCGGATGCGCCCGCCGCCCCGCAGCGGCCGCTCGCCCAGGATCTCCGTCGCCGCCTCGCTCTTGGCCATCGAGAGGTAGACGGCGTCGGTGAGGACGATCTCGCCCGCGTCGGCCAGCCCGCTCGCCTCCAGCGCCAGCTGCAGCGGCTCGCCGTGCAGGTCGCCGTTCTGGCGGCGCAGCTCGCCCTGGCTCAGGGCGATGCGCACCTCGATGCGGTCCGGCGCGGCGCAGGCCGCGTTCCACTGCGCCAGCCGATCCTGCATCGCCTGCGCGCAGAGCACGGCGTCGGTGGGCGAGTTGAACGAGGCCAGCATGGCGTCGCCGATGCCCTTGATCTTGCGCCCGCCGTATCCGCGCAGGACCGGCAAGAGGAGGGCGTCGTGCAAGGCCAGCATGCGCGCGTTCTCCTCGCGGCTCTGCCCGCTGGTGCGGGCGGTGAAGCCCTTCATGTCGGAGAGCAGGAGGACCAGCGTGCGCGCTCTCACGGCAGCGCCCCGATCCGCGCCAGCGCGAACATGGCCGCCACCGCCAGCATGGCCATCAGGCCGGCGCCGACGAAGACCCGGAAGCGGTCGGGCAGTCCCGGCAGCGACTCCTCCGCCCGCCGCATGGCCAGCTGCGCCGCCTCGCGCAGGTGGCGGGAGAGCTCGCCGCCCTCGAAGGCGGCGTCCGCCCGGGGCAGCGGCCCCAGGTCGGGCAGCGGGCGCAGCGCGCCCTGCAGCCGGAAGATGCGCACCGGCTCCGGGACGCCCCGCAGCAGCCGCTCTCCCAAGTCCTCGGCGCGCACCTCGGCGCGGTTCATCGAGAGCCACACCGACTCGCCGAAGAGCACCTCGCCCGGCCCGCACTGCGCCTCGATGCGGGCGGCGATGTTGACCGGCTCGCCGAAGACGTCGCCCCGCAGCAGGCGCACTTCGCCGAGGTGGATGCCGACCCGCGGCCGCAGCCGCTGCTCCTCGGGGAGGGTGGCGTCGAAGCGCTGCACGCGGTCCTGCAGCGCCGCCGCGCAGAGGACCGCCTGGGTGGGCGATTCGAAGGCGACCAGGAAGGTCCCGGCGATCTGCTTGATGCGCCGGCCTCCGAACTTGCGGAAGACGGGGTCCACCAGCGCCTCGTTGCGGCGCAGCATCCGCTGGCTCTCCTCCCACGTCTGCGCGCTGACGCGGTCGGCGTAACCGCAGAGGCCGGCGAAGACGATGGTGAGGTTGCGGGAGCGCACGCTGGAAAGGTAGGGACCGGCCATCTCGGCGCCAGTCGTACACCTTTCCAGCTATTTACGTTTGGACAGCGGGACCACCGGCGCCGTCGGCGACCAGGTCCAGGCGGCGTGGCGGCCGATGGCGTAGTTCAGGTTCCATTCACTCTTGAACAGCGCGATGGGGTTGCCGTCGCGGTCCTCCACGCAGCTCGCGTCCACCTCCTGCTCGAACTTGTCGGGGTTGAAGTCCTCACCGGAGACCCAGCGCGCCACCTGGTAGGGAAGCCGCTCCAAAACCAGCAGGGCGCCGTACTCGTGCTCCAGCCGGTACTGCAGGACCTCGAACTGCAGCGCTCCCACCGCGCCCAGGATCGGATCGCGCATGCCGCCGCCGCGCTGGTGGAAGATCTGGATGGCGCCTTCCTGCGAGAGCTGCTCGAGGCCCTTCTCGAACTGTTTGCGCTTGAGCGCGTCTTTGGCGCGGACCCGGGCGAAGATCTCGGGCGAGAAGCGCGGCAGCTCGGCGTATTCGAAGGCGGGGACGCCCTCGCAGAGCGTGTCGCCGATGCGCAGCTGGCCGGTGTCGAAGAGGCCGATGACGTCGCCGGGCCAGGCTTCCTCGATGACGTGGCGGTCGGCGCCGAAGAGCTGGTGCGGCATGGAGAGGCGGATGGGCTTCTCCTCGCGGGGCAGGCGCGCGTCCATGCCGCGGAAGAAGCGCCCGGAGCAGACGCGCAGGAAGGCCAGCCGGTCGCGGTGGGCCGGGTCCATGTTCGCCTGGATCTTGAAGACGAAGCCGGAGAAGCGCGCCGCCTCGGGCAAGACCAGCTCGCCGTCGACCTTGCGGCGCGGGCCGGGCGGCGGCGCGATGCCGACGAAGGCCTCGAGGAACTCGTCGACGCCGACCTCGGTCATCGCCGAGCCGAAGAAGGCGGGAGAAAGCTCCCCTTTCAAGATGCGCGCGCGGTCGAAAGGGTCGCCGGCGGTCTCGAGCAGCTCCAGCTCCTCGCGGACCGGTGCGGGAAGGTCGGCGGGCAGCGGGAGGCGCTGGAAGGTCTCGTCGAAGAGCCGGACCACGCCCTTGAAGTCGCGCCCCTGTCCGACGGGCCAGGTGATCGGGCAGGTGCGGATGCCGAGGACTTCCTCGACCTCGTGGAGCAGGTCGAAGGGCTCGCGGCCGAGGCGATCCATCTTGTTGACGAAGGTGAAGATGGGGATGCCGCGCCGCCGGCAGACCTGGAAGAGCTTGCGGGTCTGCGCCTCGACGCCCTTGGCGCTGTCGATGAGCATGACGGCGGCGTCGGCGGCGGCCAGCGTGCGGTAGGTGTCCTCGGAGAAGTCCTGGTGGCCGGGCGTGTCGAGGAGGTTGAGGCGGTGGCCCTGGTGCTCGAACTGCAGGACCGAGCTGGTCACCGAGATGCCGCGCTGCCGCTCCAGCTCCATCCAGTCGGAGGTGACGTGCCGCTGGGCGCCGCGCGCCTTGACCGCCCCGGCCAGGTGGATGGCGCCGCCGTGGAGGAGCAGCTTCTCGGTGAGCGTGGTCTTGCCGGCGTCGGGATGCGAGATGATCGCGAACGTGCGCCGGCGCAGCGTCTCGAGGTGCAGCTTCTGTTCGGCGGTTTCAGCCACGGAGAGCAGGGACGGCGGGAGTGGTGGACCTGTCCGGGATCGAACCGGAGACCTCTAGAGTGCGATTCTTTGGACCCCGTCTACTCCAGGGTAAGCCCAGCTGTCCAGAGTTGCCGCGAGCGTCAGAGTGAGAGTCTTCATCGCTCTGGGGGAAGGCGCGTGAGCCGCCAGAGCCCGGCCGCTTGGTCCATAGGTGGTCCACGGACCTGCCAGCTGCCAAGGCCCTCTCGACGGCTGCGAGAAGAATCAGGGCGCGGGGGTAGCGGGATCCGGCGCAGGCAGTGGCACATTGAACAGGAGCACAGTGAGCGTCATCTCGCGAGCCTCGTCGTCGCGCTGCTTGAAGGCGAACCGGAAGGACGTCTCGCTGACCTGCTTCTCGAAGCGCTTGAACTTGGGGTGGCTCTCCACGAGGGGCCGAATCTGCGCCAGCACCGCGGAGAAGTCCTTGTTGCGGTTGAAGATGATGATCGCCGCCTTGGTGTCTCGCCACTGGAGATAGCCGAGCAGTTGGTCGATGGCCGCCCACAACTCCTTCTTGCCTCCCCAGATCTTGCACTCACCGATGAAGATGTTCTTGCCCTGCGCGCGCACCAAGATGTCGGTCTTGCCCTCGAAGTTGAACGTCTCGCCTGTTGCCTGCCCGTCGTAGTGGCCGTTGAGCTGGACGAGCAGGTGGGTGCGCAGGGTTTCTTCGTCCATGATGGCGAAGGCGTGCGGGCTCCGCTCGAAGACCAGTGAAGATCTCGCGATCACAGAAAGGATGTGGTCGTACTCCGTCTCTTCGAGCGTGGGCTCTGGTTTGAACGGCGCGGGCGAGCCCGGCAATGGAGCCGCGGCTACGGGCTGCACCTTGCGGCGTACCTCAGGGGTGGGAAAGGTCTTCGCCGCGTCGGGTCGCTCCTTGAGCTTGAAACCCATACGCGCAACGGCGTTCTGCACATCGCCGAGCTTCTGCTTCCGCGCGTCAACGGTTTCCTGGGCTGTCCGCCGTAGTTGCGGCAGCCACTGCTCCAAGTCGCTCTTGACCCAGCCCAGGTGCTGGTTGATTTCGTCCATCACGGAGCGGAAGCCCGCCTCCACGACTTCCGGTGCCTCGGTGGAAAGCCGCTCGGAGGTCAGGACAACCTGCTGGCCGTCAATGCTGGCTGCCGGCGTCCCGGACATCGTGGAGGTGCTGGGCTGGTAGCGGAACAACTCTGGGCTACCCTCAAACGGGACGCGCAGCACATACCTTACGCCGGGCACTTTCATCCCGGGGCGCGCCCTGAACATGTGTGGGAAGTGGGCAGCGTCGATCTGGACTTCTTCGGCCGGACTATCGAGTTCCCCCTCGTCGCGCAGCACTCGTGCTGCGTGGAGCAAGTACCGCTCGTAGAAGTGCTTTGTCAGGTCCTCGGTGGTGGCGCTCTGGAGACGGTTCGCGTCGAACTGGCCGATCTCCCGCAACATGGTCAGCCTCCTTTGCTCAAGGAAGGCGCTCAACTGGCCATGTCGGAACAGCCGCTCGTGCAGCATTGGCAATGGATCTTTTCGCTTGGGCGCGGGCAACAGCGCTGGTGCTTGTTGCTTATCATTCGCTTGGGCATCGTGCACGTTCTTGGGACGGCTGCGAGACCTCGACGAGCGATTTCTAGGTGGTCTGCCGACGCCCGTCGGCGATCGCGATGATGCCGGCCTGCTTCGGCTCGAAGGAAACGCGAGCACCCTCGGCGGCCATGAAGTCGGGAGCGAGATGTGAGTACTTCTCCGTCACCCGCACCGACGAGTGTCCGAGGAGGCGTTGCAACGTGAGGATGTTGCCGCCGGACATCATGAAGTGGCTGGCGAAGGTGTGCCGCAGGTCGTGGAAACGGATCTCATGGCAACTTGCGCCTGCCAGCGCTGCCTTGAATCCAAAGGCCCCGTCCTCGCGCGTGCGCATCTTGGGCTCCGAGGACTACCGCCTCGACCGCCTCACCAGATCGGGAATCGCGGATACCCTCCATGTCGTCGCGGAGCTGCGCGGCTCCGGCTGCGAGATTGTCAGCGTGTCGGACGGCTTCGACCTCAACGGCCCAGCCGCAGAGATCGTCTTGGCCGTGCTCGGCTGGGCCGCCCGCATGGAGCGCTTGGCGATCAACGAGCGGATCTCCGCTGCCCGCGAGCGGGTGGAAGCGGAGGGCGGACGCTGGGGTAGACCGCGGAGCGTAGACGCCGCCCAGGAGGAGCAAATGCAACGGATGCGACGAGCAGGCCAGAGCCTCAGCCAGATCTCGGCAGCCATGAAGAAGCCACGGTCGACCGTCGGCCGAGTCCTGGCCCGCAGACCAGCTTAGGGAGTCTCAGGCGGGTCGGGGCTGGGGGTCTTGGGCCGCGCCCGGGGCCGACCTCGAGGGCGTCGAACCGGTTGGGCACCGGGTGCCAGTAGGCGCAGCACGTCCTCCGTGAAGCCATGTGACAGGCGCGCCAAAGTCGCGAAGGTGAGGTTCACCGTCCCCGCTTCAATCCGCTGCAGGAGTTGGGGCGCCATCTTTACTCGGTGCGCCGCTTCCTCCTGCGTCCACCCGCGCGCCTCCCGGAGGGCGCGCACGTTAGCCGCGAGCCTGCCTTGAAGATCGCGGAAGGCCGCGCTCCGGTACTGGGCTGCGCGTTCCGGGCGGCGGCGGCGCATAGGCCCCGACGCTAGCGACCCGCGCGTTGCCCACAACAACGCTAGCGTTGTATTAACTTCCTCGGCTCACACAGGGGGGGGTCGGTGATCGCAATAATTCTGGCGTTAGGCGCGGCACTCAGTGCAGCAGCAGCAGCCGAGACCCCGCACGGCGAGGTTGAGCTGCGAGATGTTCAAGGGAAGTGGCTCGGCCACGACGATGAAGCTGGCGAGACTCCGCTCGTCACGGCGGTCGTACGCAACCGGACCGCGAATCGCTGCGTTTCCTCGGCCACGGCCCGTGTCCAATTCCTTGGCACCTCGAACGAAGTTTTGCTCGAGCAGGAAACCGAGCTGCTCGTGCACACCGTGCACTACAAGCCGGTGAACGAACGCGGCGACCTGAACATGGACTATCAGCGGGAGCGGGTGGTGCTCCTACACCGGCATGCGCAAGGGTGAACTGTGCGGCCTTCGCTGGACCGACGTCGACCTTGACCGCGGTCTGATCTCGGTGCGCCGCAGCTACCGATCTACGCCCAAGAGCGGGAAGGGGCGCCATGTTCCCATCAATCCCCGCCTTGCTCCGGTCCTGCGCGCGTGGAAGGTTCAGTGCCCAGGGACAAGCGAGGGTCTTGCCTTTCCCACACCGCGCTCGTCAGAGTCGGCGCGAGCGAGACTCACCCTGCAACAAGTGCAGGTGATCCAGATGCGCAGCGGTGGTGGGGAGCGGCGCTCGGTGCTGGCCCGCGAGTACGCTGTTTCATGGAACGCGATCGCTAAGGTCGTTCGCGGGGAACGCAAGCAGAGATAGAGCTTGCGAAGGAGTCCTCGGCGAGCATCGTCGCGCAGGCGATCAAGCTCGGGCCGCGCCAGCACCTTGCCGCTCCGCTTCTCCCCGTACCACTTCGAGATAACGTCGCCGCGCGCCGTACCTACGCGCTCGATTGCGTGCCGCTGCATCTTGTCGTCCTGCGCCTTCGAGCTGACTCGCACATACGCCGCCACAATCTGCATTTGAATCCTCCGGGTACCCGTTACCTTCCCCATTCCGCTTGTTCGGGACCACCTGCTTTGGCAACGCCAACGGGGTGTTCCGAGGGCTTAGGCGGTCCCAGGGGCCACCCACGACCTGTTCGAAGCTGGGAGGGCCGTTTCCGGCGACCGAATCGGCCTCCCCACTGCGTCCCCCCATCCCTCGGAAACGCCAAGCTGCCGAAGCGCGCTTGGGTGACGCCCATGTCGCTCCCAGCTGGTGGCCGCCTTGGGCGAGGGCCCTCGACCGATATCCTCTAGGCCAGAGCGACTGGCCCCCGTTTGACCAGCCCCCAAGCTCATCGAGTTCTGCGCGACGCGCTTCACTCCCCGTCGCTTGGCTGCGCCTCGCGCTGCACCGGCACGAGGGGCGGGACGACCATGAGGTGAGCCGTGGGGATAAACACCTTGGCTCCCGACGGAGTCACACAGACCGCCTTGCGGAAGCGCAACTCCGCCACCTCGAGCAGCCCCAACTCGGCGACAGTCAGGTCGCCGCTGTACATGGCTCGGCGACTCTGCCAGGGCGCCGACGCGCACTCGTGCGCCGCTCTCGGCGGCATGTATGCGGAAGGCCGCGGGGTCGAGGTCGATCCGCGGCGCGCCGGTGGAGTGGTCCCAGCAGGCGTGTAACGCGGGTGAGGTCGCGTGTTGGTATGGCTTAGGGGTCTGCTACGAGCGCGGGCTCGGCGTGCCGCAGGACACGACGCGCGCAGCGAGCCGTTCCTGCAAGCCTGGGAGGCCAAGAACGGCGCGGGGTGCAACGAACTAGGCGTGCTCCATGAGCGTGGGCAGGGCGTCCGCCGGAGCGAAGCTGCTGCTGCCTCTTTTTTCCAGCAAGCCTGCAAGCTCGGCGAGCGGTCGGGTTGTCAGAATTTGGATGCGATCGCGTCAGGCGAATAACGGTCGGTTTTGCACAGGAGCACTGTCCATCGCAGCTGGTCGGCAACGACCGTGGAAGCTGATCGCCTGGCCCAAAATCCTGTCACTAATCCTGCACCCCGTTCCGCTCGTGGAGAGCGCTCGGCTTGGAGACTGGCTCAGAAGGGTACTTTCGGGCCATGAAGAGCGCAGATCTCGGACGGCTCCCAAGGGGGGAGGCTTGGGTCGGGGTTTAGGGGGGCAGCGGCCCGATCCCAAGAAACGCGGGCCGGGCCGTTTCCGACGACTCCAGGGCCGCCCAACGGGTGGTTGGGGAACTAATGGCGGCGGCGATTGAGGCGAGCACGCCTCGCCGCGCCGGTGGAGGGTATCCGCTTCGGCTCACAACCCGCCAGGGTTGTCTGCGACCGAGCGGTGTGCCTCTTCGCTCTTCGTCGCGCGTTCGGCGTCCGCGAGCGCCGCCTCAACAACCCCGCGAATCTCACCCGCCTGGCAGATCAGGATTAGGCGGTGGCGAGCTCGCGTCCAAGTGACGTAGAGGTCTGTCGGCGTGAAGAGCGCTCCAAAGCCAGCCAAGCCGTAAGCGATGACCACGTCAGCTTCGAGCCCTTTGAACGCCCGCGCTGTTGTGACAAGGACTCCAGCGCCGCGCCGCCAGTCAATGGCGTCATCGATGAGCGGCACTCCATCCACCTCTCCGTGATGAGCGAGCGATCCCTTCGCGTGCGCCGCCGGACCGATGAGGGCGAGTTGCAGTGGCTTGATGCCTTGCCGGAACAGCTGATGCACCTCCGCGAGCACGAGCCCGGCCTCGGCGTTCGTCGACGCCGCTCGACGGATCGCCGGCGCCTCTCCAGACGGAGAGCCCGGGAGGAGTCGCACCTCCACCCGCGCGAGCGACGCTCCGCTGCGGGCGATGGTCTTCGTGTTCCTACAGTTGGTCGTCAGGCGGAAACGAGCAGGGAGAGGCACCGGAGGCAGCTTCGCGGCGCCGCGCAGGCTCTGATTCAAGTCGAGGAACGCGTACAGCCGACCTGCCTGCCCAGCGCGGGAGAGCGACTCGATGGTCACCCACCAATCGGGAGCAAAGTCCTGGGCCTCATCAACGACGATCGCGTCGAAGGTCGCGGCCTGCCCACGCGCGCGAAGGACCTCGAGGGCCTGCTCCATGATCAGCGGGACCTCGTCGTCCCAGAACGCCTGCTCGCCGCTGCTCGGCACGTCGAAGTCGACGCGAGCGCGCTTCGCGAGGCTGCGGGCGAACGAGTGGAACGTCGCGATCTCGAGCAGCCCCCCGGCGCGCTGAGCACGCAAATCGTGTTTCGCCTGCTCGTGGAGCCACGCGCAGAGGTGCCGGTTGTAGCAGAGGAACAACACGCGCTCGCCGCGGCCCGCGAGCGTCAACGCGAACTCGAGGGCGAGCAGGGTCTTGCCGGAGCCCGCCGTTCCTTCAACGAGTACGCGCTCGTTCTCGAGGAGCCCCAACAAGGTGGCCCGCTGGTCGAGCGTGATCTGGACGATGCGGTCGTGCTCCGCGCTGACCTCTGCGCCCGCGCACCGCATCAGACGCAGCTTCGGCATCAGCGCGTCGAGCAACTCCGAGAACTGGGTTGGGGAGAGGTGCGTGCCGCTGCGCGCCCATGCCTTGAACGCATCCTCGATGCAAGCTGGGAGCGTGGAGATATGGGGTGCATCCACAAGGATTCGGGGGTCGCTGTTGACGGGCAACGTCCCCGCGAACCTGGCGTGCGGGAACACTACGATGTCGCCGTGAGTGAAAAGGCCACGGTGGACGCGCTTGCGGGTGCGCTCTTCGATGGCGTCGAGGATCGCGTATCGACTACGGCGAGCTTGATCGAACGGATCGCGCAGATCCTTCCCTCCTCGAGTCCACGTGCGCCCCGTCAGCTCAGGCTTGCCGCCCTTCACCTCAAGGACCAAGAGGCCGCGCTCCGGATGCAAGATGACGAAGTCTGCCTCGCCCTCGCTTCGCGAGGTGCCGGTCGGTCAGGAAGTGGCTCGGCTAGGCGAGAAGGTCGCTCGGCAAGCGAACTGGCCTCCCTTCGGCGCGCGCATCCCAGTCAAGATAAAAGCCAATCGCACCAAGAGCTTACTTGGGGCAATCTCAGGGGTTGTCGGGGGGGTGGTGTACATACTGGGACCAACGATGCTGACCAAGGTCTTTGGCGCCGACGCGGCGAGCTACAAAGAAGCGGTCCAGACTGTTGGACTCGGGCTTGCCTTCTGGGCGTACGGGGCACTGACGGAGAAGATCATGAAGGCACGCGAGCATGTGCTCAAGATTGCGCCCCCGGCGACCGAATCCCTGCCATCGCATCGCCTGCCACCACCTAGCGGAGCGACCTAAGATGACCCCGGACGCCAGCCTGCCTGACGCTCGCTCTATTGCCGACTTCCTGAGGCAGTTGCGGGCGCGGTTGGAGGTCGCTTTCTCGCCTGAGACCGCTGCGCCGGGCTTCAAGCCTTCGACGCCCAGCGCGGGACACTGCGCCCTTGTTGCGATGATCGTGCAGCAATGCCTGGGCGGGCAACTCGTTAGTGCCAAGGTGGGCGGCATCAGTCACTGGTACAACAGGCTCGTAGCCCGAGAGGGAGCAGTGGAGATTGACCTCACAGGCGACCAATTCGGTTTTCCCGCGATTCAGGTCTCCCTTTCGGAGTTGTACCCGCAGAGCCGAGCCCGAGAATCGAGTGACCTTCTGGCAGAGACGCTCACCCGCGCTCGCAAGTTCGCCGAGAACGCGGGCCTGCCAGACATCGCTCATCGGTTTGCGCAAGAGGCGGCGGCGCTTCAACGCGCCTCAATCCACGTTGCCAACTGAGCGCCTTCGTCGCGCCAAGGGGGGCGCCTGCGTCGGCTTGGTACAGATTTGGTCCAAGCTAGAACGGGGAGCCGAAACCGGATGGCGTAACATTGTGGATTGAGTGGTGGACCTGTCCGGGATCGAACCGGAGACCTCTAGAGTGCGATTCTAGCGCTCTCCCAGCTGAGCTACAGGCCCACTCGGTGCTCTCAAAAAATCCCCTTGCCCGGGGGAGATCCGGGCCAGGAGGGGCGCGCTTCTACATTCGCGGTCCGGTGAAGTCAAGCCTCCTTGACTTCCGCGGCCCCGCGCGCGCAAGCAGGCGCTCATGGGCATCCTCATCGTCGCGGTGGTCGCCACCTTGCTCGGCTTCGCGCTCATCCTCTTCATCGGGCGCGGGCAGCCGATCTCGCCGGCCTCGCCGGAGAACCTGGCGCGGGAAGGGCAGGGCGACATGGCCTGGGTGCGCGGCTACGGCATCGAGGGGTTCCAACGCCTCTTGCTGACGCTCTTCACCGAGATGGGCTTCCACCCGGAGCGCAGCGAGCGCGGGCCCCGGAGCGTCGAGCTCTTCGCCAACGACCCGACGCCCATCCGCGGGGGACGGCTCTACGTGCACGGCCTCTTCGGAGCGCCCGGCGTGCCCGCCGACGCGGAGGAGGTCCGCAACATGATCGAGTCCGCCCGCGCCGAGCTGGTCGGCAAGGCGGTGCTGGTGACGCTGGGCAGCTTCAGCACCGAGGCGCGGGAGGCGGCGCAGGGGAACCCCATCGATCTGATCGACGGCGACGCCCTCGCCCGGCTCGCCCGCAAGCACCTGCCGCAGGCGTTCGCGCAGCGGAAGATCTGAGCGGGCGCGAACCGGCGTAGACTTCGCCCGTGCCGCGCGTCACCTTCACCGGAAACCTGCACCGCTTCGTCGACGCGCCGCCCGCGCAGGTGCCGGGCCGGACGGTGCGCGAGGTGCTGGAGGCGGCCTTCGCACAGAATCCGCGCCTGCGCGGCTACGTGCTCGACGACCAGGGCGCGCTGCGCCGGCACATCGTCGTCTTCGTCGGCGGTGAGGCCGTGGTCGATCGGACGGCGCTCTCGGACCGGGCCCCCGACGGGGCGGAGATCGCGGTGCTGCAGGCGCTCTCGGGGGGATGACATGAAGCTGCTGGTGGCGACGCGCAAAGGCCTCTTCCAGCTCGACCGCACCGGCTCCGGCTGGAAGGTCGAATCGATCGCGTTCCTGGGCGCGCCGGTGACGGCGGTGGCGCAGGCGGGGGCCGACTGCTTCGCGGCGGTGGGCCACGGCCACTTCGGCGCCAAGCTCCACCGCCGGCGCGACGGGCGCTGGGAAGAGGTGGCGGCGCCCAAGTGGCCCGAGAAGCCGCCCGGACCGCCCGAGAAGGACACCATGGGCCGCACCATCCCCTGGAGCCTCGAGCAGATCTGGTGCCTCGAGGCGTCGGGCGGCGCGCTCTGGTGCGGAACCTTGCCGGGCGGCCTCTTCCGCTCGGGCGACGCCGGCGCCTCCTGGACGATGATCCGCTCGCTCTGGGACCGGCCCGAGCGCCGCGAATGGTTCGGCGGCGGATATGATTTTCCCGGCATCCACTCCCTCGCCCTCGACGGGCGGCGCGTGGTCGCCGCCGTTTCTTGTGGAGGCGTCTGGGCGAGCGAGGATTCCGGGGAGAGCTGGGAGCTGCGCGGCAAGGGGCTCTACGCGGCCTTCATGCCGCCCGAGCGGAAGTTCGATCAGCGCATCCAGGACGTGCATCGCCTGGCCCGCTGCGCGGCAGCGCCCGAGGTCCTCTGGGTGCAGCACCACAACGGCGCCTTCCGCTCCACCGACGCGGGCCGCAGCTTCGTCGAGATCCAGGTGCCGCCGTCGAGCTTCGGCTTCGCGGTGGCAGCGCATCCGCGCGATGCGCAGACGGCGTGGTTCGTCCCGGCGGTCAAGGACGAACTGCGCATTCCGGTGGACGGCGCCCTGGTCGTCTCGCGGACCCGCGACGGCGGGAAGAGCTTCGAGGTGCTGCGCCAGGGGCTGCCCCAGGAGCAGGCGTATCATCTGATCTACCGGCACGGGCTCGACGTCGAGGCGGGCGGGGAGACGCTGGCGATGGGGTCGACCACCGGCGCGCTCTGGACCTCGGACGACGCCGGTGACTCTTGGGCGACGGTGAGCCGCGACCTGCCGCCGGTGTACGCGGTGCGGTTCGCGGGCTGACGGCGGCGCTGGTCGCGGAGGGGGGTGCGGGCTCGCGGACGGCCCTCTCGCGGGAAGAGCCGCCGGGCGGTCTCGTCTTCAGCGCTTCGCGAGCAGGCGTGCGGAGCTGGAGGGAACGGCTCCGCGGTGCCGCGCGGCGTTGCCCGCGGAACTGCGCGGCCGGGCTGCTCAGTCCTGCATGCGGCGGAGGATCTGATCCTTCCGCCCTTCGCGGATGAGCCGGTCGTTCTTGCGCGCCTCGTCGAAGGACAGGTAGGTGAAGTACCCGACCAGCAGCAGCATGAAGACGATGGGAATGTTGTCGGGAACCGACACGATCGCCCAGAAGTTTGCCAGCGGACCCATGCGCGCGGTGTAGCGGACAACTGCGCCGGGGTCAACGGCGGATCGGCCTCAGGCCGCAATAGATCAGAGCGCGGGACAGCCGCTTCGCTTCTGGCCTGAAGCCTGGGGCCTGAGGCCTGAGGCCTCGGCGAAAGCCGACTGCGGCAGTCTGTCGCACGGCAAATCGGCCTGCTTGACCGTCCGCACCCTTCGTGTCAGGAAGACGTCTCTCTTCTCCGCGCCAACCGTCGTCATCCAAGAGGGAAACTTCATGCCGGGCGGAAATCCAGGCATCCCCGAAGCCGAGGGCGGGCACTTCATCTGGTCCCGCCGCGACCTCGCTTCCCTGGCCGGCTGGGGGGCCATCCTCACCTGCCTCGCGGCCGTGGGCGGCGCCATCGTCCGACTGCTCTTCCCCCGCGTCCTCTTCGAGCCGCCCACCAGCTTCAAGGCCGGCTACCCGAACGAGTACGCCATCGGCGACGTCTCGGAAAAGTGGATGAAGGCGCAGCGGGTCTGGATCGTTCGCACCAACAATTCGATCTACGCGCTGCTCGGGATCTGCACGCACCTCGGCTGCACGCCGCGCTGGCTCGGCCCCGAGAACAAGTTCAAGTGCCCGTGCCACGGCTCGGGCTACACCAAGGACGGCATCAACTTCGAGGGCCCGACGCCGCGTCCGCTCGAGCGCGTCAAGATCACCCTCGGCGACGACGGCCAGTTGGTCATCGATAAAGCGTTCCGCTACCGGTACGAGATCGGCCAGTGGGATGATTCGAACGCCTTTGTGAAGTACAGCGGAGCGTAACCAAGTGCCCGACCCCGAGAAGCGGAAGCCATCGCTCGGCGAGCTCGTCACCAACAACTACGTCTGGCGGTCCATCTTCCGCCACGGCTACACCGACACGCCGCGCAACCGCGTGCTGCAAGTCTCGGCCAACGTCTGGCTGCACCTGCACCCGTCGAAGATGCGGCGGCACGGCATCCGCTACCGCCACACCTGGTGCGCGGGCGGCCTGACCTTCCTCCTCTACCTCTGCACGGTGGTCACCGGCGTGGTGCTCATGTTCTATTACCGGCCCACCGGCGAGTACGCCTATTGGGACGTGAAGTACCTCGACTTCGACGTGCCCTTCGGCATGATCATGCGCAACATGCACCGCTGGTCGGCGCACGGCATGGTCATCTTCATCTGGCTCCACATGTTCCGCGTCTTCATGACCGGAAGTTACAAGCCACCGCGGGAATTCAACTGGGTGGTGGGCGTCAACCTCCTCACGCTGACCCTGCTGCTCTCCTTCACCGGCTACCTCTTGCCCTGGGATCAGCTGGCCATCTGGGCGGTCACCGTCGGCACCAACATGGCCCGCGCCACCCCATTGCTGGGCAATGAAGGACCGTTTGGTCCGCAGTTGGGAATGACGCCGCGCTACGACGCCCGCGCGCTGCTCACCGCCGGCACGGTGGTGGGCTCGGCCACGCTGCTGCGCTTCTACGTGCTCCATTGCATCTTCATTCCCATCATTGCCTCGGTTTTGATGATTCTCCATTTCTGGCGCATTCGTAAAGACGGCGGTATCTCGGGGCCACTCTAATGGCCGAAAACGTCAACCCCGCGCAGATCCAGGATCAGGAAGAGGTCAAGGTCGTCGCCGGCCGCGCCCGCGCCGTGCTGCCCGCTTCCGACCTCCCCGACAAGGTCCATACCTGGCCCTATCTGGTCCGGGCAGAATTCATCTCGGGCTGCGTCCTGCTCCTGGTGCTCCTCGTCTGGAGCATCACCGTGGACGCGCCGATGGAAGAGCCGGCCAACCCCACCAAGACGCCCAACCCCTCGAAGGCGCCCTGGTACTTCCTCGGCCTGCAGGAAATGCTCGTCTACTTCGACCCGTGGATCGCGGGCGTGGTGCTGCCTTCATTGATCATCGTCGGCCTGATGGTCATTCCCTATGTGGATATCAATCCCAAGGGAAATGGCTATTACACCTGGACCGAGCGCAAGTTCGCCATCGGGACCTTCCTGGTCGGCTTCCTCGGGATGTGGGTCGGCATGATCACCATCGGCGTCTTCTTCCGCGGACCCGGCTGGAACCTCTTCATGCCCTGGGACTACTGGGACCCGCACCTCGTCGTCCCGCTCACCAACATCGACCTGCCCTACTTCCTCGGCATCCGCAGCGAGATGGGCGCCCTCCTGCTCGGCACGGTGTTGGTGCTGGGCTGGCTGGTGGGGATCCCCGGCGCCGTCTGGCAGTGGAAGAAGGACAGCCCGATGATGAGGCAGCTGGGGATGGCCCGCTACGGCATCGTCGCCACGCTCTTCATGATCATGGCCGGCGTGCTGGTGAAGATGACGCTGCGCCTCGCCTTCAACATCAAGTACGTCCTCGTCATCCCCAATATTTTGAACATCTGACGACATGGCCACCAAGCCCCTCGAGTTGCAGAGCCTGAAGTGGCCGTTCGTCGGCCTTGCCGTGCTGCTGGCGCTGACCACCGGGTGGGCCGTCTACGACGAGGTGGTGCCGCGGCGTCCGTGGAAGATGTACCAGCGCGAGTTCTTCAAGCTGGAAGAGGGACACCTGCGCGCCGACAAGGAACGCGCGCAGAAGCGGCTCGAAGCGCCGGAGACCAAGAAGGAGCTCGACGAGCAGCGCGCCGAATTGAAGGCAGCGACCGAGGCCATCTCCGGCAACGCCGAGCAGCGCAAGGAGTACGACGCGGCGGTCAAGTCCGAGGACGACGCGCGCATCCAGGAAGCGGAGGGCAAGCTCTTCCTCGGCTTCGACAAGTCGAAGCAGGACGCCGTCTATTACCTGCTGCGCGAGGCGCGCCACGAGGGCAAGGGCGAAGAGGAGAAGAAGGAGCAGGCGAAGTTCGACGAGTGGCAGAAGAAGATCGACGGGAAGACCGCCATCTACAACGCGGCCATTGAGCGCCACCAGGCGGCCACCGCGGCCCGCCTCGCCTTCGTCAAACGGCGCGACGCCGCGCAGGCGAAGCTCGACGCCATCGAGAAGCCCATCCTCGAGATCGACAAGCGGCTCGAGGCCTACAGCGGCATCGGCAAGCTGCCGGCGATGGAGCAGTACTGGATCAAGAACCTGAAGAATTCGTGGGGCTCGGAGACGGTCGACCGCTGCCAGAACTGCCACGTCGGGGTCAACAAGGGCGGCTTCTCGGCGCCGTGGGAAGTGCTCGAGGCGAAGAAGGCCAGCCTGCCCGAAGCCGAGATGAAGGCGCAGTTCGCGCTCGACACGGAAGTGATCGATGCGTACCAGAAGATCCACGACGCCCTCTGCGAAGAGGTCCCCGGCGAGCCCGCGGCGGTGCCCATCGGCGGCTACACCGCGGCCGCGGAGCCTGCTCCCGCCGACCCGGCGCAGGCGACCGAGTGCCGCCCGCGCGAGGCGTACACCAAGTGGATGGAGCTGGCCGCGGCGTACTGCGGCCCCCGCGCGCGCTGGCTGCCGCGGACCAAGATCGTGCTCAAGGACGCGGGCGGCGCCGTGCTGGCCGAGCCGAAGCGCGAGTGGAAGGGCAGGGCAGAAAATCCGGCCCTGCTCGCCGGCGAGGAAGAGCTGCATCCGGAGAAGCCGCTCGCGGATCGCGTCGCCTCGGCCTGCGCCGACAAGGAGACGGTGGCGGCCTTGGAAGAGGCGGCCAAGACCAATCCCTTCGACGTCAAGCCGGTCTTCCGCACCCATCCGCACCGCTGGGATCTGCTCGTCAAAGGGCACAACCCGGAGACGTTCGGCTGCACCACCTGCCACGGCGGCGAGGGCGCGCAGACCAAGGGCGTCGAGCACAAGAAGTTCCGCCACGGAGAGGACGACCACGACTGGAACGACCCGCTCACCGACGAGATCACCGTCATGGGCAAGAAGTACCCGGGCGCGTTCATGCAGTCGAAGTGCGACAAGTGCCACTCCGCCGAGATCACGCTGGCGGATGCGCCGCTGCTCTCGAAGGGCAAGAAGCTCTTCACCGACGTCGGCTGCTGGGGCTGCCATCCCATCGAGGGCTACAACGACCTGCCCAAGCGCGGGCCCGAGCTGACCACCATTGCCGGGAAGACGACGCCGGGCTGGGCGCACACCTGGATCAGCTACCCGAAGGCGTGGCGGCCCGGCACCCGCATGCCGAACTTCTGGCCGGGCGCGGCCGACCCGAAGACGGTGCCGCACCTCGAGGGCGAGAGCGACGCGCAGGTGCTGGCGCGGCAGCAGAAGCTGCGCGAGCAGGAGGTCTCGGCCATCGTCGCGTACATCTGGTCGACGAGCGGGAAGGGGCCGCTGCTCGTCTCCACCGCGCCCAGGGGCGACGTGGGCAAGGGCAAGGAGCTGTTCGAGAACGTCGGCTGCAAGGCCTGCCACGTGGTGGAGAAGGGCTCGACCGCGCGGCGCAGCGAAGGCTCGTCCGAGCGCGACTACGCTCCGAACTTGTGGAACATCGCCGACAAGGCGAAGCCCGAGTGGATCTACAGCTGGGTGAAGAACCCCAAGGCGATGTGGCCGGAGACGAAGATGCCCAACCTGCGGCTCTCCGACAGCGAGGCCGCCAACGTCACCGCCTATCTGATGACGCTGAAGACGGGCGAGTCGTGGGCCGACCCGGCCTGGCGCGCGGGCGAGCAGGAGAAGCAGGCGGCGGACGGCAAGGCGCTCATCGCCAAGTACGGGTGCTTCGGCTGCCACAACATCAAGGGCTTCGAGAACGCGCAGAAGATCGGCGTCGAGCTCACCGAGCACGGCATCAAGGCCAAGGAGCTGCTCGACTTCGGCGACGTGAAGTACTTCACCGAAGATCCCAAGCACCGCCAGACCTACGCCAACTGGGTCTGGACCAAGCTGCACGTCCCGCGCGTCTACGCCTACGAGCGCGTCGAGACCAAGATGCCGCAGTTCGACTTCACCGACGAGGAGGCGCTGGGGATCCTCACCTTCCTCAAGGGACAGACCGGCGAGAAGGTCGATGCCCAATACCTCGCCAGCAACACCCCGCAGAAGCAGGCGGTGGATCGCGGCGAGCGGCTGGTCTTCTGGAACGGCTGCCGCAACTGCCACGTGGTGGAGAAGCGGGGCGGGCAGATCCGCGACCAGTACAACGAGGACACCGCCAGCTTCGCGCCGCCGGTGCTGACGGGCGAGGGCGCCAAGGTCCAGCCGGCCTGGCTGTTCGGCTTCCTCAAGGCGCCGTTCCCGCTGCGGCCCTGGCTCCAGGTGCGGATGCCGACCTTCCACTTCACCGACGCCGACGGCACCGACGTGGTGCACTACTTCGCGGCGGCGTCGAACAAGAGCTTCCCCTACCTGACGGCGGAGGCGACCCAGCTCGAGGGCCAGCACGCAAAAGATGCCGAGCAGCTCTTCAAGGAGCTGCAGTGCATCAACTGTCACGTGGTGGGGTCGCTGCGGCCCGGCCAGGATCCGGGCAGCGCCGCGCCGAATCTCCTCCTCGCCAAGGGCCGGCTGCGGCCCGACTGGATCCCGCTCTGGCTGAAGAATCCCCAGGCGCTGATGGACGGCACCCGTATGCCCAGCTTCTGGGACTTCAGCGACGAAGCGCACCCCACCTCGCCCAGCAAGCTGTTCGACGGCGACGCCAAGGCGCAGATCGATGCGCTGCGCGACTACCTGATGCACCTCGAGACCAAGGCGACGCCCGCCGGCAAGACGGCCATGCTCGATCCGCACCACGGCTGAGCACGGCTTTGAAGTTTTCGACCTGAGTGCGGTCCAAGTCCTTGACCGGCTGAAAGCGCTCTGCTAGCAGCAGCGCGCCATTCACCCCATGGAGAGAAGACGATGAATTGTTCGAGACTGCTCGCCCTCGCCGCCGCGCTGCTCATCCCCCTCGCCGCCTCCGCCGACACCATCGAAGGCGTGGTGGACTTCACCGGCAAGGCCCCGACCGCCGGCAAGCTGCACCGCGAAGCCGACCCCTTCTGCGCCAAGAAGACCATGACCGACCCCGCCGTCAGCGTGAAGGGCGGCAAGCTCGAGAACGTCTGGGTGCACGTCACCAAGGGCGCCAAGGACGCGGCCAAGGTTCCGTCCGAGACTGTCGCGATGGATCAGAAGGACTGCATGTACACGCCGCGCTTCGCCACCGCGGTGGTGGGGCAGAAGATCCAGGCCAAGAACGGCGACCCCGTCCTCCACAACGTGCACACCTACCTGGGCGCCTCGACGCTCTTCAACAAGGGCATGCCCAACGACAAGGCCGCCCCCATCGAGACCGTGGCCAAGGACGAGGGCGTGATGAAGTGGAAGTGCGACGTGCACCCGTGGATGCGCGGCTACATCGGCGTGTCGAAGAGCGGGCTGCAGGCCGTGACCACCGACTCGGGCAGCTTCAAGATCGAGAACGTGCCGCCGGGCAAGTACACCATCGAAGCCTGGCACGAGAAGTACGGCACCAAGACGCAGGAAGTGACCGTCGAGGCCGGCAAGCCGGCGAAGGTGACGTTCAAGTACGACGGGACGGAAAAGGGATCGTAGAGCTGCCTTCGGCCGCTCAGGCTTCAGGCTTCAGGCCTCAGGCTTCAGGGGTTGGGCAATGGCGTTCTGTCGCACTGAGTTGCGTTGCTCATCGGGGGAGGTCCGGATAGAACCGGCCTCCCCTGTTTCGTTCTGGGAGACGCAGTGATCCGCCGACTCGCCGCCGCCGCCGCCTTCCTTACGGTCGTCTTGATCGTCGCCGGCGGAGTGGTGACCAACACCGACTCGGGGCTGGCCTGCCCGGACTGGCCGACCTGCTTCGGGTCGGCGCTGCCGAAGATGGAGGGCAGCGTCGCCGTCGAGCACACGCACCGGCTGATCGCTTCCGCGGTGGGACTGCTCACGGTGGCGCTCGTCGTCCTCACGCTGCGGCGGGCGAAGCAGGGCAGGCTCTCGGCGGTGGTGGCCGGAATCTCCCTCTTCACCCTCGGCGCGTCGTTCTGGTCGGGCAACGTGAAGTACGTCTCGGGCGCGGCCCCGCTGGCCGGAATCTTGCTGACGGCGCTCGGGTACGCGGCCTTCGGCTGGGCCGTCCTCCAGGCGCGGGAAGCCGACGGCAAGCTGGCCATCTCCGCCCTCGCGCTGGTGATGTTCCAGGGCCTGCTCGGCGGGATGACGGTGCTCTACCGGCTGCCCACGCTGGTGCTGGTGATGCACCTCGGGACGTCGATGCTGTTTCTCTCGCTGATGCTGGTGGTTGCCTGGCGGCAGGCTTCGGGCTTCGGGCTTCGGGCTTCTGGCCTGAAGCCGCCGGGCGGTGAACTGCAGGTGGCGCCCCGCGGGTTGCTCTGGCTGACCACCGCTGCCGTTTACTTCCAGATCGTCCTCGGGGCGGCGGTGCGGCACACCGGCGCCGGCCTCGTCTGCACCGATCTGCCGTACTGCCGGGGCGCGTGGTGGCCCACCGACGTGCACCCGATGGTGCACCTGCACATGGCCCACCGGGCGTTCGCCTTCGCGGTGCTGGTGCTGGTCGCCTGGTCCGCGGCGAAGATCGCGCGCGAGACCCGGGGCGCGGTGCGGATGCTCGCGCTGGCCGCGCCCGCGCTGGTGCTGGCGCAGATCGTCCTCGGCGTCCTGACGATCTTGACCTTCAAGGACCTGGTGCCGCTGACGGCGCATCTCCTGGTCGGCGCGCTGCTGCTCGCGGACTGCGTCTCGCTGCTGGCGCTGACCCGCGCGGCGGCCGCGGAGCGCGTGGCCATCGCGCAGATCGCCTCGGCGTGACCACCGCGCCCAGCGACCTGCTGCAGCTCGCCAAGCCGCGCATCACCGCGCTGGTCCTCTTCACCACCGCGAGCGGCCTCTGGCTCGCGCCGCACGGCCTGCCGCTGCGCACGGTGGTCTTCACCATCCTCGGCACGGTGCTGATCGTCGCCGCCGCCAACGCCCTCAACATGTACCTCGAGCGCGACAGCGACGCGCTCATGTCCCGCACCATGAACCGACCGCTGCCGGCCAGGCGGATGGAGCCGCAGGTGGCCCTCCGGTTCGGCCTCGTGCTGGCGGCCCTCTCGGTGCCCCTGCTCACCTTCGCGGTCGGGGCGCTGCCGGGGCTGCTCGCCTCCATCGCGCTGGTCAGCTACGTGCTGCTCTACACGCCGATGAAGCGGCTGTCGGCGACGGCGCTCCTGGTCGGCGCGCTGCCCGGCGCCATCCCGCCCCTGATCGGCTGGACCGCCGCCACCGGGCGCCTCGACCTGCCCGGCGTGCTGCTCTTCGCGGTGATGTTCCTCTGGCAGGTGCCGCACTTCCTCGCCATCACCCTCTTCCGCAAGGAGGAGTACGCGCGCGCCGGACTGCTGGTACAGCCCAACGAGCCGGGCGGCGAGCGGGCGGCGCGGATCAACATCGTCCGCTACACGGTGGCGCTGATGGCGGTCTCGCTGCTCTTCGTGCCCATCGGGGCGGCCCACGCGGGCTACCTCCTGGCCGCGCTGGTGGCGGGCTTCGCCTTCCTCGGCTACGGGCTGGTCGGCCTGCGAAAGGACGCCGGTCCGCGCTGGGCGCGCAACCTCTTCCTGCTCTCGCTGCTCTATCTGCCGGTCGTCTTCGGCGCGCTCATGCTCGACAGGGGCTAGTCTAGAGGCAAAGGTACACCGCGAAGGCGCAAAGATCCGCGAAGGATCGCGAAGTTTTGTTTGGCGCGTTCTCGCCCGTGCCACCTCCGAGCCGGCGCGTGGCCTCGGTTCCAACCAGGCTTTTCTTCGCGATCCTTCGCGGAACTTCGCGCCTTCGCGGTGTGTAGTTGCTTTTCGGGATGCGGCGCTTCGTCGCAGGTTGAACGCGCGTGACGGTCATGTTAGAGCCGCTCCCTCCGATGGACGTGACTTCTTCCGCTACCGCAACTCTCGGCATCTGGACCATCGCCCGTTTTGCCGCACTCGCCGTGCTGGCTACGGAGGCGCTCTTCCTCTACACCCGGCCCCGCAACCCGCAGGTTTTGCGCGGGCCGGCGGGAGCGCGCGTCTTCTGGGCGCTGACGCCGGCGGTGCTGCTCCTCGGCCTCTGCTTCTGGTGCACCATCTTCGTATCCGCAGGGCAGGGCACCCCGGGCGCCTTGCCCGCCGTCGCCCAGCTCGGCCGCTGAAGAGGAATCAATGGACGAGAAAGTCTACGGTTGGTGGCTCCCGCCCGACGTCTCCGTGCACGGGGCGAAGATCGACCAGCTCATCACCGTCTTGCACTGGTTCATGCTCCTCCTCTTCATCGGCTGGGGCGTGTTCTTCGTCTGGACCCTCATCAAGTACCGCGCGCGCGAGGGCCACAAGGCCATCTACGCGCCGGTCGCCGCCGTCGCCACCAAGTACATCGAGGCCGGGGTGGTGGTGGTCGAGGTCTTCCTCCTCTTCGGCCTCTCCACGCCGGTGTGGTTCGCCTACAAGAACAACCCGCCCAACGACGCCGAGGCGGTGCACATCCGCGTCGTCGCCGAGCAGTTCGCCTGGAACTTCCACTACCCGGGCAAGGACCGGAAGTTCGGCTCGGGCAAGCTCGACCTGATCGGCGGCGACAACCCCATCGGCCTCGACCCCGAGGACAAGGACGGCAAGGACGACATCGTCACCATCAACCAGCTGCACATCCCGGTGCACAAGCCGGTCTACGTCGAGGTCACGTCCAAGGACGTCATCCACGCCTTCAACATCCCGGTGCTGCGGGTGAAGCAGGACACCATCCCGGGGCAGAAGATCCCCATCTGGTTCGAGGCCACCGCACCCGGCCATTACGAGATCGCCTGCGCGCAGCTCTGCGGCCTCGGGCACTACCGCATGCGCGCCGACGTGCTCATCGACACGCCGGAAGACTACGCCAAGTGGGAGGCGGAGAACGCGCCGCCGCCGCAGGAAGCGCCCGCCGCCGCCGCGCCCGAGACCACGCCCGCTCCGGAGAAGAAGTAAATGAACCCGACGACGACACCGACCGTGGCCGGCCCCGGGCACGATCACCCGCACGCGCACGACCTCGAAGGGCACGGGCACCACGAGCTGCCCTTCTGGCGCAAGTACATCTTCTCCGTCGACCACAAGGTCATCGGCATCCAGTACGCGGTGACGGCGCTCTTCTTCCTCCTCTTCGGCTTCTCGCTGATGATGATCATGCGCTGGCAGCTGGCCTACCCGGGCCAGCCGCTGCCGCTCATCGGCAAGCTGCTGGGCGAGACGGCGATGCCGGGCGGCGTGATGGCCCCCGAGTTCTACAACCAGCTCGGCGCCATGCACGGCACCATCATGGTCTTCCTCGGCGTGGTGCCGCTGGCGGTCGGCGGGTTCGGCAACTTCGTCATGCCGCTGCAGATCGGCGCGCCCGACATGGCCTTCCCGCGCATCAACCTCGCCAGCTACTGGATCTTCCTGCCGGGCTGCATCCTCATGATGGCCGGCTTCTTCATGCCGGGCGGCGCGGCGCAGTCGGGCTGGACCAGCTATCCGCCGCTCTCGGACCTCGCCACCAGCGGGCAGACCGTCTGGGGCCTCGCCATGGTGCTGATCATCACCAGCTCGCTGCTGGGCTCGATCAACTTCATCGTCACCATCGTGCAGATGCGGGCCAAGGGCCTCACGTTCTGGCGCCTGCCCTTCTTCGTCCACGCGCAGCTGGTGACCAGCTTCCTCCTGCTGCTCGCCTTCCCGCCGCTGGAAGCCGCCACCGTGATGCAGCTGATGGACCGCCTCGCCGGCACCAGCTTCTTTTTGCCCTCGGGCCTGGTCGTCTCCGGCGAGCAGCTCAAAGTCGCCGGCGGCGGATCCCCGCTCCTCTGGCAGCACCTCTTCTGGTTCCTCGCCCACCCCGAAGTCTACGTCCTCATCCTGCCGGCGATGGGCATCGTCGCCGAGGTGTTGGCCAACAACACCAGAAAGCCGCTCTGGGGATACCGGCTGCTCGTCTATTCGGTCATCTTCCTCGGCTTCATGAGCTTCGTCGTCTGGGCGCACCACATGTTCATGACCGGCATGGGCACCACCATGTCGACCTTCTTCCAGACGACGACGATGATCATCTCCATTCCCTCGGTGATCATC
>JAYWAJ010000348.1:0-4141 GCA_043782525.1 Deltaproteobacteria bacterium | reverse complement strand
TGCGCGCCGATCCGCCCACCGAGTTCCACGCCGCGGGCGCGGCGCACCTGAGCGGCCGCAGCACCAAGATGGTCCGCAAGGTGCTGGTGCAGGCCAAGGGCGCGATCCCGCTGCAGGGCAATTGCAAGCGGTGCCTCAAGCCGGTGACCCTCGAGGAGCCGGTGGAGTTGATCCGCACCTGGGTGCCGACCGATCAGGTGCGCAAGGGCATCGGGCACCACCAGAAGGGCGAGGAGACGGAAGCGACGTTCGACCCGCAGACCGTGGACGAGGAGACGTACGGAGGCAAGCAGATCGACCTCTCGCAGGCAGTCCGCGAGCAGATCCTGCTCTCGGTGCCCGCCTCGCCGCTCTGCCGCGAAGATTGCAAGGGACTGTGCCCGACCTGCGGCAGGGACCTGAATGACGGCGACTGCGGCTGCGACCGCACCGCCATAGACCCGCGCTGGTCCGCCCTCAAGGGCATCCAGCTGGACAAGAAGGAGAAGTGAGATGGGTGTTCCCAAGAAACGAACCAGCCGGCAGAAGCGCGATTCCCGCCGGGCCCACTGGAAGGCCACCGCGCCGAACGTCTCGACCTGCCCGAACTGCAGCGAGCCGGTGCTCTCGCACCGCGCCTGCCCGAAGTGCGGGCAGTACCGCGGCAAGAGCGTGCAGAAGGCCGCGGAAGACTAGGCCCCAGGCCTCAGACCTCAGACCTCAGGGGTTTCTCCAGGCTTTCAGCCTGAAGCCTGAAGCCCGAGGCCTGAAGCCCGAACCATGATCGCGCTTGACGCCATGGGGGGCGATCTCGCTCCGGCCGCCACGGTCGAGGGCGCCCTGCGTGCGCACCGCGAGCGCGGCCTGGAAGTGCTGCTGGTGGGCGACGAGCCCCGCGTCCGCGCGGAGCTGCGTCGCCTCGGCGCGGGCGACCACGAGCTGCGCGTCCACCACGCCTCCGAAGTGGTGGAGATGGGCGAGCACCCCGGCCAGGCGCTGCGCAAGAAGAAAGACAGCTCCCTCCGCGTCTGCTTCGACCTCTGCAAGGCGGGGCAGGCCGCGGGCATGGTCTCGGCCGGCAACTCCGGGGCGGTGCTGGCCGGAGGGCTCTTCGTGCTCGGGCGCCTCGACCACGTCGACCGGCCCTGCATCGGCGGCCTCCTGCCGACCCTCCAGGGAGTCGGTCGCGCGGTGCTGGTAGACATGGGCGCCAACGTCGTCTGCACCCCGGAGCAGGTGGTCCAGTTCGCGCTCATGGGCGAGGTCTACGCGCGGCGCATCCTCGGCGTGACCCGGCCGCGCGTCGGCGTGGTCGCCAACGGCGAGGAAGAGGGCAAGGGCACCGACCTCACCCGCGCCGCCGCCGCCGCCTTGCGCAAGCCCGAGTCGGGCGTCGAGTTCCGCGGTTACGTCGAGGGCAAGGACGTCTTCTCGGGCGACTTCGACGTCATCGCCACCGACGGCTTCACCGGCAACGTCCTGCTCAAGACGGCAGAGGGCGCGGTCTGGGCCTTCGGACAGCTGCTCAAGCGCCAGGTCCAGGCGTCGCGGGTGGCCATCGCTGGCGCCCTCTTGATGAAGTCGTCGCTCGAGTGGGTGAAGCGGCGGGTGGACTACGAGGAGATCGGCGGCGCGCCGCTGCTCGGCGTGCACGGGGTCGCCATGATCGCCCACGGCCGCTCCAGCGAGCTGGCCATCCTCAACGCCCTTTCCGCGGCAGAGGCCTTCGCCGCGCAGCACCTCGAGGAAGATCTCACCGACGCCGCCCGGCGCGCCGCCGCCCTTTTCCCGCAGCGCGCTGCGTCTTGACCGAGGCGCCGCCCCCTGTAGTCTCCCGCGCCCTCTCTGGAGCACCCTCCATGCAACATTCGCGCATCGTCGGCACCGGCACCTACCTCCCCGAGCGGGTCGTCACCAACGACGAGCTGGTGAAAGAACACGGCCTCGACTCCAGCGACAACTGGATCCACGAGCGCACCGGCATCCGCCGGCGCCGCATCGCCGCGCCGGGCGAGACCACCAGCGACATGGCCACCGCCGCCTCGAAGAAGGCGCTGAAGATGGCCGGCATCCGCCCCGAAGACGTCGACATGATCGTGGTCGGCACGGTGACGCCGGACATGCCCTTTCCCTCGGCCGCCGTGCTGGTGCAGGCCAAGCTCGGCGCCACCCACGCCGCCTGCTTCGACATCAGCGCGGCCTGCGCCGGCTCGATCTACGCGCTGGCGGTGGGCGACTCATTCATCAAGTCGCGCGCCGCCCGGACGGTGCTGGTGATCGGCGCCGAGATGCTCACCCGCATCGTCGACTGGAAGGACCGCAACACCGCCGTCCTCTTCGGCGACGGCGCCGGCGCCATGGTCCTCGTCCCGGAGACGCGCGAGGGCCACGGCCTGCTCTCCACCCACCTCCACACCGACGGCACCCAGGCGGGCATCCTCAACATCCCCGCCGGCGGCAGCGCCAGGCCCTTCTCCGCCGAGGTGCTCGCCAGCGGCGACCAGTTCGTGAAGATGAACGGCCGCGAGGTCTACAAGACCGCCGTCCGCGTCCTCGAGCAGTGCTCGCGGGAAGCGCTCGAGCGCAACGGCGTCCGGGTGCAGGACGTGACCCACGTCATCGCCCACCAGGCCAACCTGCGCATCCTCGAAGGCGTGATGAAGCGGCTGGATATTCCGCTGGGGAAGTGCCATCTCAACATCGAGGAGGTGGGCAACACCTCCTCGGCGTCGGTGCCGCTGACGCTCGACCAGGCAAACCGCAAGGGCGCGCTCAAGGACGGCGACCTGGTCCTGATGATGGCCATCGGCGGCGGGATGGCGTGGGGCAGCGCGCTGGTCCGCTGGTGAGGGTCGTGAGGGGACTGCAATGAAGCTGGCGTTCGTGTTTCCGGGGCAGGGCTCGCAGTACGTCGGGATGGGCCAGGCGCTGGCGCAGGCCTTTCCCGTCGCCCGCGCCGTGCTCGACGAGGCCGACGGGGCGCTGGGCGGCGGCCTCTCCCGGCTGATGTCCGACGGGCCCGCGGACGAGCTGCGCAAGACGGCCAACACCCAGCCCGCCATCCTCGCCGTCTCCATCGCCACCCACCGGGTGCTGGTCAAGGAGGCGGGCGGCGCCTTCCAGCTTCCCGCCTTCTACGCCGGACACTCCCTCGGCGAGTACTCGGCGCTGACGGCGGCGGGCGCCCTCAGCCTCTCCGACGCGGTCCGCTCGGTGCGGGCGCGGGGCAGCTTCATGCAGGAGGCGGTGCCGGCCGGCGAAGGCGCCATGGCCGCCATCCTCGGCCTCGACCCCGCGCTGGTGAAGGAAGCCTGCGCCGAGGCGCAGACGCAGGAGAGCGGCAGCGTGGTCGCGCCCGCCAACTACAACAGCCCGGAGCAGACGGTGATCGCGGGCCATGCCAGCGCCGTCGATCGCGCCATCGGCCTCTGCAAGGCGCGGGGCGCCAAGCGGGCGATGCCCCTTCCGGTCAGCGCGCCCTTCCACTGCTCGCTGATGGCGCCGGTGCAGCCGCGCCTCGCCGAGGTGCTGGGCGCCTTCCCCATGAAGCAGCCCAACGCCCCCGTCATCGCCAACGCCACCGCCGAGCCCAACGGCGACGCGGGGCAGATCGTGCCGCTCCTGCTCACGCAGGTGACCGCGCCGGTGCGCTGGGTGCAGACGGTGCAGAAGATGGCCGCGAGCGGCGTCGACATCGTCATCGAGCTGGGGCCGGGCAAGGTGCTGGCGGGGCTGATCCGCCGCATCGACAAGGGGCTGCGCGTCTACTCGGTGGAGGACCCGGCGGGCCTCAAGGCAGTGCTGGCCGAGGTGTTCAAGTGAGGTTTGCCCTCTGCGCCGCCGCCCTCGCGGCGCTCTGCGCCTGCCAGGATCCGCAGCCGAAGCTGAAGGCGCGGGAAGAGGCCTGCGCGAAGAACCGCGACTGCTCCTACGGCCTCGACTGCGTCGAGGGGATGGCCGCGGCAAGCGCCGACGGCGGCCTGGGGAAGGCCGGCAAGACCTGCCAGTTCCACTCCTTCGCCGACTGCGAGGGCGACGGCTCGCAGGACGCGACCGACGGGCGGCCCCAGTGCCTCAACAGCTACAAGTGCCGCGAGGGCCACTGCACGGTGCAGTGCGCGGGACACAAGGACTGCAAGGAGGGCGAGGTCTGCAAGGTCGG
>JAYWAJ010000347.1:0-4142 GCA_043782525.1 Deltaproteobacteria bacterium | reverse complement strand
TTTGAAGGTATCGAGCAGCGTGGTCCGCTCGTCGGCGACCGCCAGCAGCCGCTGGTTGGGGATGGTGATGAGCGTGTCGACGGTGCCCTTCAGCTCGGCGATGCCGTGCTCCGCCTGCTTGAGGCGCCGCTTGCCCTCGAAGATGAAGGGCTTGGTGACGACGCCGACCGTGAGCGCCCCGATGCTGCGGGCGAGGTCGGCGATGACCGGCGCGCCGCCGGTGCCGGTGCCGCCGCCCATGCCGGCGGTGACGAAGACCATGTCCGCGCCTTCGAGCGCGGCGAGGATCTTCTCGCGATCTTCCAGCGCCGCCTGCCGCCCGATCTCCGGGTTGGCGCCGGCGCCCAGCCCCTTGGTCACCTGCGCGCCCAGCTGGATCTTGGTCGCGGCCCGGTTGTGCTGCAGCGCCTGGCAGTCGGTGTTGGCGGCGATGAAGTCCACGCCGGTGAGCCCGGCGAGGATCATGGTGTTGAGGGCATTGCCCCCTCCTCCACCCACGCCGACCACTTTGATTTTCGCGCCGAGATCAGGCTCGGGGATCTTGTTCTCCATGTCACTCTCCATTCGTTGTTGGCCTCAGGCTTGAAAACCTGAGGCCTGAGGCCTGAAGCCTGAGGCCTAAAACAGTTCCCTGACCCACCCGAGAAACCGCTCCTTCACCGAAGCGGCGTCATTGTTGAAGTTGCCCCGCACGCCCTCCTTCACCTGGCGCGCGCCGTAGAGGAGCAGGCCGACCGCGGTGGCGTGCTGCGGGCTCTTCACCACGTCGATGAGGCCGCCGATCCCGCGCGGCATCCCCCGCCGGACCGGCAGCCCGAGCACTTCCTCGGCCAGCTCGGGCATGCCGTGCAGCAGCGTCGAGCCGCCGGTCAGCACCACGCCGGAGGCGAGCAGATCCTCCTGCCCCGCCTTCTGGATCTCGCGGTGCACCAGCTGGAAGAGCTCCTCGACGCGGGGCTCGATGATCTCGCAGAGGATGCGCCGCGAGAGCACCCGGGGCGCGCGCCCGCCCACCGACGGCACCTCGATGGTGTCGTCCTTGTCGAGCGAGGCGCCCTGGGCGCTGCCGAACTTGACCTTGATCTTCTCCGCCTCGTGCATGGGCGTGCGCAGGCCGACGGCGATGTCGTTGGTCAAGTGATTGCCGCCCAGCGGGATGACGCTGGTGTGCTGGATGGCGCCGGCCGAGAAGATGGCCAGGTCGGTGGTGCCGCCGCCGATGTCCACCAGCGCCACGCCCAGCTCCTTCTCCTCGTCGGCCAGGACGGCCTCGGCCGAGGCGAGCGGCTCGAGGACGATGTCGGCGACGTTGAGGCCGGTCCGCCCGCAGCACTTGACGATGTTCTGCGCCGACGACATGGCCGCGGTGACGATGTGGACCTTGGCCTCGAGGCGGACGCCGCTCATGCCCAGCGGCTCGCGGATGCCGTCCTGCTCGTCGATGATGTACTCTTGTGGCAGGACGTGGAGGATCTCGCGGTCCTGCGGGATGTTGATGGCCCGGGCCGCGTCGAGGACGCGGTCGATGTCGCTCTGCCGCACTTCCTTGTCCTTGACCGCGACCACGCCCTGCGAGTTGAAGCCGCGGATGTGGCCGCCGGCGATACCGGCGTAGACGGCGCTGATCTCCGCCCCGGCCATCAGCTCGGCTTCTTCCACGGCGCGGCGGATCGAGGCCACCGTCGCCTCGATGTTGATGACCACCCCCTTGCGCAGGCCGCGCGACGGATGGGTGCCGATGCCGATGACGTCGATGCCGCCTTCGGTGACCTCGCCCACGATGCAACAAATCTTGGTGGTGCCGATGTCCAGTCCGACGACGATCTCACCCTTCTTCTGCGCCATGGCCGGTTACCTCTTGTCCGCGAGCGTGGCGGCGGCCTGGTCGGGACGCGCCGGATTGTCGAGATCGATTCGGGTGGCGCGTTCGCCGCGCCGGCCCAGCGCCGCGCGCACCTGCGCGAGGCGGCGTAACTCCAGCGCCAGGTCCCGGGCGCCGAGGCGGATCTCCTGCACGGTGCCGGGCTCGAGCGCGCCGCGCCCCCCGGTGTCGTGGGCGAAGAGCGTGAAGGCGCCGTCGTCGTCGAGGCGCACCTCCGAGAGCGCGCTGACGTTGAAGCCCGCCACCTTCCAGCTGTCGAGCAGGTGCAGGGCCGAGAGCAGCCGCAGCTGCAGCTCGGGGCGGTGCGGCCTCCACTGAGCGCCGCCGCCCTCCGCCCTTCCTCCCGTGGCAGGCGGGGTCCGCTCCTGCCAGGCCTCGCGCGAGAAGCCGGTGATGATGGGCAGGTCGAGGCCGTCGTCGGGCGCGGCGCGCTTGAAGAGGCGGCCTTCGTCGTCGAGCACGTAGAGCGCGCCGGCCTGCACCAGCGCCGCCGGGTGGTGCTCCTCGACGGTGATCTCCAGCGCTCCGGGGAGCCGGCGCTCGATGCGCACCGCCGCCACCCACGGCTGCGACTCCAGCGCCCGGGCGGCGCGCGGCAGGTCGGCGCGGAAGAGGTTGTCTCCGAGCAAGAGGCCGCTCTTGCGGGTCAGCTCGCCCTCGCTGGAGTGGACCAGGCCGGTGAAATGGATTTCACGCAACGCGAAGACGGGGGAGACGGTGGCCCAGCGCCACGCCTGCCAGAGCCCGATGCTCAAGGCCGCGCTCACCGCCGCCGCCGCCAGCGTGCGCAGCGCCGCATCGACGGCGGCCTTGAACGAGGAGCGCTCCGCCTCCGCAGCCGCGCGCCGGACCACCGCCGGATCCACTGGACGAAAAGCAGCGCTCATGGCTGCACCCGCAGGAAAGTGTGTTTGAGGTCGGGAAGCTGGAGCTCGTCTGGCTGCAGGCAGACCGGCAAGAGGTGGTGCGCGAGCAGCTCCGGCGGCAGCGGCGGATCGAAGCCGCCCACCAGCTTCACCTCCGGCTGGAGCTCGAGGCCGGTGGCGGCCAGCACGCTCTTGCGGGCGAGGGCGATCAGCTCCACGACTTCGGACGCCCTGGCGCTGCCGAGGTTGACGATGAAGTTGGCGTGGCGCTCGCTGATCTGCGCGCCGCCCCGGACCAGGCCCTTCAGGCCCGCCTGCTCGATGAGCCGGCCGGCGAAGTTGCCGGGCGGGTTGACGAACACCGATCCCGAGTTGGGCAGGGTGAGGGGCTGGGTGGCCCGGCGTCGCTCGACGTCGGCCTTGGCGGCGCGCTGCTGCTCGACCGCCTCGCTGGGGGTGCCGCGCAGGATCTTGCAGCGCGCCCGGGTCAGCACCGCGCCCCGGGGCAGCAGGCAGTGGCGGTAGGACAGATGCAACTCTGTTGCATCAAGCCAGCGCAGGCCGTCGGGCGTGGCCACCTCGACGGCGAGGAGGTGGTCGGCCATGCAGCCCGCCGGCGTGCCGGCGTTCATCGCCACCATGCCGCCGACGGTGCCGGGAATTCCCGCCGCCCAGGCGACGCCCTTGCCGCTCTGCTCGCGGGAGAGAGAGAGGAAGCGCGCGATGGGCGCCCCCGCGCCCAGGGTGAGGACCACGTGGTCGCCGGCCTCCTCCACCTCCTCGGAGGTGAAGTCCTGCGCCAGCCGCAGCACCGCGCCGTCCACGCCCAGATCGCCGACGATGGTGTTGGCGCCGCCGCCCAGCGAGAACCAGCCGACCTGCTCGGCGGCCAGCACGCGCAGCACCTCGACCAGCGCCTGCGGATCGCGCGGCCGCACCCAGAAGCGCGCCGGCCCGCCGACCCGGACGCTGGTGCGGGCGGCCAGCGGCGCGCCTTCGATGACTTCGCCGCGGGCCGCGCGGCGCAGGTTGGCCGGGAGCGCGGTCATTGCAGCAGCCCCAACAGCTCTTCGGCGACGTGGGTGATGTCGCCGGCGCCGAGAGTGAGGACCAGGTCGCCGGAGCGCACAGTGGCCTTCAGCTTCTGCGCCAGCCCGGCGCGGTCGACGAACGAGGCGTCGCGATGCCCGCAGGCCTGCACCGCCTCGTGCAGCCGCGCGCCGCTGACGCCGGGAAGGGGATCCTCGCCCGCGGCGTAGATCTCGGTGAGCACCAGCGCGTCGGCGTCGTTGAAGGCGGTGGCGAACTCGCCCATCAGATCCCGGGTCCGCGAGTAGCGGTGCGGCTGGAAGGCGCAGACGATGCGGCGGTGCGGGAAGCTGGCCCGCGCGCCC
>JAYWAJ010000346.1:0-4146 GCA_043782525.1 Deltaproteobacteria bacterium | reverse complement strand
CGCGCAGCTCCTCGAAGGTGCGGCCCAGCGCGTTGCCTTGCCCGGCGGCGGTCTCGAGCAGCACGACGCAGGCTCCTTGGTGGGCGGCGAAGGTCCGGTCGAGCCCTTCGGCGATGGCCGAGAGCCCGCGATCCGTCTCCGGGCAGGAGCCGGGGTGGACGACCAGGTACGGCGCGCCGATGAGGTCGCAGCGCATCAGCTCGTCGGTGAAGGCGGCGATGGACTTCTCGCGCAGGTCGCCCGGCCCGCAGCCGAGGTTGATGAGGTAGCTGGCGTGGACGCTGGCGGGGAAGCCGGCCTCGCCGGCGTGTTTGCGGAAGAGCGCGGCGTCGTCGGCCGTGATCTCCTTCGCCCGCCACATCCGGCTCGACTTGGTGAAGATCTGGACGGCCTCTGCGCCGTCGGCCAGCGCGCGGGGATAGGCTTCGTGCAACCCGCCGCTGGTCGACTCGTGAGCGCCCAGGAGCAACTACGCTCCGCTCGCCATCCGCTTGCGGGACATCTCGTTCCAGCCGGGCACGAAAAATTTGTAGGCGTTGTCGAGGGCGTTGTCCATCGACTCCATCAGCACCTGGCCGAACTGGGAGGCGTTGAGGCGGAGCGCGTCGTAGTAGGTCTGCCGATCCATGCTGTGGATGACCAGCGGCATGTAGCCGGCGCGCACGAGGATGAGGTTCATCATCATGCGACCGACCTTCCCGGAGAGATCCGAGAAGGGGAAGATCTCCATGAAGCGGTGGTGCGAGTGCGTGGCCTGCTTGAAGGGGTGCAGGCGCTGGAACTCTTCGCTCTCCATGAAGTGGAAGAGCTGCTCCAGGCCCGGCTGGATCTGCACCGGCTGCACGATGTCGTGGAAGTAGGTCCGGTGCAGCGGCATGTCGCGGCGGAAGGCGACCGGCGTCCGGTTGGGCAGGTTGCTGTAGAGGATCTCGTACAGCTTCTTGACCAGGGTGAGATTGTACTTCACCTGCTTGGCCTTGGCTTCCTGCTTGATGAAGTCGATGGCCCGGCGCTGGTTGCGGACCTCGGTGAAGGCGTGGACCATCGAGCTGTCCACCATGCCCGGGTTTGGATCGAGCGCCTGCCGCAGCTCCGCGTGCGTGAGCACCATGCCCTCGAGCGCACACTCGTGGTAGACCCACGACATCTCGTACTTGTCGAGGAACTCCCGGGTCTCGCGCGGGCGCTCGCTCATCAGCTCGCGAACATCTTCGGTGCGGTCGTCCAGGTCGAGGTAATGGGTCCGGCTCACGCGGCGACTCCTTTGCTGTGGGAGTTCAACTGGTTGGCTCGGTCGCTGGGCGTCCAAGCTAGCAAGTGAACAACGGGTCGTCAACCAAAAATCCAACTGAGTCTGCGGCCTTCTGCTTACCCTGCGGGCTTCCATGGGCCGACCCGTCGGCTGTCCGGACGGCCACGGCCTATGCTGCCTGTCATTTGGCAAACAGGGGGTAACGGTGCGGCATTCCAGGCCGTCTTGGCGCCGGCCTGAGGCCGGCCTGAGGCCGGACTTGAGGCCTCAGGCTTCAAACCAAAAGCAAGAGCCCCCAGGCCTGAGGCCTGAGGGCTCGCGGGCAACGGCGCGGAGCGAGGCTCAGCGAGTGGCGGCGGGTTGATCTGCTGAGGCCTGAGGCCTGACGCCTGAGGCCTGCGCCTCAACCGGCGTCAGCCACTCCAGATACCGCGCGTCCAGGCCGCGGACCGCGCGGAAGAACGTCGCCTGGATCTCCCGCGTCACCGGGCCCATCTCGCCCGCGCCGATCTTGCGGTCGTCCACTTCCCGGACCGGCGTGATCTCGGCCGCGGTCCCGCACATGAAGACCTCGTCGGCACAGTAGAGGTAGTCGCGCGAGAAGCGCCGCTCCTCCACCGGAAGGCCCTTGTCCTTGGCGATGCGCAGGATCGACTCACGGGTGATGCCCTCGAGGATCCCGCCCGCGACCGGCGGTGTATAGAGGACGCCGTCGCGCACGGCGAAGACGTTCTCGCCGGTGGCCTCGCCCACGTAGCCCTGCTGGTCGAGCAGGATCGCCTCGTCGTAGCCGGACATGAGCGCCTCGCGCTTGGCCAGCACGCTGTTGAGGTAGTGGCCGGTGACCTTGGCGCGGGTCGGGTCCGAGTTCATGTGCATGCGCGTGTACGAGCTGATCTTCACGCGGATGCCCTTCCTCAGCCCCTCTTCGCCGAGGTACGCGCCCCAGAACCAGGTGGCGATGGTCAGCTTCACTGGATTCACGGCGCCGACGCCCATCAGGCCGTCGGAGTAGTAGGCGATGGGCCGCAGGTAGCCCTCGTTCATCTTGTTCTCGACCATCACCTGCCGGCAGGCCTCGAACACCTGCTCCTTGGAGAAGGGCATCTCCATCAGGCAGATGTGCGCGCTCTCGAAGAGGCGGCGGACGTGCTCGCGCAGGCGGAAGATGGCGCCGCGCCCGTCGGGCTGGGGATAGCAGCGGATGCCCTCGAAGACGGCGACGCCGTAGTGCAGGGAATGCGTGAGCACGTGGATCCGGGCGTCGGCCCAGGGGACGAGCTTTCCGTCCATCCAGATCAGCTCGCTCTCCTTCATCTTCTCGACTTTTTTGGCAGACATTAAGGCGCGGCCATAACACGCCGGGGGCGGCGATGCTAGGCGCCGCGGACAACGCTTTCGGGATCGAACGCGGCGCCGCTCAGGTCACGAGCGGGCCGATGGGCGCAAGCAGCCGCTGCAGGACGGGCAGCTCGGCGAGGAGCTCCTCCTTGGCGGAGCCGATGATGCCGTCCAGCGAGCGCTGGGTGGGAAGCAGCGCCAGGGGCGAGAGCGTCTTGCGGAAGGCCTTGTAGATGTGCGCGTAGGGCCGGTTCCGCGCCACGGCGGGCGCGGCGATGCTCTGCAGGGGCAGCCAGAGCGGCGTCACCAGGCGGGGAGCGAAGCCGTCCAGCGCGAAGATGACCGCGTTGCGGCTCCCGCTGCCGGGCAGCCCGCTGCGCTGGATGTGCTGCCAGGCCGTCCGCACCGGCACGTTGTCGACCACGCCGCCGTCGCAGAGCCGCAGCAGATCGTGCCGCTGCAAGAGCCCATCGAGCAGCTGGCGCATGCGCGGGTCGTCGCGGACCAGGTCGTAGTGGATGACGCCGGGCACGCTGGCGGAGAAGCCGGCGGCGTCGATGGCGTCGCACTGCCGCGTCTCCTCGCTGGCGCCGAACACCAGCCGGGCGGTGAGCCGCGGGATTCGCGCCAGCTCGGAGATGGCCGCCGTCAGCCGCCGCACGTTGCGGTGCAGCGCGCGGATCCGCCAGCGCGAGGGATCGGGGTCGGGGTCGCCCAGCATCGCCTCGTAGTCCTCGAGCGGGCGCGGCAGCTTCCCGCGGCGGATGCCGGTGACGGTCACCAGGATGGGAATGGGCAGGTCGCTGATCCGCAGCGGCGAGCCGTCGGGATGGCGGAACCAGTGGCCGATGGCGGTGCGCAGGTGCAGCCGCAGCGGACCCGGCAGGCCGTACACCGACGGCTGCGGGATGAGCCGGAAGATCTTGCGGTAGGTCAGGTCCTGGAGGATCTCGGGGATGCGCGCCAGGTCGAAGCGCCGCTCCCGGGCGCGGAAGAGTCCGAGGATGGCGCCCATCGAGCTGCCCGCGATCAGCGCCGGCTGCAGCCCGGCCGCCTCCAGCAGCGCGAAGGCGGCGAGGTGCACGTAGCCGGTGCCGCCGCCGCCGCCGCAGACCAGGACCAGGTGCCGCTCGCGGACTTCCTGGTCGAGCCGGTCCGCCGGCAGCCGATGGCCGAGCTTGGCCTCCAGCTCGCGCAGCGCGGCCTGTGCGATCTGCTGGGCGACGCGCGCCGCCGGCAGCAGCTCGTGCGGCTCGGCCAGCACCTGCCGCTGCGGGTCGAGCAGCGGCCAGAGCGCCTGCACCAGCTTCTCGCGGAAGGGACGCAACAGCGCCGCCACCGCCACGTCCCGGCCGTCGGGAGCGCGCACGTGCCAGCAGCGGCAGAGCGAGAGCGCGTAGCGCAGCGAGGTCTCGTCGCGGGCGTCGAGGCGGCCGCGGGCCGCGACCGCAGCCCGGGCGAGCTGCGCCTCCATGGCGTTGAGCGGGCCGACTTCGGCGAATCGTTCCTGGAGCAGGGTCATGCGCGCGGGAGCCCGGGCTTCCCGTCGGACG
>JAYWAJ010000345.1:0-4148 GCA_043782525.1 Deltaproteobacteria bacterium | reverse complement strand
GCGCCTCCACCTCGGCGCGCAGGGTGCCCATGCGCCGAGCAATACCACGGGCGCGGGAGCCGGGGCTGGCCCATCGCTTCCGCCGCGAGATGGCGCTGACGCGGTCCCTCGACCACCCCGCCATCGTGCGCGTCTTCGACCTGCACCAACGCGGCGGGCGGCCCTTCGGCGAAGGAGCGAAGATCGCGGCGGTGGTGGCGCGGCTGGGCGGCAAGCGGCCCGCCCGGGGCTGGCGTGCGCGGCTCGGGAAGAATCGCCTGGTCGCCGGCGCCGACCGCGAAACCTCCAACGGCGTCCTGGAGATCTGCAAGGAGCCCGGCCTGCTGGAGACGCTGCCGCAGGGGACCGCTCGCGACCAGGTGGCGAGCCGCCTGCTGCAGATCGCGGCTGCCCTCGACCACGCCCTCCAGGTGGCCGGCCAGCCCGCCCCGACAGCGCGGCGGCGAGCGGCGCGGTCGCGCGCCTGCGGGAGGAGATCGCCTTCGCCCGCAAGGCGCTGCCGGAGGCCCACCCGAAGTAGCCGGTGCGAGAGCGACCGCTGCTCCCGCACCGTTACAAAGCCTGCGCGATGCGCTTTACTGCCCGGACAAGTCACGCGGGAGGGCGCGATGGCTGCACTGTCCAGGCGGAGTTTCGGGAAGCTGCTCGGCACCGGAATCGCGGCGGCCACGCTGCGGCCGGCGCTGGCCAAGGGGCCGGTGGCGGTGCCGGCGGAGGGCGTGGTCCGGATCTCGTCCAACGAGAATCCGTACGGCCCCTGTCCGGCGGCGCTGGAGGCGATGCGCGAGGCCTGCGGACGCGCCTGGCGCTATCCGGACGACGGCGAAGGCGCGCTCCGCGCCGATCTGGCGCGGCTGCACGGAGTGCCCGCCGACTGGATCCTGCTCGGCGACGGCTCGAGCGAGATCCTCAAACTGGCGGCCAGCGCCTTCACCGGTCCGGGCCGGCGGCTGCTGACGGCGGACCCCACCTTCGAATCGACCGCGCTCCACGCGGTCGCTGCCGGGGCGGAGGTGACCCGGGTGCCGCTCGACGCCGGATACGCGCACCCGCTGGAGAAGATGACCGCGACCGACGCGGGGCTGGTCTACCTGTGCAACCCCAACAACCCGACCGCGAGCCTGACGCCGAAGGCGCGGGTGCGGGCGTTTCTCGCGGCGGCGCCCTCGGTGGTGCTGGTCGATGAGGCGTACCACCACTACGTCGACAGCGCCGACTACGAGAGCGTGGTGCCGCTGGTGAGGACGCACCCGAAGCTGATCGTGGCGCGGACGTTTTCCAAGATCTACGGCCTGGCGGGCGCGCGGCTTGGGTACGCCGTCGCGCAGCCCGCCTTGCTGGAGAAGCTCGCGGCGCAGGCAGCCTGGGACACGGTGAACGTCTTCGCGCTGGCGGCCGGCCGCGCCAGCCTCGGGGACGCCTCGTGGGCCACGCAGGGCCGGGCGCGGAACACGGAGGTCCGCGCCCACGTGGTCGGGGAGCTGGGCCGGCGCGGCTTCGCGGTCATCCCCTCGCAGGCGAACTTCATCATGTTCGAGACGCGCCGCGAGGTGAAGCCGCTCATCGCGGCGCTGGCGGAGCGCGGCGTGCAGGTGGGCCGTCGGTTTCCGGCGCTGCCGACGCACCTGCGGGTGACGCTGGGGAAGCCGGAGCAGATGGAGCGCTTCCTGGCGGCGTTCGCGGCGGTGACGGCCTGAAGCTGTCTGGTGCCCCCGGCCGCGCCCTTTGCCGCCGCGGGGGCGTTACGGGGGCCGCGCAGGCCCCCGCGCAGCGGCGGAGCGCCCCAAAAACAAGAGCGCCACCAGTGCGGCCGCGCCCTCGACTGGCGCACTTCGCGACCATGAGCAACCACGGACTTGCTGCATGAATCGCTTGCGAACAAGCGGCCGGCATGATATATCCTCAATCAATGGGTTCCCCGCAGCAGCTTCCTCTTCCCATCCCGCGCCGCGGCGGCAAGCGGCCTGGCGCGGGACGCAGACCGCGGGGGCCGCGCGCACTGGTCTCGCACCGGGCGCGGGCACGCTTCGACAAGCCGACGCCCGCGCACGTCACCCTGCGGGTGCGCGAAGAAGTCTGGAACCTGCGCAGCGGGCGCGCCTTCCGGCGCATCCGCACCTGCTTCGAGAAATCGTGCGGCAGGTTCGGCGCGCGGCTGGTCGAGTTCAGCGTGCAGGGGAACCACCTGCACCTCATCGTCGAGGCGGACAGCAACGCGGCCCTCTCGCGGGCGCTGCAGGGGCTCTGCATCCGCATCGCCAAGGCGCTCAACGCCATGATGAAGCGCGGCGGGGCCGTCTTCGCCGACCACTACCACTCGCGGCTGCTGAAGACGCCGACGGAGCTGGTCAACGCCATCCGCTACGTGCTCGGCAACGCGGCGCACCACTTCGGCGGTGGACGCGACCACCCCGGCAAGGCCGCGCGCGATCCGTTCAACTCCGCCGGCCTGGAGGAGCGCGCGGGCGTGCTGGCAAAGCCGCTGGGCTGGCTGCTCCGCGTCGGGTGGAAGCGCCCCGCAGCTTCGTGACTCGGCTCGACTTCGTTGAAGGGCGCCAAGCCCGGACCGGGCTTCGCGAAGAGCGCCGGCTGTTCGCCGTGCGTCCACCGCCACAGCCTGGCAATGACGAAGTCATCGCCGAAAGCGAGCACCGGCTCGCGCAAGCCTGTGCGGACCGCTGCTGAAGGGCTTGGCCACCTCCGAAAGGGCCTCAGCAGGCTCTGGTCAAGAGCCGACCACCAGAGGCGCTCGCCCGAAACGCGAGGCAATGCGTGCACGAGTGTTTGCGCTGCGAAGGTGTCCTGTCGCAGGAGCCTGGGAAGCACGTCGAAAGCGCCGGTGGAGAAGGCGCTCCACCTCCGGATGCCGCGCCTCCACCTGCCAGGCGGCCACCTCGCTCTCGACCAGGCGATGCGCCGCCCCCGAGAGATCATCGGTCGGAGAGCCGGGGGCCGGTCCACAGCGCGATTTCCCCCCGAGCGTGGCCAGCGAATCCGCAGGTCGGGACGAGGCCATTCGTCAATGCGTGGGCGCCAGGGCAACGAGGGTATGCGCGACGCGCGCGACCAGAAGGCGCCTCGAGCCAGATGGATCGCGTCCCGAAGCACGAGAGCCCCGATGCTATCGCACCGGGGCCCTTTCCACAGCAATGTATACTTACTCTACTTCTGCCCGTCCGCCACCGCCGCGCTCACTTCCGCGGCAAAGTCCTTCTTCTCCTTCGAGAGCCCCTCGCCGAGCACGAAGCAGGCATACCGCCGCACCTGCATGTTCTCGCCGATGACCGCGATGGCCGCGTTGATCTCCTCCTGCACCGTCCGCTTGCCGTCGGGATCGCGGAAGAACGGCTGCTCCAGCAGGCAGTTCTCCTTGAAGAACTTCTCCAGCTTGCCGGGGATGATCTTCTCCATCATCGCCTCGGGCTTGCCCTGCTCGATGAGCTGCGCGCGGGTCACCTGCTTCTCGTGCTCCAGCACCTCGGCCGGCACGTCCTCGCGCTTGAGGTAGGGCGCCTTGGTCCAGGCGATCTGCATGGCGATGTCCTTCACCAGCGCCTGGAACTTGTCGTTCTTGGCGGTGAAGTCGGTCTCGCAGTTGACCTCCACCAGCACGCCGATCTTCCCGCCCAGGTGGATGTACGAACCCACCGCGCCCTCGGTGGCGCTGCGGCCGGCCTTCTTGCCCGCGGTGGCGAGGCCCTTCTGGCGCAGCCAGTCGGTGGCCTTGTCGATCTCGCCGCCGGTCTCGGTCAGCGCCTTCTTGCAGTCCATCATCCCCGCGCCGGTCTTCTCCCGGAGCTCCTTGACCATCGCCGACGTAATCTCTGCCATTGCTCTCTCCGTAAAAGAAACGGAGCGCGCTGGTGCAGCGCGCCCCGCAAGATTCGAAACTCTCTGCGCGCGATCCTAGCCTTCGGTCTTCTCGGCGGCGGCGGCCGGCTCGGCGTCGCCGCCCAGCGTCGGCTTCACCTCGACGATGGGACCGGGCGAGGCGTCGCCCTCGGGCCGCGCCTCGCGGCGCATGCCGCCGCCCATCCCGCCGGGGCGTCCGCCGCGCAGGCCACCGCGGCCGCCGCGATCGTTGCGCCGGCCGCGCCGCTCGGAAGCCGCGTCGCGGTCCTCGCCCGCGTCCTGTCCTTCGGCGCCCG
>JAYWAJ010000344.1:0-4158 GCA_043782525.1 Deltaproteobacteria bacterium | reverse complement strand
GGCCGGTGTGCTCGTTCTCCTCGTCGGCGCGCAGCGGCGTGACCAGCGGGATCAGCTTGACGAGCACGAAGGAGAAGAGGCCCGACCAGGCGAAGGTCGCGAGGATGCCGACCGCCTGGATGCCGACCAGGTGCAAGCTGCCGTCGGCGCCGTCGGGGTTGACGGCCTTGCTGGCGAAGACTCCGGTGAGCAGCGCGCCCAGCGTCGCGCCGACGCCGTGGACGGCGAAGACGTCGAGCGAGTCGTCGAGCCCCAGCCGCGGGCGGTAGCGCACGGCAGTGAGGGAGGCGAGCCCCGCGGCGGCGCCGATGGCCAGCGAGGAGAGCGGCGTGACGAAGCCCGCGGCGGGAGTGATGGCGACGAGGCCGGCCACCGCGCCGGAAGCGAGACCGACGCCGGACATCTTGCCGTGGAAGAAGAAGAGCTCGGCGAGACCCCACGCCAGCGCGGCGGCGGCCGGGGCAAAGAAGGTATTGGAGAAGGCGAGGGCGGCGAGGCCGTTGGCGGCCAGCGCGCTGCCGCCGTTGAAGCCCAGCCAGCCGAACCAGAGCAGCCCGGCGCCGAGGATGGTGAAGGGCACGTTGTGCGGCAGCGTCGAAGGACTTCGCAGTCCGCGCCGCTTGCCCAGCACCAGGGCGAAGACCACCGCCGCCGCCGCCGCGTTGATGTGGACCACGGTGCCGCCGGCAAAGTCGAGGCAGCCCAGCTGGTGCAGCCAGCCGCCCGGCGTCCAGACCCAGTGGGCCACCGGCGTGTAGACGACCACGCTCCAGAGCCCGACGAAGAGCAGGTACGCCTTGATGCGCACCCGCTCGACGACCGCGCCGGAGATGAGCGCCGGCGTGATCACCGCGAACATGCCCTGGTAGAGCATGAAGGCCGCGTGCGGCACCGTCGGCGCGAGGTCCGGGTAGACCTCGGCGCCCACGCCGCGCAGGCCGATCCAGGCGAGGCTGCCCAGGTAGCGATCGAGGCCGCCTTGGCCGGGCGAGAAGGCGAGGCTGTACGAGAAGAGCGCCCAGAGCACGCCCACCAGCGCCATGCACGCCAGCGAGAGGATCATGGTGTGGACCACGTTCTTGGCGCGGACCAGGCCGCCGTAGAAGAAGGCGAGGCCCGGCGTCATCAGCAGCACCAGGGCCGCGCTGACGAGGACGAAGGCGGTATCGCCGGAGTCGAGGCGCCCCGCTGTGGCAGCGAGCAGTTCCATGCGCGCACTTGACCCCGAACTTGCCACCCGGCGCAATCGAATCGGGACGCGGCCGGGCGCTCGACCTCAGGAGGACCCGAGGCCGACCAGCTGTCGCAGCCGCTCGCCCAGCCCGGCGGGCCGCTGCCGGGGGATGGGCCCCGTCATGCGCACCACCGCGGCGGTCAGGTTGTCCGGAGCGCCCCGGGCGCGGGTCTTGTCGATCAAGGCGCGGCAGGCGCCCTCTGCGCCGGCGCCGCGCACCAGCGACTCCATCTCTGCTTCATTCAGCACGCCGTGCAGCCCGTCGCTGCAGAGGAGCAGCGCGTCCCCTTGCTCGAGGGGCAGCCGGATGCGGTCGAGGGCGCAGATCAGCTCCGGGCCCAGGCTGCGGGTGAGCACCGACCGGCCCGGATGGCGACGGGCCCGCTCGTCGCTCAACAGGCCCAGCCGGTTCTGCTCGGCGGCCACGGTGTGGTCCTTGGTCAGCTGGGTGATGGCCCCGCCCCGCAACAGGTAGAGCCTGCTGTCGCCGACGTGCGCGGCGTTCAGCTCGCCCCGGTCGATCACCGCCGCGGTCAGGGTGGTGGCCATGCCGCGCAGCTCGGGGACCATGAGCGCGAGCTCGTGCACCTCGATGTTGGCCTGCTGCACCGAGCGCGCCAGGCGGCGCGCCGGGCCCAGCGCGGCGGGATGCTCCGCAAAGGCGCGCAGCAGCACCTCGACCGACATCCGGCTGGCAGTCTCTCCACCCTCCGAGCCGGAGACGCCGTCCGCCACGCCGATCAGGCCGGAGGTGGCCGACTCCACCAGCAGTCCGCAATGGTCCTCGTTGTGATCGCGCTCGGTGCCCACGTCGGTGAGCGCCGCCATCTCGAAGCCGTACTCTGCCGCCTCCTCGTTCACCCGCGCTCCATCCTTGCCGGTCTCCGCCGCGGATGTGATAAGCCCGCCCTCGGGCAGTTGCCATCCCTGGAGCCGGCGATCCGATGCAGGAAGTAGCAGTCGGCGACAGGCTGGATCAGTACGAGGTGCTCGAGCTCCTTGCCCGCAGCGGAATGGCCTCGGTCTTCAAGGCCAGGGACACCGCCAGCGGGGAGGCGGTGGCTCTGAAAGTCCCCCACCTCCAGTTCGAGAGCGACGTGGTCTTCTTCGAGCGCTTCCAGCGCGAGGAGGAGATCGGCCAGCGGCTCGATCACCCGAGCGTCATCAAGTTCCTCAAGCCGCGCCACAAGAGCCGGATGTACGTGGCCATGGAGCTGGTCGAGGGGCGGGACCTGCGCCAGCTGCTCAAGCAGGAGAAGGCCCTGCCGCCGGCGCGCGCCCTCGCCATCGCCACCCAGGTCTGCGAGGCGCTGGTGCACATGCATGCGCGGGGCGTGGTCCACCGCGACCTGAAGCCGGAGAACCTGCTCCTCAACTCCGATGGCCAGCTGAAGATCGTCGACTTCGGGATCGCCCTCGACAAGTCGGCCCGGCGGCTCACCTGGGTGGGGCTCTCCAACACGATCGGCACGCCCGACTACATCGCGCCCGAGCAGATTGGCGGCCGGCGGGGAGACGCGCGGACCGACGTCTACGCGCTGGGGACCATCCTCTACGAGCTGCTCACCGGGCAGCTGCCCTTCGAGGGCCCGACCGCGCTGGCGATGATGCGCGCCAAGACCGACGACGCGCCGCGGCCGCTCACCTACTTCTTGCCGGACATCGACCCGCACCTCGAGGCCATCGTGCTCCACGCCATCGAGCGCTCCCCGCGCGATCGCTACCAGAGCGCGGAGGAGCTGCTCCGGGATCTGCGGAACCCGGCCGCCGTGCTCCCCCGCGACCCGCTCACCGGAGCGTCGGGCCGGCGCCGGCTGGCGGGCCTCTCCCGCCGGGTGGCCGCGCCGCTCCTGGTCGTGGCCATCCTCGCCGCCCTGCTCGCCATCATCCGCTTGAGCGCCCAGAGGCCCGAGCCGCCGCACCGGCCTTCTGTCCCGAGGGAGAAGTGAGATGACAGAGACGATCGAGCATGCGCTCAACCTGGCCTGGGTCCTCCTCGCCGCCTTCCTGGTCATGTTCATGCAGGTGGGCTTCGCCCTGGTGGAGACGGGCTTCACGCGGGCGAAGAACGCCGTCAACACCATGGGCATGAACCTGGTCATCTACCCGGTGGGAGTGATCGGCTTCTGGCTGGTCGGGTACGGGCTGATGCTGGGGGGCGTGCAGGAGTGGCCCTCGCTGGGCGCCGCCGCCGCCGGGGCCCACGAGGTCTCCCTCCCCCTCGGCGCCCATGGCGCGGGGCTCTTCGGCGCGGCCCGCTTCGCGCTGGTCAGCGTCGCGCACGAGCCCGCCAACCTGGCGGTCTTCCTCTTCGCCGCCGTCTTCATGGACACCGCCGCCACCATCCCCACCGGGGCGCTGGCCGAGCGCTGGAAGTTCTCCTCGTTCATGATCTACGGCCTCTTCATGTCGATGTTCCTCTACCCGCTCTACGGGAACTGGGTGTGGGGCGGGGGCTGGCTCTCCACGCTCGGGATCAACGCCGGCCTGGGCCACGGCCACGTCGACTTCGCCGGCTCCTCGGTGGTGCACATGACCGGCGGAGTGACCGCGCTGGCGGGAGCGCTGGTGCTCGGCCCGCGCGTGGGCAAGTACCGCCGCGACGGGAAGATCTTCGCCACGCCGGGCCACAACCTGCCCATGGCGGTGACGGGAACCTTGATGCTCGCCTTCGGCTGGTTCGGCTTCAACGCCGGCTCGACCTTGTCCGCCACTGATTCCCGCATCGCGCTGGTGGCCGTGAACTCCATGCTCGCCTCGTCGGCGGGTGCGCTGGCGGCGCTCCTGCGCGTCTGGTGGTTGGCCCGCAAGCCAGACATCGGGATGGCCTGCAACGGGATGCTCGGCGGCCTCGTCGCCATCACCGGCGGCTGCGCCTTCGTCTCGCCGGCCGCGGCGGTGCTGATCGGCCTCCTCGCCGGCCT
>JAYWAJ010000343.1:0-11018 GCA_043782525.1 Deltaproteobacteria bacterium | reverse complement strand
TGATCGGCGACCCCGGCATCGTCATCCTCGACGAGCCGATGAGCGGACTCGACCCCATCGGCCGCAAGGACGTCCGCGACATCATCTTCCGCCTGCGCGCGGAGGGCCGCACCGTCCTCTTCTCCACCCACATCCTCTCCGACGTGGAGGCGATCTGCGATCGCGTCGGCATCATGATCGCCTCGCGCCTCACCGACTGCGGCACGCTCTCCTCGCTGCTCGACCCCGGCGTGCGGGCGGTGGAGATCGTCGCCAAAAACCTCGCGCCCGCGCTGCAAGAGCGGCTGGTGCAGGAGGGCGCGCAGGCGATGCAGCGCGACGGCGCCTGGGTGCTGACCTTCTCCGCCGAGGCTCCGGCACAGGAAGCGATCCGCGCCATCGTCGCCTCGGGCGGCGCGCTGGTCTCGGTGGCGCCGCACCGGCAGACGCTGGAGAGCCTGTTCGTCCAGCGCGCGCGGGCGGCGGCAGCGCACGCCTCATGACGCCGGCGGCGTTCGCGCTCTTCGTCGACGCCTGGGTGCTGGCGGTGGGCGCGTGTGTCGGCAGCTTCCTCAACGTCGTCATCGCCCGCGTCCCCAAGGGCCGCAGCATCGTCTCGCCGCCCTCGAGCTGTCCCAAGTGCGGGCAGCGCATCGCCTGGTACGACAACATCCCCGTCGTCTCCTGGCTGGCGCTGCGGGCGAAGTGCCGCAACTGCGGGCTGCCCATCAGCGCGCGCTATCCGATGGTGGAGCTGCTCGCGGCCCTGCTCGTCTTCGCGGTCTGGCGGCAGCTGGGGCCGCAGCCGTCGACGCTGGGGTTCGCCGCCTTCGTCTGCGCGCTCTTGGCGCTCACCTTCATCGACCTTGACACCTGGCTCCTGCCGCACCAGATCACCTGGCCGCTGCTTCTGCTGGGGCTGGTCTCGCCGCTCTGGAATCCGGAGCTCCGCTGGCTGGAAGCGGGCCTCGGCGCGCTGGCCGGCTTCGGCCTCTTCGCCGCCATCGCGCTCTTCGGCGAGAAGATCCTGCACAAGGAGACGATGGGCTGGGGCGACGTCTGGCTGCTCGCCGCCATCGGCGCCTGGCTGGGCTGGACTGCGCTCCTGCCGGTGGTGCTGCTCTCGGCCATCCAGGGGTCGGTGGTGGGCATCGCGCTGCTCCTGCTCGGGCGCGGGCCGGCCGAGAAGGAGCGCGCCGCGCGCGAGGCGCGGGAGAAGGCCGCCGCAACGCTGGCCGCCGCGCCGTCCCCGGGACTGGCTCCGGCGACAGCGACGGAGACGGCAGCGCCCCCGGCTGCAGCTGCCGGGACTGCCGCGCCGGCCGCGGCTGACGATGATGACGACTGGGTGCCGCCCCCGCACGCGCTGCCGTACGGACCGTTCCTCGCCCTGGCGGCGCTGGAGAACCTGCTCGCGCACGACGCCATCGTGAAGCTCTTCTACGCCGTCTTCGGAAGCATCGCCGCATGAGCGAGCGCCGCTTCGGCCTGCGCCTGCGGCTCCTGGCGACGCTCATCGGCGCGGGCCTCCTCTGCGGCGCGCTGCTCTCGGTCTTCCTCCTGCTGCGGGCCCGCGACGAGATCACCCGGCGCCACGTGGCCACGGTGCGGCAGGAGCTGCGGGCGGTGGCCGCCTCGATCGCGGCGAGCTGCGGCCGGGATGCGTCCTGCGCGACGCGAGCGGCCAGCGCTGCCGGCCTGCGCTGGCTCCCGGGGGGGCGCTGCGAGCCGTCGCGGCGCAGCGGCTCGCGGCTCGCGCTCTGCGAGCAGGTGGCGGGCGCGGCGGTGCTGATCGACACCGACCTCGGGCCGGCGGCAGAGCAGGCGCGCGCGCTGGTGGCGCCCACGCTGGGGGCGATGCTGGCCTTCCTGCTCCTCCTCATCGCGCTGGTCTTCCTGCTGCTCGATCGCTTGCTGGTCTCGCCGCTCGGCCGCATCGACACGGCGCTGGACGCCATCTCGGCGCCCGGCACCGAGCCGCTCCTCACCGAAGGCGGCGATCTCCTTGGCCGGCTGGCCCCCGCCGTCCACCGCCTCGACGCGCGCCTGCGCGAGGAGCGCAGCCGGGTGCAGGCGCAGATCGCGCAGCTGCAGAAGAGCAACCTCGAGCTGCGCGCCGCGCGGGAAGAGGTCGCGCGCGCCGAGCGGCTGGCCAGCGTCGGGCGGCTGGCGGCGGGCGTCGCGCACGAGGTGGGAAATCCGATGACGGCGCTGATCGGCTACCTGGGGATCCTCGAGGAGCGGCTGGCGAGGGGCGGCGATCCGGAAGACTACCTGGCGCGCATGTCGCGGGAGGCGTCGCGCATCGACCGCATCCTGCGCGATCTGTTGACGCTGGCCCGCCCCCCGCCAGCGCAGCTGGCCGCGGTGGACCTGCGCGAGGCCGCCGAGAGTGCCCGCGCGCTGGTGACGGCCCAGCCCATCTGGAGAGACTGCGCCCTGGCGGTGCAGGTCGCCCCCGACCTGCCGCCCGCCCGCGGCGATGCGCACTACGTCGTCCAGGTGCTGCTGAACCTCCTCGTCAACTCGGCCAAGGCCGGCGCGAAGACGGTGCGGATCGCCGGCCGCGCCGAGGGCGGGCGCCCGGTCATCGAGGTCATCGACGACGGCCGCGGCCTGCCGGAGGAAGCGGCCTCGCGCCTCTTCGAACCCTTCTTCACCACCTCGTCCTCGAGCGAAGGCACCGGGCTCGGCCTCGCGCTCTGCCACGCCACCATGGAACGCTTCGGCGGCTCCATCGCGGCGCGGCCCGGCGAAGGTGGCCGCGGCGCCATCTTCACGCTGCGCTTCGCAGCCTTCCGGGCGGAGACCCCATGACCACTTCGCTCTCGGTGCTGGTGCCCGTCTACAACGAGGAGTACCTGGTGGCCGCCTCGCTGGAGCGGCTCAAGCTGCTGGAAGCGAGCCCGCACCTCGACCGCATCGAGGTCTTCGTCGTCGACGACGCTTCCACCGATGGCACCGCCCGCGCCCTCGAGCAGTTTCGCGCCGGCCTCGATCCGGCGGGGCGGATCGCCTGGACCTTCCTGCGCCACGGGCAGAACGGCGGCAAGGGCCGCGCCCTCCAGACCGCGCTCGCGCACGCCACCTGCGAAGTCACCGTGGTCCACGACGCCGACCTCGAGTACCACCCGCGCGACCTGCTCCGCCTCGTCAAGGTCTTCGTCGACGAGGAGGCGGACGCGGTCTTCGGCTCGCGCTTCGCCGGTGGGGAGGTCCGCCGCGTGCTCCACTACCGCCACCAGCTGGGCAACAAGCTGCTGACGTTCTTGAGCAACGTCGTCACCAACCTGAACCTCACCGACATGGAGACTTGCTACAAGGCGGTGCGGACCTCGCTGCTCAAGTCCATCCCCCTGGTCAGCAACGACTTCCGCATCGAGCCCGAGCTGACCATCAAGCTGGCCAAGCGCGGGGCGCGCGTCTTCGAGGTTCCCATCAGCTACTCGGGGCGCACCTACGCCGAGGGCAAGAAGATCAACTGGCGCGACGGCTTCGCGGCGCTCTGGGCCATCGTCCGCTTCGCCGCCAGCGACGCCGTCTACCGGGAGGACGAATACGGCAGCCAGATCCTGGCGCGGCTCTCGCGGGCGCCGCGCTTCAACGCCTGGATGGCCGACACCATCCGCCCCTACTGCGGCACCCAGGTGCTGGAGATCGGCAGCGGCGTCGGCAACCTCACCCAGAAGCTGATCCCGCGGCGCAAGTACGTGGTCAGCGACATCAACCCGCTCTACCTCGACATGCTGGCGCGGCTGCGCATCGACCGGCCCTACCTGTCGGCGAAGTACACCGACGTCACCGACCTGGCGTCCTTTCCGGCCGGCGAGTTCGACACCGTCATCTGCCTCAACGTCGTCGAGCACGTGGAGGACGACGCGGGCGCGCTGCGCAACCTGCGCACGGCGCTGCGCGACGGAGGCCGCGCCATCGTGCTGGTGCCGCAGGGGCAGTGGAACTTCGGCACGCTGGACGAGGTGCTGGGCCACAAGCGGCGCTACGACCAGGCCGGCCTGCGGGCGCTGGCGGTGCGCTGCGGCTTCGAGGTTCGCGCGCTGCTCGAGTTCAACCGGGTCGGCACCATCGCCTGGTACCTCAACGGCAGGATCCTGCGCCGCCGGACCTTCGGGCTCTTCCAGATCCTCCTGCTCAACGCGCTCACCCCGCTTTTGCGACTGGTCGACGGCGTCCTGCCGGTGCCGCCGCTCAGCCTCATCGCGGTGCTGGAGCGGATCCCGGTGGCAACGGCGCGACCGTAAAGCCCGACGCCCAGTCTCCCGGCTTGCGCAGGCGCAGGAGGGGATTGAGAGGCGGCCAGGCGCAGGGCGGATCCCAGCAGAGATTGTTGGTGCCCAAACGAACCAGCTCGCCGCTCTGCAGGCGTGCGGAGGGTGCTCCGGGATCGTGGCGCAGCGGCGGAAAGTCACGCGGCCAGGCGAAGAGCTGCGGCGCCGGCAGGAAGGCCCCCCAGGCGACGGCGAGCACTCCCGCCGCGAGGGCGACGCGGGCAGTCCCGTCGAGGGCGGGCCGGAAGGCGGAAGTCGCCGCCAGGGTGAGCAGGCCGGCGGTGGCCCAGAGGAGCGGGCCGGCGAAGCGGATGTCGGGAGCGAGGGTCCACCAGGTGGCGACGCCGAGGAGCGCGGTGGCCGCGGCGGCGCTGAGCGCGAACTGCGGCCGGCGCTTTTTGCCCAGCGCGATGACGAGCGCGAGCGCGGCGCAGGCGGCGAGCGCGGCAGGGAGCAGGAAGGTCCGGTCGTTGAGCCACTCGCGCCCGAACCACTTCCCCACCCAGGCGGAGCTGGCCGTCACCTCGGCGTCGGGGTGTCCCGGCCAGCGGGCGAAGGCGTGGACCCAGCGGAAGATGCTGACCACCCGCGCGTGGTCCATGCGCCAGTCGACGTCGAGCGAAAACGTCGGCGACGGGTAGACGAGGTATCCGCTCAGTACCAGGCTGTGCAGGATCCACGGCGCCGCGATGGCGACGGCTGCGAAGGCGGTGAAGAGCAGGAGCCGCCCGCGCTCGCGCCGGGACGGGCCGGTGCGCAGCCAGTGGGCGGCGGCGAAGAGGGCCATCGGCGCGGCGATGCAGAGGACCGACGGCTTGACGATGAGCACGCCTCCACAGGCGACGACGACGGCGCAGGTCCGCCGCAGTCCGGAGCGCTCCTGGCGCAGCGCCGGTCCGAGCGCCGCCACCAGGAGGCCGGTCCCTGCCATCGCCACCGCCAGGTCCGCGGCGGGAGAGGAGAGGTCGGTGGAGAGGGTGGCGTCCAGCGTGATGGCGAAGAGCAGCGCGGCGAAGAAGTCCGCGGCGCGGGGCCGCTGGCGCGGATCGAGGACGCGCAGCAGCGCGGCCGCGCAAGGGGCGATGGCGGCGAGGAGGAAGAGACCGTTGGCGAGATGCTGGCCGCGCAGGTGGAAGGGCCCGACGCCGAGCGCCGCCACGATGAGGTGGAAGGCGTGGTTGAGGGCGAGGAAGGGGTGCAGGTTGCCCAGCCCGGGGACGGCCGGGTAGAGCGAGTTCCAGCGGACCGTCTGCGTGTAATAGAGCCCGTCGTCGGCGGCCTCGCCGGGCAGGGCCGCGCGGGTTGACAGCCAGAGGGCGAAGGCGGCGAAGCCGAGCAGGAAGGCACGGTGGCTCCAGAGGCGCTGCAGCTCGGCTCGCTCCAGCCAGAGGCCTGCGGCGGCCAGCGGCACGAGCAGGAGCCAGACGCGGCCGTCGAGGGGAAGCAGGAGGTGCCAAGCGGCGAGGAGCGGGCTGAGGGAGGCGACGCCCAGCCAGAAGGCGAGCGGCCACCCGATGCGCTCCGTCCCCGGAACCAGCCGCGACGCCGCGAAGCCGATTCCGCAGAAGGCCGGGAGCAGGAGCGCCCACGCCAGCAGCAACTGGATCGGTGCAGCGATCATACGACGACCAGTATAGGCTGCACGCGACCCCCCGATGCGTCTGCTCCTCTCTTCCTTTCATTTCGCCCCCTCGATCGGCGGCGTCGAACGCCAGGCCCGGATGCTGGTCGGCGGCCTGGTCCAGCGCGGGCACGCTGTCGACGTGGTCACCGCCGCGGTCCCTGGTGCGCCCGGCGAGGAACTGCTGGACGGCGCGCGCGTCTTCCGGGTCCGGGCGCTGGGCGGGTCGCGCTACCTGCACATGGGATCCTACCTGGCGGCGATGAGCGCCGCGGTCTTGCGGCTCGGGCGCAAGGCCGACGTCCTCCAGGTCCAGCAGGCCCTCTATCCGGCGGCGGCCATGGCCGCGGTCTCGCTCGTGCTGCGGAAGCCGCTGGTGGTGAGCAACCGCGGCAGCGGGCAGTTCGGCGCCGTGCGGGTGATGCAGCAGCTTCCACTGGGCGGGGCAGCGCTGCGGCTGATCGCGGCGCGGGCCACCTGCGTCGGCCTGAGCGACGAGATGATGGAAGAGATGCGGTCGGCGGGCATGAGCCGGCGGGTCGAGATCCCCAACGGGGTGCTGCTGCCGCCGCTGCCCGAAGCTGCCGAGCGGGAGGCCGCGCGTCGCGGGCTGGGCCTGCTGGGCCCGGTGGCGCTCTTCGTCGGCCGCCTCGACCGGGAGAAGAACCTCGACCTGCTCATCGACGGGTTTGCCCAGGGCGGCGGCGGCGCGACCCTGGTGGTCGCGGGCGACGGACCCGAGCGCCAGCGGATGGAGGGCCTCGCCACTGCCAGCGGCGCCGGAGAGAAAATCCGCTTCCTCGGCGCCACCACCGACGTGCGGCAGGTCCTCTGCGCCGGCGACGTCTTCCTCCTGCCCTCGTACAGCGAAGGAATTTCGAACGCGCTCCTCGAGGCGATGGCCCATGGGCTACCCGCCATCGCCACCGCCGTGGGCGGAAACCGCCGGGTCATCTCCAGCCCGTCGGTCGGGGTTCTCGTCCCTCCCGGCGACGCCGCCGCGATGGGCGCGGCGCTGCGCGACCTGCTCACCGAACCATCCCGCGCCGCGCGGGTCGGCGCCGCCGCCCGCCGGCACGTCGAGGAGAACTATTCGGCGGCGGCGATGGTGACCGCCTACGAAGCGCTCTACGCGCGCCTCGCCTGATCGGTCCGCGCGCGCCGGTACCAGGCGATGGTCTCCTCGATGCCGGCCGCGAACTTCACCTCGCCGACCCGCCCGAGGATGCGCCTGGCCAGCGAGACGTCGGCGAGGGAGTGCTTCACCTCGCCGAGGCGCTCCGGCGCATGGGCGAGGGCCAGCGGCCGGCCGACGATGCGACCGATCTCCGCCGCCATCTGCAGGAGCGAGGTGGACTCGCCGCAGGCGACGTTCATCACCTTGCCGGCGGCGCCGGGGGCGGTGCAGGCGAGCAGGTTCGCCTCGACCACGTTGCCGACGTAGCAGAAGTCGCGCGACTGGTGACCGTCGCCGTAGATGGTCGCGGTCTGGCCGTCGAGCGCGGCGGCGATGAAGTTGGGGACGACCGCGGAGTAGCGCGAGGTCGGGTCCTGGCGCGGCCCGAAGACGTTGAAGTAGCGTAAGGCGACGCACTCGAACCCGTAGGTGGTGAAGAAGACCCGCAGGTAATATTCGCAGGCGATCTTGGCGGCGGCGTAGGGCGAGAGCGGCGCCGGCAGCATGGTCTCCGTCTTGGCCAGGCCGGGCTCGACCTCGCCGTAGATCGACGAGGAGGATGCCAGCACCAGGCGCTTCACGCCCTCCTTCCGCGCCGCCTCGAGGCAGGAGATGGTGCCCATGACGTTGTTGCGGGAGGTCCCCATCGGATCCTCCACCGAGCGCGGCACCGAGGGGATGGCGGCCTGGTGGAGCACATAGTCGACGCCGCGCATCGCCCGCGCGGCCACCCCGGGATCGCAGATGTCGCCGAAGAGGAACTCGACGCCGTCGAGGCCGGCCAGGTTCTCCTCCTTCCCGGTGACGAGGTTGTCGACGGCGCGCACGCGATCGCCCCGCGCGGCCAGCGCATGGCACAGGTTCGAGCCGATGAAGCCTGCGCCGCCGGTGACGAGATAGGACGGCATGGGTCAATTCTTCGGGGCGCCTCGCGCGCGTGTCAAGGAATGCGCGCGTGTTGACGGGGCCTGCCAAACGGAGAAGATTCGTTTGCGCAAGTGGCGCCGTGCGCCGACACTCTCCCCCATGAAGCCGATCACTCTCTTCGCGCCCGCCTTCCGCATCGAGGAAACTCTCGCGCAGATCCGGGAATGCCTGGAGAAGGGCTGGACGGGGCTCGGCTTCAAGACGCTGGAGATGGAGAAGGCCTGGTGCGCGTACACGCGCCTGCCGCATGCCCACTTCCTCTCCTCGGCGACCGCCGGGCTCCACCTCGGGATCCGCCTCCTCAAGGAACGACACGGCTGGAGCGACGGCGACGAGATCATCACCACGCCGCTCACCTTCGTCTCGACCAACCACGCCATCCTCTACGAGCGCCTGCAGCCGGTGTTCGCGGACGTCGACCGCTATCTCTGCCTCGATCCGGAGGCGGTGGAGCGGCGCCTCTCGCCGCGGACGCGGGCGGTCATGTTCGTCGGCCTGGGCGGGAATCCCGGCCAGCTCGATCGCATCCAGAGGCTCTGCCGGGAGCGCGGCCTCAGCCTCATCCTCGATGCGGCGCACATGGCGGGAACGCGCTCGGCCTCGGGCGCGCACGTGGGCGCGGAAGCGGACGCGACCATCTTCAGCTTCCATGCGGTCAAGAACCTGCCCACCGCCGACTCCGGCATGATCTGCCTGCGCGACCCGGAGCTGGACGCGGAAGCCCGCAAGTGGTCGTGGATGGGAATCAACAAAGACACCTATTCCCGCACCGGGCCGGGTGGCGCCTACTCCTGGAAGTACGACGTGGAGAACGTGGGCTTCAAGTACAACGGCAACTCGATCATGGCTGCCATCGCGCTGGTCGCGCTCAAGTACCTGGACGAGGACAACGCCCGCCGCCGGCAGATCGCGCAGGGGTATGACGCGGGGTTGCGCGGGCTCCCCGGCGTGGAGCTCGTCCCCATGGTGGAAGGGTGCGAGCCGTCGCGGCACCTCTACCAGGTCCTCGCCGGGCGCCGGGACGACCTGCTCTCGGCCCTGGCCGCGGCCGGGATCTTTGGCGGCGTCCACTACGAAGACAACACCTCCTACCGGATGTACGCGAGCGCGGCGGGCACCTGTCCGGCCGCCGCACGGGCGAGCGCCCGGCTGGTCTCGCTGCCGCTCTCGACCCGGCTCACCGGCAGCGAGGTCGAGGCGGTCTGCGCTGCGGTCGCCGCGTTCGCCTCGGCCGCCCGGTAGATGCGCATCTCCATCTTTCCTGCGCACGACGACTCCGCCGCGAGCGCGCGCATCCGCGCCTTCAGCCTGCAGAGGTCGCTCTCGGCGCTGGGGCACGACGCGCGCCTCGAAGACGCGGGGCCGGCCGACGTCCTCTTCATCCAGAAGCGCGCCACCCCCGAGACGCTGGCGCTGGCGAGGAGGGCAGCCCGCGCGGGGACGCTGGTGATCTACGACGTCGACGACCTCGGGCTCCCCCTCTGGTACTCGGTCGCCCCCACCGTCCTCTTCCGGCTGCTCCGCGTCGCCCACCTGGTCACGACAGATACCGCCGGTCACCGCGATCTGCTCCTCTCGGACTACGGAGCGCGAGCGGTGGAGGTCGTGCCCGACACCATCGACTACTCCCCCGCGGGGCCGGCGCGCCCGGACCTGCCGGAGGGGGACTTGCTACGCGTGCTCTGGTTCGGCCATGCCACCAACCTTCCGCTCTTCGAACGGTACGCCCTGCGCCTCGCCGCCCTGCAGGGCGTCGAGGTGGTCGTCTCCACCAGCGCCGCTGCCATCGCGCCGCTCTCGGCCCGCTTCCCCTCGATCGCCTTCGTGCCCTGGACGAAGGACGGCTTCGTCGCCCTGCTGCAGAGCTGCGCGCTAACCGTCCTGCCGCACGACGGCGGCGAAAACGATCGCTCGAAGAGCAACAACCGGATGATCGCCAGCATCACCTGGGGCGTCCCGGCGGTGGTCAGCCGCACGCCTGAGTACGAGCGCACCGCCCGCGAGGCCGGCGTGGAGCAGGCGCTCTTCGACGGCCCGGAGGAGCTGGGCGAGGTCGTCGAGCGCCTCCGTTCGCCAGCGGCCCGGCGCGCCTACCTCGAGGCGGCGCAGGGCGAAGTCTGGCGGCGGTACTCGCCGGAGGCCGTCGCACGGCGGTTCCTCGCCGTTGCTGTGGCGGGAAGGGACCTGCCTCGCGCGCCCGCCCACCGGGAAGGAGTGCGCGAACTCCCGGAGTTCGTCTCCTGGCTCCGCCGGACCTCGCCGGGAACCGTCTCTCGCGCCGTCGTTCGCGAGGCCATGCATTGGGCCGCGCGATGGGCCGGCCGCGGCCCGCTGGTGAGGAAGGCGGGATGAGGCGGCTCGTCGGCGCCAGCATCCTCCTGACGGGGTCCTCGCTGCTCGGCCTTGCCGTCAACTTCGCCACCCAGGCCTATCTCGCCTTCCGCTTCGGGACCGGCGCGGAGATGGACGCCTACGTCGCCGCCACCACGCTGCCCGCGCTCCTCGGGGCCGTCTTCTTCTCCAGCCTGAGCGTGGTCTTCATCCCCGCCTACGTCGAGGCCTTGCACCAGCGCGGCGCGGACGCGGCCTGGCGGGTGGCCAGCAACGTGCTGAACGTCACCGCGCTCGGGCTCACCGCCGCCGTCGTGGTGGTGCTGGCCTTCGCCGGCGAGATCATGCACCGCATCGTTCCCGGCCTGGACCCGGCCGCGATCCAGCTCTCCGTCCAGCTCCTGCGCTGGCTGCTTCCGGCCACCGTCCTCGGCTCGCTCAGCGTCGTCCTCGCGGGCATCTACCAGTCGCAGGAGCGCTTCTGGCCGACGGCGCTGGCGCCACTCTTCGGCGCCTGCATCCTGCTCGGCCTCTCCCTCGCCCTGGTCCCGTCGCTGGGGATCCGCGGCGTCGCCATCGCCAGCGTGGCCGGTAGCGCGGCGCAGCTGCTCTGGCTCTCGCCCGTTCTCCGCGGCGCCAGGCGATACCGGCTCTCGCTCGATCTCCGCGACCCGGCGTTGCGGTCCATCGGCGCGCT
>JAYWAJ010000342.1:0-4175 GCA_043782525.1 Deltaproteobacteria bacterium | reverse complement strand
GAAGCCGCGCGGGTCGCGGGCGGCGTCGCGCAGGCTCCAGGTGGAGTGGATGCGATCGACGCCCGGCTCGGGCGGCCACTGCGGGTGGCTGAAGTACGAGCGCACCTCGATGGAGCCGGGCGCTCCCGGCGGCCTCGCCACGTCGGAATCGCCGGTGGCGTAGACCACCACCTCGACGCCGCGCAGAGCGAGCGCCCGGGCGAGCTCGGCCACCACGAGCTCGGTGCCGCCGTAGCCGTTGGGCGGCGTGGAGACGAAAGGAGTCGAGACGAGCGCCACTCGCATGCCTGCCTGCTCCAGTCCAGAGGTCCCCATCCGGAGGACAATCTGTGCATGAGGCGACAGGTGTTGCAGGGAACGGGCGGCTAGGCGCTCGGCCGGTAGACCCGGTAGTCGATGGCGCTGAAGAGGTTGTCCTTCGCCTCCACCGTCGCGAGCCAGGCTTCGTCCACCTGGTTCTTGCGCAGCTGCTGGTAGATCCGGGTGAAGCGCAGCAGGTGCTCGCGCGTGCGGCGCACGGCGTAGTCCACCATGGTGCCGGTCTTGATGATGAAGGCCCAGTCGGAGCTCTGCGCCAGCAGCAATTCGCGCGCCGCCTGGTTCAAGGCGCGCCGGGTGACGCCGCTGGCGTCCTGGTGCAGCCGCGCCATCTCGACCATGCGCGACTCCGCCTTGTGGAGATACCGGTAGATCCAGTCATTGACCTCGTCGAGCCAGACCCCGGAATACCCGCCCGCGCCCCAGGAGGAGAGGGGCGGCTGCGAGAGCTGCTGCTCGGGGTATTCGGCCAGGTAATCGATGGGCGATTTCAATTCCAGGACGTCCTGGTCCCGCGCCGCCTTGCGGATGAGGAAGTCGAGGAACATGGGCCCTTCGTACCACCAGTGGCCGTAGAGTTCGGCGTCGTAGGGGCTGATGACGATGGGCGGCGGGCCACCCTCGCCGAGGGCGCCGCGCAGGTATTCCATCTGCTTGGTGCGGTTGAAGAGGAAGTTGGCGGCGTGCTGCTCGGCGCGGGCGCGGGCGGCGGCGGGGTCATAGGGCAGCTTCTCGCCCAAAGGAACCTTGCCGGTGATTCGATAGTATTTGATTCCGGTGTTCTTGCGGTCGCCGGTGGCCTGGATATAGGGGCGGACATAATCGGTATCGAGATCCCAGCCGATATCCCGATAGAACTCGCGATAGGAAGGGTCGCCGGGATATCCGTTCTCGGCGCTCCACACCTGCATCGAGCTCTCGGGATCGCGGGCGAAGGCCGCCACCCCGCTGGGGGTATAGATGGGCGCATAGACGCCGCGCCGGGGCCGGGGCACCGAGTTGGCCAGCGCGTGCGAGTCGACGAAGAAGAAGCGGATGTTCTCCGCCGCCAGGTACTTGTCGATGCCGGGGGCGTAGCCGCACTCGGGCAACCAGATGCCGCGCGGGTCGCGGCCGAAGTGCATCCGGTAGTGCGCGCAGGCCACCTGCACCTGCGCCCGGATCGCCTCGGGCTGCATCATCAGGGGCAAGAAGCCGTGGGTGGCGCCACAGGTGATGATCTCCAGCGCGCCGGAGTCTTGCAGGCGCTTGAAGGCGCCCACCAGGTCGCGGTGGTAGCGGTCATGGAAGAGCCGGCGCAGGTGATAGAGATGTTCCTGGTAATGCCTGGCCAGGGGCGCGAACTGCGCGTCGCCGCGGGTGCGGTGCAGCTCCTTGTCGGCCAGCTCGCAGAGCGAGTCGAGCCGCTTCGCATAGCGCTCCATCAAGAGCTGGTCGCGCATCATCCCCACCAGCGGCGGCGTCAGCGTCAGCGTCAGGCGGAACTTCACGCCGTCCTCGACGCACTTGTCGAAGACCTCGAGCAGCGGCAGGTAGGTCTCGGTCATCGCCTCGTAGAGCCAGTCCTCCTCGAGGAACTCCGGATACTCCGGATGCCGGACGTAGGGCAGGTGCGCGTGCAGCACGATGGCGAGCGCGCCCTTGGTCATTTCCCGCCCCCGAGATCGGGGAGCATGAGGTGGGTCATGCTCCAGGGCAGCCGGGCGCCGGAGTTGAGGCCCAGGGGACCCTGGCTGCTCTCGCCGAAGCTGCGCGGCTGGACGCGCCGCTCCCAGCCCGCCGGCGCCGCGCCGCCGTAGTTGAGGGGGCGGCCGCTGTGGATGCCGTCGCGCAGCGAATGGTCGAGGGGCAGCCTCAGGTAGAAGGTCTCCAGCTGCTCGGAGGGCGTCTCGGCCGGCAGCTTCACCGGGCGCGCGGCGCGGAGCATGCGGGCGCCGCTCGCGCCCACCGCCCACAGCTCGGCGCGCAGCTCGGTGCCGGGGGACAGCTCGCGGACGTACCAGCCGCGCGCTTCCAGGTGCACCTCGGTGTCGCGCACCAGCTCGTTCACGCCCGCGCGCGGGGTGAACAGCTTGAGGTGCGCGCGCGCGGCGCCCAGCCCGTTGAAGGCCTGGTCGATCTGCTGCGGCGAGAAGTCCCAGTAGACGAAGAGCGTGGCCGGATCGCGCACCAGGCTGACGAGGCGCGCGTCGCCATAGGCCCAGGGCAGCTCGCCGAGTCCTTCATGGACGTGTCCGTGGCTGGGCTGCGGCGCCGCCGACGACGGGCTGTGCACGCGCACGTCCGACTCCGGCGCGATTCCCGGCGGAGCGAGGGGCACGCCGGGATGGGCCGGGTCGCCGCGGTGCAGGTCGAGCGCATCGAGCGCCCGGGCGGTCGCAGGCATCGGCCCGGGAAGGTCGGGCGAGGCGGAAGGAGCGAGCGGCTCGGTGTCGGTAGCTTTCGGAGGGGTCGGCATCGGAGTGCGGCGGAGACATACGTCGCGCGAACGCCGTTCGCAATCATTGCGCGTGGGGCCGCGTCGATCGAAGGACAGGTCAGGGCGGGGCGAGCGCCTGCGCGCTCTGCAAGGCGTACTCTTTCAGCGCCGGCTGCGCGTCGGGCGCGTCGCTTTGGGCGAACTGCCGGTAGAGCTGCGCTGCCTTTTCCTTCTGCCCCAGGCCCCGGTACGCCTCGGCCAGGCCGAGCAGCGGCGAGGCCAGCCGGGGGTCTTCGTTGTGCGCTGCTGCGTAGTCGGCGACGGCTTCCTCGAAGCGCCCCTGCCCCACCCGCGCCGATCCTCGAGCGACCAGCGCGACGGCGAAGTGGGGCTTCTGGGCGAGCGCCCGGTCGAGCTCGGCCGCGCCCTCGGCAAACTGGCGGCCCCGGATCAACGCGACTGCTCTCGTGTACCGGGCGGCGGCGTCGTCGACGGCCAGCGCGGCCCGGCGCTCCCTGGCGGCGGCGAGTCCCTCCCGCGCGGTGGCGTTCTGCGGGTCGATCCCGAGCGCCCGCGTCCATTGCGCGATGGCCTCCTCGTCGTGACCCAGGCGCGCGTAGGCCTGGCCGGCCTTGACCAGCGCCTCGAGGTGGTCCGGCGAGATCCGCAGGGCGTCCTGCCAGGCGAAGAGGGCGGCGCGAAAGTCCCGGGCGGCAAAGGCCGCGTCGCCGCGCTTGAGATGCGCCGCCGCTGCCTCGGCGCGCTTCGCCTCGGCCGGCAGAGGCAGGCCGCCCGCATCCGGCGGCAGACCCGCAGCGGACGGCAGCGGCAGACCCGCGGACGGCAGCGGCAGGCCCGCAGCGGACGGCAGAAGCGGCAGGCCCGCATCCGCGGCCTCGCCGCCCGCGGCCAGCAGAAGCGCGAGGAGGACGCCGCCCATCGCCGCCTCAGTCCACCTTGCGGTCGATGATGGTGGCGATGCCCATGCCGTAGCCGATGCAGAGCGTGATGAGCGCGCGGCGCTGCCCGGTGCGCTCCAGCTCGTGCAGGGCGCTGGCGAGCAGCATGGCCCCGGTGGCTCCCAGCGGATGGCCGAGCGCGATGGCGCCGCCGTTGGGATTCACCTTCTCCATGGGAATGCCCAGCTCGGCGGCGACGAGGATGGGAATGGGCGCGAAGGCTTCGTTGATCTCGAAGAGGTCGATGTCGGCCACGGTCAGGTCCGCCTGCGCCAGCGCCTTGCGCGAAGCCGGAACGGGCCCGGTCAGCATGAGCACCGGGTCGGAGCCGACCACCGCCATGCTGACGATCTTGGCCCGCGGCTTGAGGCCCAGGCTGCGCGCCCTGCCCTTGGTCGAGATGACCACCGCCGCGGCGCCGTCGACGATGCCCGAGGAGTTGCCGGCGTGCAGCTTGCCGTCTTCCTTGAACGATGGCT
>JAYWAJ010000341.1:0-4187 GCA_043782525.1 Deltaproteobacteria bacterium | reverse complement strand
GCGGGCCGCTGGCCGGAGTTGAAGAGGTCGGTCTCGAGGAAGATTTGGCCGTCGGTGATCGAGATGACGTTGGTGGGGATGTACGCCGAGACGTCGCCTGCCTGGGTCTCGATGATGGGCAGCGCGGTGAGCGATCCGCCGCCCTGCTCCTTCGACATCTTGGCGGCGCGCTCGAGCAGGCGGCTGTGCAGGTAGAAGACGTCGCCCGGATACGCCTCGCGGCCCGGCGGGCGGCGAAGCAGAAGCGAGAGCTGGCGGTAGGCGACGGCCTGCTTGGAGAGGTCGTCGTAGATGATGAGCGCGTGCTGGCCGCTGTCGCGAAAGTACTCGCCCATGGTGACGCCGGTGTAGGGCGCGAGGAACTGGAGCGGCGCCGGATCGGAGGCGTTGGCGGCGACCACGGTGGTGTAGTCCATGGCGCCGTGCTGGGCGAGCTTGTCCACCACGCGCGCCACGGTCGACTGCTTCTGACCGATGGCCACGTAGATGCAGAACATGTTCTGGCCTTTTTGGTTGATGATCGCGTCGACGGCCACCGCGGTCTTGCCGGTCTGGCGGTCGCCGATGATCAGCTCGCGCTGGCCGCGGCCGATGGGGATCATGGCGTCGATGGCCTTGATGCCCGTCTGCATCGGCTCTTTGACAGACTCGCGGGAGACGATGCCGGGCGCCTTCACCTCGATCTTGCGGCGCAGCTTGCCGCCCAGGGGCCCCTTGCCGTCGATGGGCTTGCCGAGGGCGTCGACCACCCGCCCGACCACTTCCGGGCCGACCGGCACGTCGGCGATGCGGCCGGTGCGCTTGACGAGGTCGCCTTCGCGCAGGTGCTGCTGCTCGCCCATCAGCGCCACGCCGACCGAGTCCTCCTCGAGGTTGAGCACCAGGCCCATCAGGCCGTTGGGAAACTCGACCAGCTCGCCGGCCATCACGCCTTCGAGGCCGTAGACGCGGGCGATGCCGTCGCCGGTGCTGAGCACCGTGCCGGTCTCGGCGACTTCCACCTGCTTGCCGTAGCCTTTGATCTGCTCTCGCAGGATGCGGCTGATTTCGTCAGCGCGGATTTCCATTCTGGTACGGCTCCGTTTCCGAAAGTCGTTAAACCGGTGCGCCCTTCAAGGCGTCCCGCATGCGTTCGAGTTGGGTGCGCAAGCTGCCGTCGAACTGGGTGGCTCCTACCTGGGTGACGACTCCGCCGAGGAGGGCCGGGTCGGTCCGGGTGTCGAGCACGATGGTGCGGCCGGTCATCTTCTCGAGGGTCTCGCGCAGGCGGGCCGTCTCCTGGTCGGAGAGCGGCGCCGCCGAGGTGACGGTGGCGCGGACGCGGCCGACCTCGACGTCGAGCAGGGCGCGGTAGGAGCGCCCGATCTGGGGAAGGTCTCCGATGCGCTGCCGGTCGACCAGGAGCCGCAGGAAGCTCACCACCAGCGGGGAGAGCTTGAGCGAGGAGGCCAGCGTGGCGACAGCGCCCTGGCGCTGCTCGCCGGTGTACCCGGGATGGCCGAGGAGCAGCGCGGCCTCGGGGCTCCCTTCGAGCGCCTTGAGGACGGCGCCGAGCTCGTCGCCGAACTGCTCGTGCCGGCCCTCTTCGAGGCCGAGCGAGAGCAGGGCGCGGGCGTAACGTCGGGCGACGCTGGCGTCGATCAATGAACGGGCTCCTCAGAGGGCCTTGGGGCGGCGCTTCCTAGCACGGGGGTTGTACGGGGTCAATGCGGTGCGGCGACCGGAACCGGTGCGTAGTTTTGCCGCATGAAGCTCATCGTCCAAGGCAAGCAGATGCGAGTCACGGCAGGGATGCGGCGCTACGCCGAGGAACACTTGATGGCGCCGCTGCGCCGCTTCTACGACGACCAGGCGGCCGAGTTGCGGGTGGAGCTCGGCGTCGCCAGCGGACACGGCGGCGAGTCGAAGGAGTGCCACCTGACGCTGCACATGCCGGGGGCGCGAACCATCCAGATCGAGGAGAGCACCCCCGACGTCTACGGCGCCCTCGACGTGGCGGCGGACCGGCTGGTGCGCGTCGCCAAGAAGGAGATCGCCAGGATGCGGCGGCCGAAGGGACGTCACCAGGAGCATCCCTTGGCGACCACCGTCTCCCAGGGCCGCGTCCCCGGCGGCCTCCTCGAGGATCTCCCCAACGGCCGCGCCCTGGCAAGCGTGGGAAAAGCGCGCCGCGGAAAATGACCCGGCGGCTTCAGGCCCTGAGGCCTGAGGCCTGAAGCCTGAGGCCTGTTACAAGATCGATTCCTTGCGCCGCGCCGCCACCGCCTCGATCTCGCCGAGCGCCCCGGGGTAGCGGGCGAGCGTGTCGCGCAACGCCCCGCGGGTCAGCTTCATGGCCCGCAGCCCGTAGGGCGCGGAGACGGTCGCGCTCTGGGGAAAGTCCTCCACCACCGCCAGGTCGCCGACGTACTCGCCGTTGCGCAGCATCACCGAGGAGGGCCCGTCGCCCTCCGGCAGCAGCAGCTCCGCCTGTCCTTCGCGGATGACCCAGAAGCAGTCGAGGACCTTCCCTTCGCTGGCGAGCAGCGCCCCGGCCGGCAGGTCGACCTCGTCGAAGGCGTCGGAGATGGCGAGGCGCACGTCGGCGGGCAGCTCGCGGAAGAGGTCGATGCTGTAGAGCCGCGCGGCGAGGATGCGGTGGCGCCAGGCGCGGTCGAGGACCTCCCACAGCTTCGGCATGAGGTCGATCTGCCCCTCGACCGCGTCGCGCTCGAGCACGCCGATGGTGGAGTCGGCGGCGGCGCGCAGGGTGGCCGGCGAAGGAGAGTCGGAGACCAGCGACTCCTCGGAGAAGATGCTGCCCGGCGAGAGCGAGCAGATGGGCGTCGAGTCGAGGATCACCTCCAGGGCGCCGGCCTGGACCAGCACCATGCCGGAGCTGGGCTGGCCGCGCACCGCGAAGGTCTCGGCGGCGTGCAGCTCGACGGGGCGCACCAGCGCGGCGAGCTGCTCCAGCTCGTCCTCGGGCACGGCTTCGAGGAGCAGCGCGTTTCGCAGCATGTCCAAGCGGTCCGGCATGGGAAGGCCCCGCGAAGGGCGCCGCAGCCTACGAAATGGCGCTGCTTTTCGCCACCCGCTTCTGCGGGCGCTTGACGGAGCCCGACCCTGTTTTACCTTCGGTCGCGTCGCCGGAATCGCGGGCAAGGGCTCGCGGTTTTGCGACCTTTCACGAGGAGGAAATCATGGCCATCGTTCGTTCCGATCCCTTCCGCGATCTGCTCAACCTGCAGGACCAGCTCCTGCGCACCTTCGGCTCCGCGTACGGCAGCCGGGAGCGCGAGGAAGCCCCGATGACCGCCGGCTGGTCGCCGCTGGTCGACGTCTTCGAGGACCAGGACGGCATCACCCTGAAGGTGGAGCTGCCGGAGGTCGAAGCCAAGAACGTCGAGCTGCTCGTCGAGGGCAACACGCTGACCCTCCGGGGCGAGCGCAAGCTGGAGAACGAGCAGCGTCGCGACGGATACCACCGCATCGAGCGGACCTACGGGTCCTTCACGCGCACCTTCACGCTGCCGGACACGGTGGACGCCGAGCACATCCGCGCCGAGAGCAGGGACGGCGTGCTGCGCATCGCGCTGCCCAAGAAGGCGGAGACGAAGCCGCGGCAGATCAAGGTGGGCATCTCGACCGCCGGCACGCAGACGGCGCCGGTCAGCAAGCAGTAAAGCAAAAGCACACCGCGGAGACGCTGAGAACGGTCTGGTCGGGACCGAGGCGCCAGCCCGCACAGAGGCGCGCCCTCGGAACCGGAACCCCAGAAGCTCCGCGTTTTCCGCGCCTCCGCGGTGCGCTTGAAGCCGTTACTTGCGCAGCGGGGGCGTGGTGTTGCCGTTGCCGCCCGTGTCCATCTTGCAGGTGCCGTCGAAGAAGACGCCGCGCTCGATGACGACAGAGGCGGTGGTCAGGTTGCCGCGAACCTTGGCGGGCGCCTTCAGCTCGATGGACTTGGTCGCCTTGGCGTCGCCCTGGAAGTCGCCCAGGCAGGTGAGCGTGCCGACGGTGAGGTTGGCTTTCACCTCGGCGCCTTCGCCGATGATGAGGGTGTCGGTGGAGATGATCTCGCCCGAGAACTTGCCGTCGATGCGGACGGTGCCCTCGAAGAGCAGCTTGCCTTCGAACTGGCTGCCCTTGCCGAGCAGCGCATTCAGCTCGTTGCCGGGGCGCGGCGGCGTCGGCATGGTGGTGAC
>JAYWAJ010000340.1:0-4199 GCA_043782525.1 Deltaproteobacteria bacterium | reverse complement strand
CGACCAAGGACGCCATCGGCGCCATCGCCCGCGCCCTCGATCCGGCGCTGGGCAAGGCCGAGCTCTTCGAGGACGAGGGAGCCCGCCTCGCCCAGAGCGAGCGCCTGCGCCGGGACCTCTGGGTGTTCCGCGAGATGTGCCGCCACACCGCGCGGGCCCTCGGGCAGGACAGCTCCGATCTGCACGCCGCCGAAGCGCTGCGCCGCTACGCGACCGGGTTCCGCGACGTCGGCTACCAGCTGCTGCGCCACTCGGACCGCGAGCTCTTCGATCGGTTCCTCGATCTCCTGGAAGGGTGGTCGAGCCGCCGCGGCGAGAGCACCACCATCCGCCTGCAGCGGCTGCGCGACGACTGCCTGCGCTTCGCGGACATCCTCGACCGGGCGATGGAGCTGGTGGGAAAGCGCGGGGAGCTGCAGAAGCTGCCCATCGACGCATCGGCGTACCAACAGACGCTTGCGAAGGCCCTGGAGTCGCGGTAGGACGCACTGCAGCAAAGCCGGCGCTGGCACGCCCGGACGCCAGCTTTTATCCATGACCGCGACAGCCGTGTCGCAGTCCCGTGAGGCGGAAGCAGGGCGCAGGCCTGCACTGCAGCGGGGTAGCACAACAGAAAGCCTCGGAAGGACTAGCTTTTCGAAACCGTTCTGTCTGCCGGCATCAAAGTTGCTGACTTTTGAATCCTGCAGCGGCTCCACCAACGGAGGAGAAGTTCCCAGCATGGATTTGCACCCCTTCCGGCAGAGAAGCCTCAAGCACCGCGCCTCTCTCGAAGGTGTCGGTCTGCACTCCGGCGCCAACGTCCGGCTGACGCTCGCCCCCGCTCCCGCGGACAGCGGCATCGTCCTCATCCGGGATGGCGTCGAGATCCCTGCGCTCGCCGAGTTCGTTGTCGACACCACCATGAACACCTCGCTCGGGCGCCTTGGCGTCCGCATCGGCACCGTCGAACACCTGCTGGCGGCGCTGGCAGGCTGCGGCATCGACAACGCACGCATCGAGGTCGAGGGGCCCGAGATCCCTATCATGGACGGCAGCTCCGAGCCGTTCGTGCAGCTGGTGCGGAAGGCCGGCATCCACGAGCTGCGGCAGTCGCGGCGCTTCCTCCTCGTCCGCAAGGCCGTCACCGTCACCGACGGCGACAAGCTGGCGCGTCTCGCTCCGGCGCGAGGCAAGTTCTCCATCAGCTACACCATCGACTTCCGCCACCCGCTCATCTCCGACCAGAGCTACCGGATGGACCTGACCGAGCGCTCGTTCCAGAAGGAGATCGCGCGCGCCCGGACCTTCGGGTTCAAGCGCGACGTCGAGCGGCTCCACAAGGCGGGCCTGGCGCGCGGCGGGTCGCTGGACAACGCGGTGGTGGTGGACGACTTCAACATCCTCAATCCCGACGGACTCCGCTTTCCGGACGAGTTCGTGCGCCACAAGATCCTCGACGCCATGGGCGACCTGTCCCTGATCGGCATGCCGATCCTCGGGCACCTCACCGCGGTGAAGTCCGGACACGCGCTGAACCACCAGCTGGTCCGGCGCATCCTGGCGGAGGCGGACGCCTGCGAGATCGTGCAGCCCAGCGCGGCCGACGAGCTGCACGCCATCGAAGAGCGCCTCTTCCCGGTGCGCGCCCTCGAGGAGCAGGTCGCGTAGAAACACGTAGTGAAGGTTTGTGCGCCTTGCGACCTACACCTGAACTTGATCTAGTCTCCGCGCCTCCTGCCGCTCCGGTGGGTACCGGAGCCGAGATTTGTCCCGACCGATCGCGACCCTGACAGGAACGCCGGAACAGCGGCTGCTCTTGCTCCAGTCGATCGTGCAGGCGGCCGATGAGGCCCCCACGGTGCAGGACGCGCTCCGCGTCGCCATCGCCCGCATCTGCGCGTCGCTGGGCTGGCAGGCGTGCCGCCTGCAATTCTCGGAGAACGCGGGCGACGTGGCGCAGCGGACCTTCTGGCACCTGCAGGATCCGGCGCAGCTGGGCAGCTTCCGGACGCTGGCAGAAGAGCGGCGCGACGGCACCGGCCCGGTCCCCGAAGTCCTCGACGGCAAGCCCTGCTGGACGCGGCTGCCTGACCGCATCGAGCCGGGGCCCGGCTCCACCGGCACGCGTGCCACCATCTCCTTTCCCCTGCTTCTCGGCGAGCGCCTCCTCGGGGTCATGGAGTTCTTTTCTGCCAGCCCGCAGGAGCCGCACCCATCGCTGCTCGAGACGCTGGTGTTCGTCTCGGCGCAGCTCGGCGCCATCCTCCAGCGCAAGCCGGCTGAAGATGCCCTGCGCCGGTCCGAGCGCGAGTACCGCGCGCTCTTCGAGAGCGCCCACGACGCGGTTCTGATCGTCGACCCGGACCAGTGCGTGATCCTCGACGCCAACCAGCGCTGCGCCGAAGTGTACGGCTACACGCGCGCCGCGCTGGTCGGGCTGCATCTCTCCGAGGTGTGGCCCTCCGCCGACTGCGAGAAGCTGCGGAAGGGCGCCGACCCGGCCACCGGCAACTTCGAGGCGCGCCACCTGCGGCGCAACGGCACCCCCATCGTCGTCGAGGTGTCGGCGGGCGCGGTCGAGTTCCGCGGGCGCCGCGCGGTGTGGATGTCGAACCGCGACGTCACCGACCGCAACAAGACGCTGGAGGCGCTGCGCAACTCGGAGGAGCGCCACCGCCTCCTCTTCGACGCCAGCCCGCAGCCGATGTGGGTCTACGACCTCGAGTCGCTGCGCTTCCTGGCGGTGAACCAGGCGGCCATCAAACACTACGGCTACTCGCGCGAAGAGTTCTTCGCCATGACCATCGAGGAGATCCGCCCCCTCGAGGACCTGGAGCGGCTCTACCAGCAGCTCGAGCAGGAGATCCCCGCCACCGCGCCGCCCTCGGTCTGGCGGCACCGCAAGGCCAACAAGGAGATCATCGACGTCGAGATCACCTCGCACGCGCTGACGTTCCTCGAGCGGCGGGCGCGCCTGGTGCTGGCCACCGACGTCACCGAGCGGCTGCGGGCGCAGCAGAAGCTCTGGCACGCCGCCTTCTACGATGCGCTCACCGGGCTGCCCAACCGCTCGCTCTTCATGGAGCGGCTGGGGCAGGCGCTGGAGCGGGCGCGCGGGCGCAAAGGCGGCGGGTTCGCCGTGGTCTTCCTCGATATCGACCGCTTCAAGCTGGTCAACGATTCGATGGGCCACCGCGCCGGCGATCAGCTCCTCATCGCCGTCGCCCGCAGGCTCGACCGCATCCGCCGAGCCGGGGACACGGTGGCGCGGCTGGGCGGAGACGAGTTCGCCATCCTCGTCGAGGGTGTTGGCGATGCGCTGGCGGCGGGGCCGGTCGCCGACCGGGTGCAGCGCGAGCTGTCGCAGCCTTTCGAGCTGAACGGGCAGGAGGTCTTCACCTCGGCGTCCATCGGCATCGCGCTGGGCGGCCTGCAGGACCACAAGCCCGAGGATCTGCTCCGCGACGCCGACACGGCGATGTACCGCGCCAAGGCGCAGGGCAACGCCCGCCACGCGGTCTTCGACATCACCATGCACGACCACGCGGTGGCGGTGCTGCAGCTGGAGACCGACCTGCGGCGCGCCCTCGACCGCGGCGAGCTGCGGGTGAAGTACCAGCCCGTCGTCGCGTTGCAGTCCGCGCGCATCGTCGGCTTCGAGGCGCTGGTGCGCTGGCAGCACCGCGTCCGGGGGCTGGTGCCGCCCGGCGAGTTCATCCCCATGGCGGAGGAGACCGGCATCATCTCCGAGCTGGGCCGCTGGGTCCTGCTCGAGGCCTGCCGGCAGACCCAGGCCCTGCAGAAGCGCTACCCGCGCATGCCCGGGCTGTCGCTCGCGGTCAACGTCAGCGGGCGCCAGATCCTGCAGCCGGACCTGGTCGAGCAGATCTCCGACGTGCTCGACGCCACCGGCTTCGATCCGCACCTGCTCCGCCTCGAGCTGACCGAGACGGTGCTGGTGGAGAACGAGGCGGCGGCGACCCGCTGCCTGAACCGGCTGCGGCAGCTGGGCCTGAAGCTGGTCATCGACGACTTCGGCACCGGCTACAGCTCGCTCAGCTACCTGCACCGCATGCCCATCGACATCCTCAAGATCGACGCCTCGTTCGTCCAGACCATGGGTGTCGACGACAAGAACCGCCGCATCGTCGAGACCATCCTGGCGCTGGGGAAGAACCTGGGCGTCGAGGTGATCGCCGAGGGCGTGGAGACGGCGG
>JAYWAJ010000339.1:0-4200 GCA_043782525.1 Deltaproteobacteria bacterium | reverse complement strand
AGCGCGTCGGGCGCGGGCTGCGCCGCCACCGCGGCGTAGACCTCCGCCGTCTTGCGCGCCGTCTCCTCCCAGCGGAACTGCTGCGCGCGCAGGCGGCCGGCGTCGATGAGGCGGCGGCGCAGGTCGACGTCCGTCGCCAGCAGCAGTAACCGCTGCGCGATTTCCTCGAGCGAGAACTGGTCGAGATAGAGCGCGGCGTCGCCGGCGACTTCGGGCAGGGCGGTGAGCCGCGCGCAGAGCACCGGCGTCCCTGCAGCCATCGCCTCGAGGACGGGCAGCCCGAAGCCTTCGTACGTGCTGGGATACACGAAAGCCAGCGCTTCCTGGTAGAGCGCCGCCAGCTCGTCGCGGCCGACGGTGCCGAGGTAGCGCACGCCGGTTGCCGGGCAATCGCCCAACTGGAAGATGCCGCCCGGCGCGCCCGAGGGAGGGCCGACGAGCAAAAGGCCCGGCACCGCGCCCGGGCCCTTCCAGATCGATCGCAGCCAGGCATATCCGCGCAGCAGCGGGCCGAGGTTCTTGTGGGGATAGTCGCTGCCGCTGCAGAAGAAGTACCGGCCTTCGAGGCCGCGCCGGCGCAGCACCGCGCGGTTGTGCTCGGCATCGCGGGCGCCGAAGAAGGCAGCGTCGACGCCGAGGGGGATGCAGTGGACGCGCTCGTCCGGCAGCCCGAACGTGTCGATGATCTCGCGGCGCGCGTGCCCGGAGATGGCCAGCACCGCCTGCGCTGCGTGCAGGGAGGCAAAGGACAGGGCACGGTATTCGCGGTGGAGGGCTTCGCTGTGGAAGAGCGCGGGCGTCCGGTAGGAGATGAGGTCGAGATAAGTGAGGACGGGATGCGCGCGGGTGTGGAGGAAGAGGTCGAGCGTGGCGGGCGGATAGAACTGGGAGGGGCGGTGGAAGATGTCGCAGTCGGGGAGCTCGAGGACGGCGCGGACGGGCAGCGCCTCGAGCGCGGCGCGCTGGGCCGGGCTGCCAGCGAGGACGGTGAGCTCGACCGACGGCGGCAGGTGCCGGATGAGCTCCACCGCGTAGACGGAGGTTCCGTTGACCGCGCCAGCGGGGAGGCTGCGGGCATCGAGGCAGACGCGGGCCCGCATGGCTCAGGAGGTCCGGCGGGCGAGCAACTTCACTACGCCGCCGACTCCCGAAGCAGACGAAACCGAACCTTCTTCGCTTGCGGTGACTGCAAAGCCCGCCCTCTCGAACAGGCTGCGCAGCGACTTGCCGCTGAAGAAATTCAGGTGCTCGTGCATCCTGATGAATCCGAAGGGCGGCACGGTGTTCAGCTTGACGCGAAAGAACGTGGAGTAGAAGTCGAGACCCAGCCAGGCCAGCCGCGCTCGCAAAATCCAGTCCGCCGCACCCCGCCGCGCGGTCCTGGTGGTGGGGCGCTTGAGCAGTCGGGGCCGCTCGAGAGGAACCTCCGCGTACATCCACTGCGCGGGGCCTGCCGGTCCAAGCTGCTCACGAAGCTCGAGCAGGAACTGGAAGGGATCCGAGAGGTGCTCGAGCACGTGGCAGAGCATGACCAGGTCGAACGGGCGACGTAGCGCCTGCTTCGTGCCGAGCCGCACGATGCCCTCGACCGGCTCCTGATCCGATACTTCGAAGACGTATTTCTTCCGCCCCAGCTCGGGCGGAATGAACTGGCCCTTGTCTCCCCCGTAATCCAGGACCTCGCCGGCGAAGACGGCCGGCGGCAGGGACTTGCGAAGGAATTGGAGGACGTAGTCGCGCCGGGAATCGATTTCGCGCTGGTCGTGCCCAATCGCTTGGTTAATCGCTTTGGAATACCAAGGCTCCCAATGGTGCCGGATGGCGAAGTAGTCCTTGCCCCGGTAATTGCCATAAAGCTGGCCCATCTCGGCTTCGTCGAGGCGAAGATCGAAGAAGCGATGGCCACACCCGGCGCATTCGACCAGGCTGCAGTGCTGCGGGGCGGGCCACTGCACGATCTGCGCGATGAAGGGCGAGGTCACCGCCGGATAGCGGACGAGGGATTCCGAATCGCAGACTACGCAGCGCTCAGCGAAGTACATCTGCTAGCACACCTGTTCCTGGCGGCTCATCGCCAGCTGGTCCCACTGTTCTGTCATGCTCCAGGCCGGAACACGTCGTGCTCTTCCAGATATTCGGCCACCTGCGCCTCGAGCACCTCGTCGAGGACCGTCTTGTGCAGCGACAGCTTGCCGGGGCGTTCGAGGAAGACGAGCGAGACAGCGCCCCCGGCCGACTTCTTGTCCGTCTTCGCAGCCGCCAGAAGCTCCTGCGCGCTGACGGCGCGTGGCAGGCGGCAGGCGAAGTGTCTCCGGATGACCCCCTGGATTCGCGCGCGGGTCGTCTCGTCCAGCTTTCCGCGCCGTGCCGCGACGAAGTTGATGAGGTCGCAGCCCCAGGCCACCGCCTGGCCGTGGGGAATCGCGTGCGAGGTGAGCGACTCGAGGGCATGCCCGAAGGTGTGCCCGTAGTTGAGCTGGCGGCGCACGCCGGTGTCAAACTCGTCCTCCTCGATGAACCGCTTCTTCACCGCGAGGCAGGCCCGGATCAGGCGCGGCAGCTCGGGCGTCGTCATGCCGTCGCGATCGAGCGCGTGCGTGAGGTCGGTGAACAGGGCGTCGGAGCCGGTCAGGGCCAGCTTGAGGACCTCGCCGAAGCCGCTGGTCACGTCGCCAGTCGTCAGCGTGCGGATGAAGTCGACGCAGACGTGCACCGCCGTGGGCGAGTGAAAGGCGCCCAGCTGGTTCTTGGCGTGCGAGAAGTTGATGCCGTTCTTCGCGCCGATGCAGCTGTCGCACATGGCGAGGAGCGTGGTGGGCACGAACATCCACCGCATGCCACGGTGATAGATGTGCGCGGTGAACGAGGCGAGGTCCTGCGTGATGCCACCGCCGATGACGACCATCATCGTGTTGCGGTTGGCGCGCTTCGAGAGCAGCCAGGTGGCCACCTTGCCCACGCCTTCGAACGACTTTTCCTCCTCGGTGGCATCGATGAGGAGGGGCTCCGTCGCCAGCACGGGCGCCAGCGCGTCGCGGTAGGCGTCGGCGACCTTCCTGTCGACGACGAAGAGCGCGCCCTCGACTGCCATCGCCTGCGCGACCACCTCCGCGATGGTGGGCTGGAAGTGGACCGCGTACTCGCCCTGGCTCGAACGGATGCGAAGGGATTCGGGAGTCATGAGGCCTCGCCTTACTGGCAGCTGAAGCCACCGTCAATGACCACCGTCTGGCCGGTGAGGTAGGTGTTCTCTTCGCTGCCGAGCATGAAGACCAGCGCGGCGATCTCCGCGGGCGTTCCCAGCCGCCGCACCGCCGTCTGCTGCACCAGCGCCTCGACGACCTCGGGGCTGTTGTTGCGCCGGGTCATCTCGGTCTCGATGAAGCCGGGCGCCACCGCGTTGGCCAGGACGCCCTTCGGGCCGTACTCCAGCGCCACGGTGCGCGTCAGGCCCTCCAGCCCGGCCTTCGACGCGCTGTAGGCCGCCCGCCCGGGCCGGGCAAGGGCGCCGTACACCGAGCTGATGCTGACCACCCGCCCGAAGCCGCGCGCCGCCATCCCCGGGCAGAGCGCCTGCGTCAGCAGGAAGGCTCCGGTGAGGTTGATGGTGAGGATGCGCTCCCAGTCGGTCAGCGCGATCTTCTCGAGCGTGTTGATCTTGTTCTCGCCCGCGTTGTTCACCAGCGCGTCCACCACGAGATCCTTGCCGGGACCGGCGAGCCACTGCGTTGTCGAGGCGGCGCTGGCCAGGTCGAGCTCGGCCCGCGCCGGCGCGATCACCGTCCACCCAGCGCCCGCGTAGCGCTCGGCGATCGCCTTGCCCATCCCCCGGGCGCCGCCCGTCACCAGCACCCGGCGCATCAGGGCGGGTCTCCATCGAGAAGCGGGATGACCATGTTCTCGGCCATCTCCGCGCGGGAGAGGAAGGGCGCCATGTCCTCGAGAGAGGGCGTGAGCATGCGGCCATCGGGGAGCTTGCGCGAGGCGAGCTTGGGCGAGAAGGCCTGTTCGAGATCGAGCACCACTTCGCACATGCGGGGACCGTCGCCAGAAATGGTCTCGCCGATGGCGCGCTCGAGATCCGGGTGGGTGTCGACGCGCGTGAAGGGGATGTCGAAGGCAGCGGCCACTTTTGCGAAGTCGGGAAACTCGAGGCCGCTCTCGGGGCCGCAGCCGACGATGTTGTCGGCGAAGTAGTTC
>JAYWAJ010000338.1:0-4201 GCA_043782525.1 Deltaproteobacteria bacterium | reverse complement strand
GCGGATCTCTTTGCCTGGCTATCGGGGCAGGCAGACGCTTCCCTCGGCGGCGTCACGGCCTATCAAGTCGTCGAGCACCTGCCGCCCGCGAAGGTCTTCGACCTCGTCGAGCTCGCGTCGGCCAAGCTCGCGCCGGGCGGTCGGATCCTTCTGGAGACGATCAACCCGGAGTCCGTCTACGCCATGCGCTGGTTCTGGATGGATCTCTCTCACGTCAGGCCTTTGCCCGCTCCCTCGCTCTCGCAGCTTCTCTCGGCATCGGGATTCCGCGACGTGACCGTGAACTTTCGCTCTCCCGTCCCCCCCTCGGAAGGATTCGGGGCGGAGGAAGCCGGCGATCCGCGAATGGCGATGATCTCCAGGCTCTTGTTCGCGCCCCAGGATTACGCGGTCACGGGTGTGAAATAGTGGCGCGGATCCTGGTCGCCAACGCCCAGGTTCCGTTCGCATCGGGAGGAGCCGAGCGACATGCAGCCGGGCTCGTCCGCGAGCTTCGGGCCGCAGGGCACGAAACGGAGCTCATCCAGCTTCCGTTCAAATGGTATCCGCGCGACCGCATCCTGACCTCGGCCCTCGCCTGGCGGCTCCTGGACGTGAGCGAGGCGGACGGCAAGAAAGTCGACCTTGTCATCCCCATGAAGTTCCCCTCCTACCTCGTCAAGCACGAGAACAAGGTGGTCTGGCTCGTCCACCAGTTCCGGCAGGCCTACGACCGCTTCGGCACCAAGGACAGCGACTTCGACAGCGGCCCCGAGGACACCCGCTGGCGCGAGCTGATCGTGCAGACGGATGCCACCGGCCTTCTCGATGCGAAGAAGATCTTTACCAACGCCGAGAACACCACCGGTCGGTTGGCACGCTTCAACGGTATCCGGGCGGAGACGCTCTATCACCCGCCGCCGCTCGCGGGACGGTACCGAGGGGAAGATTCGCGGGGCTACGCTCTCGTCGTCGGACGTCTCGACCCGTGGAAGCGCATCGACCTCGCCATCGAGGCCGCGGCAGCGGGCAAGTTCCCCCTCGTCGTCGCCGGCGCGGGTCCGGACGCGGACCGTCTTTCGAGCCTGGCGGCGAGGACGAAGGCGAACGTCACCTTCCGCGGTGCCGTCTCGGACGACGTGCTGCTCGACCTGTACGCCCATGCCGGCGCAGTCGTCTTCACTCCGCTGGACGAGGATTACGGATACGTCGCGCTCGAGGCATTCCTCTCCAGGAAACCGGTCGTCACCTGCACCGACTCCGGGGGCCCCCTCGAGTTCGTGATCGACGGCGAGAGCGGACGCATCGTCCCGCCGGAGGCCGAGGCAATCGCCCAAGCCACCTGCGAGCTTCTCGGCGACGCGGCACGGGCGAAGCGCCTCGGAGATGCGGGATTCTCGCGCGTGGCCGGCATCAGCTGGAGCGATGTGGTGAACGCGCTTCTTCGAGCCGGCGGGATCTCGTGAAGCGCCTCTCCGTCGCGCTGGTGTCCCTCATGCCGCCCGTTCGTTCGGGGATCGCCGACTACACGGCCGACCTGCTGCCGGCGCTGGGTGCCCTGGTGGACGTGACACTCTACGCACCGGCCAAGGCTTCCGCATCGCTGCGCGCCGCCCACGACGTCTGGCTCTTCCAGATCGGCAACGATCCGCTTCACGCACCGTCGATCGAGGCGCTCCGGGATCGCGCGCGGGGCAAGCCGGCCGTCGTGGTCCTGCACGATTTCGTCCTCCACCACCTCTTCGCTGCGGCGTATCTCGGGGGCGGCCGCCTCGATGACTATGAACGCGAGCTGATTCGATCGCATGGAGACCGTGGCCGCGATCTTGCGCGGCGAGCCCGTTCGGGTCTGGTGACCCCCGTTTGGGATGACTCCCCCTGGGACTATCCGCTCTCGGCGGGCGTGATCCGGGATGCCGATGCCGTCGTGGTCCACTCGCGCCTGGCGCGGGGTGCCGTGCTCCGGGAGGAGCCGCTGACACACGTCGTCGAAATCCCGCTCCTCGTTGCTCCGGCGCCGTGGACACCGCGGGACGTCGCGCGCCGCGCCTTGTCCCTGCCGCTCGACCGCACCGTCGCCGTGACGCTGGGCCTGGTCACGCCCGCCAAGCGCGTCGCGAAGATCCTGGACGCGCTTGCACTCCTGCCCAAAGAGATGAGGCCTCTTCTCTTCGTCGGAGGCGAGGTCGCGCCCGAGGACCCGCTTCGCGCGCGCGTCGCCGATCTCGGTCTCGAAGACGATGTCGTCATCGCCGGCTATCTCTCCGACGAGGACTTCTGGCGGGCGGCCAGGGCGGCGGACATCTCGATCAACCTGCGCCATCCGACGATGGGGGAGACTTCAGCCGCCGTGTGCCGACTCGCCGGGATCGGGTTGCCCATCATCGTGAGCGACGTGGGCTGGTTCCGGGAGCTGCCCGACTCCTTCACTGCGAAGATTCCCGTAGGCGAGGGCGAAACCGAACGCCTCGCAGAAGAGCTCTCGCGACTTGCATCGGACGAGAGCGAGCGTTTGACCCGGGCCGCCCTGGCACGCGCATGGGGAGAGGAGCGGCGTCCCGGGCAGGTGGCCAAGGCCTATGCCCAGGTTCTCCAGGACGCCGCGCTCGGACTTCCGCGTCCGCTTGCGCTCTCCGGCGCGATCGCCTCCGAGCTCTTTGCTCTCGGCGTCGGTCGCACGGGGCACCTGGGTGCAACCAGCCGTGAACCCGACGCGCGACTGGTCATCGAGACGGCGCGTCTTGCAGCCGGTCTTCTGCCGGCGAGACCAGATGGTCCTTGATTGGCACGGCCTGGCATCCTTGACAGGATTTGCTGAGCTGTTATCTGCGGAGCCCCTCGTTTCGCAATGAGAAAAGGGTTCATGGCAGAAGAGCAGACGCCAGCGTCCATCGACAGCATCATCGGTCGAATCCAGGAGGAGATCGGCCGGCGCAAGCAGCGCGAGAACGGACACTCGGCGCCCGGGTCGGCCGCGAGGGCAGGACCCAGCCTGCTGCCGCTGCCCGATCTCATCGCAGCCGAACAGGCGCTTGCGAAGGCGCAGCAGACCTGTCGTATTGGCGAGCAGCTCCCGACCATGCACCGCCTGACCGGGTTGAGGCGGCGCCTTGCGACGTCGGCCGGCAAGCTCTTCCTGCGCTGGAGTCAGCTCTTCACCCGCGATCAGCGCGAGTTCAACCTGGCCGTGATGGCCGCGGTGCAGGCGGTCATTTCAGCGATCCGCGCCCAGTCGTCGCAGTGGGACGACCAGCTCGCGACGGGTGCTGCCCAGACCGCCGCAGCAGCGGGCGCGAAAACCGACTTGCTCGCCGATCGCGTCGCGGCCCTCGCGCAAGAGCTCGCGATGGTCCGGGACCAGTTGGCGGCTCTGCCAGGGTCGGGCCTCGGCGATCGAGTCGGCAAGCTCGACGCCCGGATCGACGACCTCACCCAGAAGACTCCCGGAGCCGAGGGATCAGGCACTTGATCCACGGGCCCCAAGCAGACGTGAACGGCGGCTTCCGAGCGTAGCGGCTGCGGTTGCGAGGACGACGATGCGCATCGTGATCGCCACCGTACAGGTGCCCTTCGTCCACGGTGGCGCGGAGAGCCATGCGAGCGGGCTTCTCTCCTCCCTGCGCGCAGCGGGACACCAGGCCGAAGTCGTCACCATGCCTTTTCGGTTCCACCCGGTGTCCGAAATCGTCCGCGCGATGGACGTGTGGCAGACCGAGCGCTTCGAGCAGATCAACGGCTACCAGGTGGATCGGGTGATCGCGCTGAAGTTCCCGGCGCTCTACCTGCAGCATCCAACCAAGGTCGCCTGGCTCCTGCACCAGCACCGCCCCGTTTACGACCTCTGGGATACGCGGTACGGGGCCGATCTGCGCGCACTCCCGGAAGGTGTTGAGCTCAAGCGAGCCATCACCGAGCGCGACACGATGGCGCTGCGATCGTGCAAGCGCGTGTTCACCACCGCCAGACAGGTCTCCAGGAGGCTCCAGCAGTACAACGGGCTTCCCTCCGAGCCTCTCTACCATCCACCCCCGCTCGCCGAGCGCATCTTCACCGCCGGGGTTGAGCCCTACGTCTTCTTCCCCAGCCGGCTGGAGGAGCTGAAGCGGCAGTCGCTGCTGGTCGAGGCGATGCGGCACACGCGCACGCCCATCGTCGCGCTCATCGCGGGCGACGGCGGATTTCGCGACCAGCTGGAGGGGCTGGTGCGGCAATACGACCTCTC
>JAYWAJ010000337.1:0-4211 GCA_043782525.1 Deltaproteobacteria bacterium | reverse complement strand
TGGTACCTTCCGCGCTGTCTCCCCTGGCCAACGCCTGGCTGCCGCAGGGCGGCTGCATCGGAGGCACCAGCGACGATGGCCTGGGTCACTACTTGCTCGGCTACAGCGCCGGCCCGGGCCCGAGCTATCCCGACTACCAGTTCTTCCAGATCCAGAACGGCCAGGCCGTCCGCCTCGGCACCAATGACGTCCAGGGCAGCGACGAAGGCGGCCTCTACATCTTCAGCCAGCCTTCCGGCTTCACCAGCTTCTTCCTGGGCGGCCAGAACGGAGGCAGCATCCTTACCTCCTGGTCCCACGACGGGACGCGGATCTCCTCCCAGCAGATCGTCCGCGGCGTCTTCGGCCCCGGGCCGTCCTCCGCCATCGGCATCGACCCCTCCGGCGGCACCGCGGTCGCGCGCCATTACTTCACCGACGCGGACGGCTGGATCACCACCTACCAGCGGCTCGACAAGGCCGGCGTGCCGGAGACCGGCGAGACCATCATCGAGCGCGCCAACAACTTCATCCCCGTCGGCGGCGTCGGCGTCGCGCTCTCCGGACATGCGCTGGTGATCGCCGGGCTGGGCGCGCCGGGCTGGCAGGCGCGCTGGATCGACCGCGACGGCACCCCGCTGACCACCTGGTTCCGCTTCTCCGCCAACGGGTTCCCGTCGCTCAAGTTCCTCATGGACGGCAGCCTCGCGCTGGGCTTCTACAACACCGGCACTGGCACCAACCCGACCAACGTGACCTGGCAATACCGGGTCCGCGACGCCGTCAACGCCGTCGAGCCGCTCCCGCAGTGGCTGCAAGACCGGAGCGGGAACGCGCTCTACGTGATCCGCAACGGCAAAGGCTACGCGACCTGGGGCGCCGTCGGCGCCTGCTCGCACGGAACTTCGACGCCCGGAATGGAGATCCTCTCCACCGGTGGCAAGTCCTGCGGCTGCGTCGCGGTCCCGAACCTGTCGGGGACGGCGTCGGTCGGCCGGGACGGATCGCTCATCGTGCCCTACGAGGGCGGTGGCACCTGCCACTACTCGCTCTATCCGCAGGCGCTCCAGTAGAGCGCCGGCATCGGAGAATGACATGAGGTCCGGTCGGCTTTGCAGAGCGGTAGCGGCTCTCGCTGTTCTCGCAGCTTGTGGAGGTTCGTCTTCGCCGCCGTCTCCCAGCGGAGGGCCGCCGGCGCACGCGCTGACGGTGAGCTACAGCGGCGGAGGCGCGGTGGTCTCGACCCCGTCCGGGATCGACTGCGGCGCGACCTGCAAGGCCAGCTTCGTGCAGGGAACCGTGGTCACCCTCACGGCGACCGCGGCTGCGGGCTCCGTCTTCTCCGGCTGGGAGGGCGCCTGCTCCGGCCAAGGCTCGTGCACCGTGACCATGAACGCGGATGCGGCCGTGACCGCGCGCTTCACCGCGGCGCCTCCGCCTCCGCCACCGCCTCCTCCCCCGCCTCCGGGCATGCACTCGCTGATCGTGAGCTTGCAGGGGCAGGGCAGCGTGACCTCGTCGCCCGCCGGCATCTCTTGCGGCCCGGCCTGCACCGCCAACTTCAACGACGGCGCGCAGGTGACGTTGACCGCGACGCCGGCCTCGGGCTGGCAGTTCGCCGGCTTCTCCGGCGCCTGCACCGGGCAGGGCTGCACCGTGACCATGTCCGCCGACCGGAGCGTCGGCGCCGCTTTTACGCAGGTGCCGCCGCCTCCTCCTCCGCCGGTCGACGAATGCGCGGGGCTCGTGCCGCAATCGCTCGGGGCTGTGGCACAGGTCACGCTGCCGCAGGGACCCTGTGAGGGCGGCACCACCGACGACGGCAACGGGACATTCCTGCTCGAGTGGACGAACCCCGACCGCAGCTACCCGATGTACGCGTTCTTCACCGTCCAGAACGGAAACGCCGTCGAGATCGGCCAGCGCCGCGCCGGCAGCGATGCGGGGTCCTCCTTCATCTTCAGCCAGCCTTCGGGCTTCACGCAGTACTCGTCGGGGGCCTACGAGCAAAGCGGTCTCGCCAACTACTCGCACGAGGGCGTTTACACCGGCGGAACGGGGCTCACCATCATGAACCCGAAGGCCCAGGGCACCGCCGCGGGAGTGGGCGTCGATCCCTCCGGCGGCACGGTCGCCGTGGTCTCCCTCAAGCGCACCGGCCCGGGCTGGGACAACAGCTTCAAGCGCTTCGACCGCTACGGCACACTCGAGAGCAGCGTCGCCATCGACGACGCAGACCTCAAGGCCGTCTCCACCTTCAGTTCCATCGGCGTCGATCTCGCGGGTCACGCGCTGGTGATCGCCGGCGACACGGTGGCCCAGCGCAACGTCGCTCGCTGGTTCGACCACGCCGGGGCGCCGCTGACCGGCTGGTTCCCCGTTTTCGGCGCCGACGCGTTCAACTTCCTCATGGACGGCAGCCTGGTGACCAGGGTCGGCAGACCGGCGGGCCCCAACGGACCTTCGCCGAACAATCACGTCCAGCAGCGCTTCCTGGACGGCCAGGGCACGCCCGCCGCGCTCCCCGACTGGCTGGCGGCGCGGGCGGAAAACCGGCTCTACGTCATCCGCAACGGCAAGGGCTACGCGAGCTGGGGCGCAGGCGGCTCCTGCGGCGGCGCCCTCGACGTGCTGGCTGTCTCGGGCAAGTCGTGCGGCTGCGTCAACGTTCCCGAGCTCTCCGCTTACAGCTCGGTGGGCCGCGACGGCTCCCTCATCGTTCCATCGGGCAGGAATCCCGGCCCCCAGTGCGGGTACAGCCTCTACCCGCAGTTGCTCAGGTAGCGCCTGCCTCGCGGCCGGAGGGCGGCCCTTTCGCCCTCCTTTTACCGGCCACCATTTTTGCTAAGGAGAATCCATGATCGGAAAGACAGGGTCGTTCATCGCAGTCATATGCGCTCTCGGCGTCGCCTGCGGAGGATCCAGCGGGTCGCCGAGCGCCGGAAGCTCGAGGCACGCGCTTTCTGTCGCAGTGACAGGCGCAGGGCGGGTGACCTCCGCACCAGCAGGGATCGACTGCCCGGCGACCTGCAGCGCGACCTTCGTCGAGGCCAGCGCCGTCACGCTGACGGCGGAGCCGGCGCAGGGAACTGTCTTCGCCGGCTGGGACGGGGCTTGCTCCGGCCAGGGAAGCTGCTCAGTGACGATGAACGCCGACGCCTCGGCGACGGCCCGTTTCATTGCAGCGCCGCCCCCTCCTCCGCCTCCACCGCCTCCGCCCCCGCCGCCTCCTCCTCCGCCGCCTCCGCCGCCTCCTCCTCCGCCGCCGCCTCCTCCTCCGCCGCCGCCTCCTCCGCCGCCTCCGGTCGACGAGTGCGCGGGCCTCGTGCCCTCCTCGCTAGGCACCGCCGCGGTCGCGACTCTGCCCCAAGGGCCCTGCGAGGGCGGCACCAGCGACGACGGCATCGGCAACTTCGTGCTCGAGTGGACCGTGGACAACAACCGCACTTTCCCGGGCTACGCCTTCTTCACCGTCCAGAACGGCAACGCCGTTGAGATCGGGGAGCGCAACTACGGCAGCGATTCCGGCCAGTCCATTTTCTTCAGCCAGCCCTCGGGTTTCACCAAGATCTCGTCGAACGAGATTTTCGACTACCGCACCCTCACCCACTGGACGCACGATGGCGCTCTCAGCAAAACCATCGCGCTCGACGGCCGGAGTGAATTCTACGGCAGCGCCGCCGCCATCGGCGTCGAGCCGGCTGGCGGCACCGTCGTCGTGGTTTCCCGCAAGGTCGCCGGACCGGGCTGGGACAACGTCTTCACCCGCTACGACAAGAGCGGAACCTTCGAGAGCAACGTCCCCATCGACGACGCCGCGCTGAAGAGGGTCTCGTCCATCGGCGTCGATCTCGCCGGCCATGCGCTGGTGCTGGCCTACGACACCACCGCCGGCTCGGGCACGGTGGCCCGCTGGTTCGACCACTCGGGCGGACCGCTGACGGGCTGGTTCCCGGCGCTCCCCGCCAACGAGTTCAACTTCCTCATGGACGGCAGCCTGGTGACGAGGGGTGGCAGCCCGCTCACGACCCACGGTCCGGCGCCAACCAACCATGTGATGGTCCGCTACCAGGACGGGCAGAGCACCCCGGGGGCGCCGCCGGACTGGCTCCAGGCACGCGGGGCCAACCGAATCTACGTCATCCGCAACGGCAAGGGCTACGCCAGCTGGGGTTCGGGCGGCTCCTGCGGGGGCGCGCTCGAGGTGCTGGCCGTGTCCGGCAAGTCCTGCG
>JAYWAJ010000336.1:0-11187 GCA_043782525.1 Deltaproteobacteria bacterium | reverse complement strand
CCGCGCGCTCTGGATCACCACCGCGCTGGTGGCGGTGCCCGGCTTCTTCTATCAAAACAGCGGCTGGTTCCAGTTCGGCTTCCGCTTCTCGCTCGACTACACGCCCTACCTCGTCCTGCTTCTGGCGCTGGGCGGGCGCCGCTTCACCCGGCTCTTCTGGGCGCTCGCCTTCGCCGGCCTCGCCGTCAACGCCTGGGGCGCCGCCGAGTTCAACCGGCTGTACTGATCGCCGCGCGTTCCACAGCTCGAAGCCCTGGCCATGCTGGAAGGGCGTCTCCAGACGCAGGAAGACGCTGCTCAGGCGCCAGTCCTCCCGGCGCGCCCGCGCACGGGTCGCCCCAGGTTGGCCAGCGCCCTGCAGCAGCAGGAGCGAAGGCGAGGCCGGCCCGCCTCCGCTCCCCTCCCCCCTCACGCCGCGGCCGGAACCGCGGCGTCCGCCACCAGAAGCTGTCCCGCCCATCGCCACGCCTCCTGCCACGACCGCTTCTGACCCGGCCCCACCGACGCCCATCCGATCCGCAGCTCCAGCTTCGGCAGATGCTGCGCCGCCGCCGCGCGGACGCGGGTCACCGGCCCCAGCGCCTCCTCGTTCATCGATTCGATCAGCACCACGCCGATCTCGCGCTCCCGCGTCCGCTGCACGAAGTCGGTGCGCCGCAGGGTGGCCGCCGTCAGGTTGGCGAGGGCGTCCAGATCCTCGTCGAGCGCCGCCCAGCCCGCCGGGGCGATGCGCAGCAGCGTGAAGCCGCTGCCGCTGCGCGCGATCCGCCCGGCCTCCAGCGAGGCGACGTGGTGCAGCGTGAGGAGGGCGGCGCTCACGCGACCGCCTCGGCCTGGGTGGCCTCCGGCGGCGCCTTCTCCTCGTTCGGATGCTCCGGCCTGCGGCCTCCGCCCGTCGCAGGCGAAGCCCGCTCCTCCGCGCCCGCGGCGCGGATCTTCTCTTCCAGCTCCTGCGAGAGCGCGGCGTTGCTGCGCAAGGCTTCCGCGGCCTTGTCGCGGCCGGGCCCGAAGCGCTCGCCGTTGAGCTCGAACCAGGCGCCGCTCTTTTCCACCAGCCCGCGCTCGACGCCCAGGTCGACCAGCTCGCGAGGCCGCGAGATGCCGCTCCCGTAGAGGATGTCGAACTCGGCCTCGCGGAAAGGCGGCGCCAGCTTGTTCTTGACGACCTTGACGCGGGTGCGGTTGCCGACCAGCTGCTCGCCGTCCTTGACGGCGCCGATGCGGCGGATGTCGAGGCGGACCGAGCAGTAGAACTTGAGCGCGTTGCCGCCGGTGGTGGTCTCGGGGTTGCCGAAGACGACACCGATTTTCATGCGGATCTGGTTGATGAAGATGACGGTGGCGTTGTTGCGGCTGACCACCGCGGTCAGCTTGCGCAGCGCCTGGGACATGAGCCGCGCCTGCAGTCCCATGTGCGCGTCGCCCATCTCGCCCTCGATCTCCGCCTTCGGCACCAGCGCGGCGACCGAGTCGACGACCACCAGATCGACGGCGCCGGAGCGGACCAGCGTCTCCGCAATCTCCAGCGCCTGCTCGCCGGTGTCCGGCTGCGAGATGAGCAGCTCCTCGAGCTTGACGCCCAGCTTGCGCGCATAGCTGACGTCGAGGGCGTGCTCGGCGTCGATGAAGGCCGCGCACCCGCCCTGCGCCTGCACCTGCGCGATGGCGTGCAGGGTCAGCGTGGTCTTGCCCGAGCTCTCGGGACCGTAGATCTCGATGACCCGCCCGCGCGGGTATCCGCCGCAGCCGAGCGCGATGTCGAGGCCCAAAGATCCGCTGGGAATCACCTCCACCTTCTGCGGCTCGGCCCCTTCGCCGAGCCGCATCACCGCGCCCTTGCCGAACTGCTTCTCGATGGCGCCGATGGCGGCCGCCACGGCCTTCAGCTTCTCCGACAGCTTGCTCATGTTCCCTCCCGGGGATGTTCGCCGGGCGGGGTGCCCGGAGAATGGAGCGCGAGCGATCGCGCAACGTCTCTGGCGCTGGTCCGTCGCGCCGGCTTGCCTTCCTGCGGCTTGTCGAGCGCGCGGAACTGCACCGCTTCGGAGATGTGCCCCTCTTCCACCTGCGCGCTGCCGTCGAGGTCGGCGACGGTGCGGGCGAGCCTCAGCAGGCGGTCATGCGCGCGGGCGGAGAACTGCTTCTGGTCGAGGTGCTCCGCGAGCTTCCTGCCGGCGGCGCTGGTGAGCTGGGTCAGCGCGCGCAGCGAGGGCCCCGCCAGATCGGCGTTGCAGCGGACGCGGGGGAGCGCCGCATACCGCTCGCGCTGCAGCCCGCGCGCCTGCTCGACGCGCTCTCGCACGGTGGCCGACGATTCGCCGGCTGGCTGGTCCAGCAACTCCCGCGGCTGGAGCGCGGGGGCCTCGAGGTGGAGATCGAAGCGGTCGAGGATGGGCCCGGAGATGCGCGCCAGGTAGGTCTGCTTCTGGGGCAGCGTGCAGGTACAGCGATTCGGATTCGCATCGGAGGCATGGCCGCAGGGACAAGGATTCATGGCGGCGACGAGCATGAAGCGCGCCGGAAGGGCGGCCCGGTCGCGGACGCGGACGATGCTGACCTCGCCGTCCTCCAACGGCTGCCGCAAGGCTTCGAGCGCGGCGCGGCCAAATTCGGGCAGCTCATCCATGAAGAGGACGCCCCGGTGCGCCATGCTGATCTCTCCCGGCCGCAGCGGCGCGCCACCGCCGATGAGCCCTGCCACCGAGATGGTGTGGTGCGGAGCGCGAAAGGGCGGCGCGCTGAGCAGGCCTTGCCCTGGTTTGAGTCGGCCCGCGATCGACCAGATGGAGGTCGCCTCCACGGCCTCGTCGAAAGAGAGCGACGGCAGGATGGTGGGCAGGCGCCGCGCCAGCATGGTCTTGCCCGCGCCCGGCGGCCCGATGAGCAGCGCGTTGTGTCCCCCAGCGGCGGCGATCTCGAGCGCGCGCTTGGCGGTGCCCTGCCCGCGCACGTCGGAAAGATCGAGCCGGTGCGGCTCGGGCAGGGCTTTCTCGCCGCTGGCAGGCGGCCGCGTGCTCATGCCGCAGAAGATCTCGGCCGCTTCCACCAGGCTGCGCGCGCCGTAGACGGAGACCCCCTGGACGAGAGCGCCTTCTGCGGCGTTCTGCTCGGGCACGATGAGCCTTTTGAAGCCGAGCCGCCGCGCTTCGATGGCGATGGGCAAGACGCCGCGGACCGGGAGCAGGTCTCCCGAGAGCGTCAGCTCGCCGACCACCAGGGCCGGCCGGTCCGGCGGAGTGATGAGCCCGGCCGCCGCCAGCACCCCCAGCGCGATGGGCAGGTCGAAGGCCGCGCCCTCCTTGCGCAGGTCGCCGGGGGCGAGGTTGACGGTGATCTTCTTCTGCGGAAGCTGGTAGCCGCTGTTGCGGACGGCGGTGAGGACGCGGACCTTGGCGTCGGTGCAGGCGTGGTCGGGCAGGCCGACCAGCCAGAAGCCGGGGAGGCCGAGCGACAAGTCAACCTGGACGTCAACGGGCCGCGCGCTGGCGCCGGCGAGCGCAGCGGCTGTGAGCGAGGAGTGCACGCCGCGGGGCAATGCGAGCGGCGTGCCGGGCGCGCCTCAGAGGGACGCCGCCGCGAGAGGTCTCAAAATCGAAGCCCGATTCTGGTTCCCCCCGGCGAAAACGCTACGCTCGAAAAAAATAAATTTTTTTTTAGGGGAGGGGAGCAGCGGGGGGTCAGAGGTCGTCGTCCCACCAGCGGGACCTGCGGCTGCCGCTGCGTGGCATGAAGAGCACGAAGAGCGAACCCGCGACGATGGCGCCCACCGCCTGCAGCAGCGTGTGTCCCTTCGCCACGTAGACGGCGATGCCGGCGCCGAAGAAGGTCACCACCATCCCCATCGCTACCGCGAAGCGGACGTTGGGGTCCGGAATCCACTGCAAGAGCCGCAGGCCGAGCGGCGTCCGGTCGTCGAGGCGCAGCCTGGCGCCCTCCGTCTCTGCGATCCGCCGCGCGATCGCCTCTCCCAGCAAGCGCTGCTGGTCCACCGCCGGGGGTGGCCGGGGCTCCAGCGCCCGCGCCTTCTGCCGCACCGCCCAGAGCCGCGCGTTCCACTGGTGCACCTCCTCGGTGTCGAGGCGCCCCTGGCAGTTGATGCACTTGACCGCGAACTTGGAGTTGTCGGACTCGCAGACCGGGCAGCGCAGGAAGGGCTGCTCGGAGTCGGGATGGGCGTCGATCTCCACGCCGCTGTCGAGCTGCGCCGCCCGCTCGGCGCGGAAGGGATCGTCCGGCGGCGCCTGCGGCGGCGACTCTCCGCTGAACCGCTCCCTGCTGACCACGCCATGGGCCGGCGTGTCGCCCGGCTTGCGCGCCCGCTCCAGATTGAGAAAGCGCGTCAGCCGTCCCGCCATCAACGCACCACCGAGAGCCGCTGCGCCGCCGAGGCGGGCCGCGTCCGGTTGCGCGACCAGTCGCGCAGGCGCGCGATCTCCTCGCTCATGGTCGCCGAGAGTGGGAACGTCTCCTGCACCGCCCGCAGCACCTGCGCCTGGGTGAGGTCGGTCCCTTCGGCGAAGGCGTGGTAGAGGCCGGCGATCACCGCCTGCTCGATCTCCGCGCCGCTGTACCCTTCCGCCGCCGTCGAAAGGGCGTCGAGGTCGAAGCGGTCGGGCGCGCGCTTGCGCTTCTCGAGATGGATGCGGAACACCTCGCGCCGCTCCGCCGCCGAGGGCAGGTCGATGAAGAAGATCTCGTCGAAGCGTCCCTTGCGCAAGAGCTCGGGCGGCAGCGCCTCGATGCGGTTGGCCGTCGCCACCACGAAGACCGGCGCCGTCTTTTCCTGCAGCCAGGTGAGCAGCGCCCCGAAGACCCGCGCGCTCACGCCCGAGTCGGTCACCGCCGAGCCGGCGCTCCCCGCGAGGCCCTTCTCGATCTCGTCGATCCACAGCACCGTCGGCGAGACGCTCTCCGCCACCCGGATGGCGCGGCGCAGGTTCTCCTCCGACGAGCCGATCAGCGAGGAGAAGATCCGCCCCAGGTCGAGGCGCAGGAGCGGCAGCGCCCACTGCGAGGCGATGGCCTTGGCGGTCAGGCTCTTGCCGCAGCCCTGCACGCCAAGGAGCAAGAGGCCCTTGGGCGAGGGCAGCCCGAACTTGCGGGCCGGCTCCGAGAAGGCGCCGCCGCGGCCGGTGAGCCAGGCCTTCAGCTCGTCGAGCCCGCCCACGTCGCCCAACCCCTCCTCGATGCCGATGAACTCGAGCAGGCCGCTCTTGCGGATCACCTGCCGCTTCTCGTCGAGCACCAGGCGGATGTCGTCCTGGTTCAGGACGCCGTCGTTGGCGATGGCCTTGGCGAAGGCGTTCTCCGCCTCGCTGAGGGTCAGCCCCTGCGCGGCCTTGATCAGCTGCTCGGCCTGCTCGCGGGTCAGGTCCACCCGCGCCTTGTTGCCCTGCCGCACCACGGTGATGATCTCCTTGAGCAGCTGGAAGAGATCGCGGAAGCCCGGCAGCGGCACGTCCAGCACCGAGATCTCCTTCTCCAGCTCGGTGGGAATGGTCAAGACCGGCGAGAGCAGGATGACGGTGGTGAAGGTCGACTTGAGGTCCTGCGCCAGCTCCCGCAGCGCCCGCACCACCGGCGCGCTCTCCAGGTAGGGATGGAAGTCCTTCAGCACCACCAGCGACGGCTCGGTGAGCTTGCCGATGGCGGCCAGCGCCTCCACCGGATCGCGCGAGCTGTCGCTCATGGTCACCGTCCGGGCGCCCATGCGCCGCAGCCCGCGCGTCACCGACCAGCTGAGCAGCGCCTTGCCGTGGTTCTGGGCGACGTCCATGAGGATGGCGTCCAGCCGCTGCTCCTCCCAGGACACCAGATAGACGAGCGGGTAACGGGCCCGGATCAGCGTGTCCAGGTCGGAGACGAAGCGGGGCGTTCCCGAGGGCGCAACGGAGAGGTCCAGCGTCTCCATGCGCCGATTGTATCAGAGGCTGGCGGCGGCGCGGCGCAGTCTGGAGGCGGCGTCTTCGACCGCGGCCAGGGGGAAGTCGAGGTGGGTCACCGCCCGGATGCGGGTGGGGTTGACGGCGCCGATGAGCAGGCCTTCCTTGCGGGCCGCCTCGACCAGCGCCTGCGCCCTGGGCACGTCGGCGAGGAGGATGTTGGTCTCCGGCGCATGCCAGCTCAGAGGCACCGCTGCGGCCAGCTTCTTGGCGCTCTCGTGGTCCTCCGCCATCCGCTGCAGGTGGTGGTCGAGGGCGTACGCCCCGGCGGCGGCGAAGATGCCCGCCTGCCGCAGCCCGCCTCCCACGCGCTTGCGCAGCCGGCGGAGGATCTTCACCCGCTCCCGGGTCGTCGCGACCACCGAGCCCGCCGGCGCGCCCAGGCCCTTGCTCAGGCAGACGCTGACGCTGTCGGCCTTCTCGACCATTTTGGCCAGCGCGACGCCGGTGGCGATGTGCGCGTTCCAGATGCGCGCCCCGTCGTAGTGGAAGGCCATCCCGGCGGCGTGGGCGAGGTCGGCGACGGCGTTCAACTGCTCGAGCGGCCAGATCGATCCGCCGCCGCGGTTGTGCGTGTTCTCGACGGCGACCGCCCTCTGGCGCGGGTCGTGGTCGCCCTGGCTCGCCCGCAGCGCCGCCTTGAGGGCCTCGGGCGTGAAGATGCCGCGCGGCCCGTCGAGGACCAGGCTCTGCGCGCCCCACAAGGCCGAGATGGCGCCGCCTTCGTAGTTGACCACGTGGCAGTTGCGGTCGCAGATGATCTCGTCGCCCGGGCCCACCAGCGCGCCGATGGCGATCTGGTTTGCCATGGTCCCGGTCGGCACCCAGATGGCCGCCTCCTTGCCGAGCAGGCTGGCGATGCGGTCTTGAAGGCCGTTGACGCTGGGGTCCTCTCCATAGACGTCGTCGCCCACCTCGGCGGCGGCCATGGCCTTGCGCATGCCGGGGGTGGGCTTCGTGACGGTGTCGCTTCGCAGGTCGATGAGGGTCATTTGAGCTGCGCATGATAAACGGCGCGGCGATGGCTCGCGAATCGAAAGCGGCGCGGGGCGCGCGTTTTCTACAGATCGTCGATCGCCTCGAGGCGGCCATGCCCGAGGCGCGCATCGCGCTTAGCTATGCCGACGAGCTGCAGCTCCTCGTCGCCGTCATGCTCTCGGCGCAGTGCACCGACGTGGTGGTCAACACGGTCACGCCCGCGCTCTTCGCAAAGCACCCCACCGCCGCGCACTACGCCCGCAGCACGCCCGAGAAGCTGGGGCTCGCCATCAAGCGCGTCGGCCTCTGGCGGACCAAGGCCAAGAACCTGCACGGGGCGATGGTGCGCATCGAGCGCGACCACGGCGGCAAGATCCCCCGCTCGCGGGAAGAGCTGCGCGAACTGCCGGGCGTCGGGTGGAAGACGGCGGGAGTGGTCGTCAACCACGCCTTCGGGACGCCGGCCTTTCCGGTGGACACCCACGTCGGCCGCGTCTCGCGCAGGCTGGGGCTGACGCGGCACGAAGATCCCGACAAGGTGGAAGAGGACTTGAGCGCGCTGCTTCCTCCCGAGCGCTGGGGCCGCGGACACCAGCTGCTCATCTGGCACGGCCGCCGCACCTGCGAGGCGCGCAAGCCGCACTGCTCGCACTGCGCCGTCGTCGGCCTCTGCCCGCAGCGCGGCGTCAAGGCGAGCGATTGAAGAGCAGCAGGTCGCTGCCGTCCTGGATCAGCCCCTCGTAGCGCGCCCAGCCCTTGGGCGCGGCAGCCGCGTACTTCTTCCAGGTCAGGCCGGTGAGCGCGTAGTCGGCGTCGGCGAAGTGGGTGAGGTACGCCTCGATGCGCAGCGGCGCGCAGCCGGTCTTCTCGCCGGTGGCGATGATCGACGCCGCCTGCAGCCAGTCGCAGGCCTTCTCGGGCGCGTGGGCGCTGGCGATGACGATGAGCAGCTCCTTGGGCAGGTGCCGCAGGATCCCCGCGGCCAGCCCGAGCACGTGGTGCGCGGGAGTGCCGGCGAGGAGCGGCTCGGGGCCGCAGGCGCCGTCGGGTCTCCAGGGAAGCGTCGAGGCCTTGAGCGAGTCGTGCCAGATGGCAGCAGCGGTCAGGAGGTCGTCGTGCAGCTCGACGCCGTAGACGTGCTGGTAGACCTTGCCCAGCGCCCGCGCGTGCAGGAGATCCGCCAGCGAGTGGACGGCGAGCCCGCCCGGATAGCCGTGGTGTCCGTCCTCGCAGGGGCCGCCCGGCGCGGCGGCAAAGTCGCCCTTTCTTTGTGGCGGCAGCTCGAGCTGCGGATCGTTCAGCAGCTTCCGCGCCTCGTCGAGGTGCGCGTAGGCCCACGCCTCTTGCGGCAGCCACGGCGCCAGCAGCTGCGCTTCCACCGCCGCCCGCAGCGCCGGATCGGAGATGGCCGCCGCCTCGCGCCGCAGCTCCAGCATGGCGTTGTGGGCGACGGGCAGCCGCCGGGCGAGGTCGCGGGCGTGCGCCAGAGGGTCCTGGGCGAGGGCGAGCAGCAGAAGGGCGAGCACGTGGACTCCGGCGGTTTTCTTGCGATGTCGGGGGGTCGGTTTACCGTAATCCCCATGCACAACGACACTGTCATTCGCGACCTGATCGAATCCGACCTCTCCGAAGCCCTGGAGCTGGGGCTCGACGCAGAGGAGGCGCTGGCGAAGGCCGCCTGGCTCATCAGCGAAGCCGAGGCGCGCTTCGTCGGCCTCGCGCGGTCGGTGCCGTCGATGCCGCCGCCGCGCCGCTGAGCGCCGGGCGCCGTTGCGGTTGCCGCGCTGGCCTGCTAGACGGCGCGGATGGCCCTCTACGCCTTCGTCGCCTTGAAGTACACGGCACCGCTCGAGCGGATCTTGCAGACGGTGGAGCGCCACCGCGCCTACCTGCGCGAGCTGCACGCGCAGGGGAAGATGGTGGCCTCGGGGCCCTTCGTGCCGCGGGAAGGCGGCGGGCTCCTGCTGCGCATCGACGACGCCTCCGAGATCGCGCCCCTGCTGGCGAAGGACCCGTACCATCTCGAAGGGCTCTGCACCGACACCATCTATGTCTGGGATCCGGGCGTCGGCCGCGCGGGCCTCGACGGCCTGGCGAAGGCACCTTGATCCTCCGCTGCGCCGCGCTGGCGCTGGCGGCCACGGCTTGCGCGCACGTCCAGGCGCCGCCCGCCTCGGATGAGCCGCGTCGCGCCTACGCCGACGTCAACGGCGTCCACATGTATTACGAGCTCCATGGGCGCGGCCGGCCCGTGCTGCTGCTGCACGGCGGCCTCGCCGGCCAGTCGCTCTGGCCGAAGACCATCGCCGCCTTGGCGAAGGGCCATCTGGTGATCGCGCCGGAGCAGATGGGCCACGGCCACACGGCAGACGTGCCCGCGCGCGCGTTCACCTACGCCGGGCTGGCGCAGGACACCTTCGCGCTTTTGGAGCAGCTGCAGATCGCGCAGGTGGACGTGGTCGGTTGGAGCGACGGCGGCATCATCGGCTTCCTGCTCGCCGTCGAGCACCCGGGCCTGGTCCGCCGCCTGGTGACCTCCGGGGCGAACGTGGACGACGAGGGCATTCAGCCCAGGGCAAGCGAGCTGAAGCCAGAGGACCTGCCGCGCTTTTTCCAGGAAGAGTACGCGAAGGCTTCGCCCGACGGGCCGCAGCACTTTCCTCTCTTGCTCAACCGGGTGGCGAAGATGTGGCACAGCTACCCGTATCTGGAGCGCACCCGGCTCGCGCAGATTCGCTGCCCGGCGCTGATCATCGCGGGCGACCACGACTTCACCCCCCAGCAGCAGACGATCCACATCGCGCAGGCCATCCCGGGTGCACAGCTGATGATCGTCCCCGGGGCCGGGCACGACACCTTCCGCGCCCGGGCGGAGCTGGTGAACCTGGCCCTGCTGGAGTTTCTCGATGCGCCGGAGAAGCAGCGGTCAGGGCTGGCCGGCGCGAGGTGAGCCGGTCATGACTGGCCGCCCGGCCCACCCCGGCGGCACCACCAGCTCCACCGCGCTCGCCGGAACCCAGCCGGTGAGGCCGTTTGCCAGCTTCACCCGGCGGAAATCTCCCTCCACATCCTCGACGCGCACCGTGGTCCCTTCGTGCACCTCGAAGTGGCTGGTGCTCTTCTCCGCCGGCCCCTCGCGCGCCGGCACCGACTGCGCGACGATGACCGCCCGCTGCAGCGCCATCCGCCGTCCGGTGGCCGCGCCCCAGGTGATGCCGGCGGACAAGAGCGCCAGCACGAAGGCGGCGCCCGACGCCGTCGCCACCCAGGGCATCTCCGGGCGCAGGAGTCGGAGCGCCAGGAGGACCCACGCCGCGCACCAGAAGGTCATCAAGAGCGCCGCCGCCGACCCGCCCGGCAGCGGCGCCAGCACCCGCGCCAGCGTCTCGCCGCCGGCCTCGTCGCTCTCTCCTTCCAGCTTGTCGACGTTGCCGCGGCGCACCTCCACCAGATCCGCGCGGGCGTCGTCGTCGCCCGGGTCGAGGAAGAGCGCCCGCTCGAAGTGCAGCGCCGCCTGGCCGCGCTTGCCTTGGCGCAGATAGGCCGCGCCCAGGTTGGTCTCCAGCTCGGAAGAGGCCACGCCCTCCGCCACCAGCGCCTCATACGACGCCACCGCCCGCGCCAGATCGCCCGACAGGTACGCCGCGTTGGCGTCGGAGAAGAGCTGCGCGCCGGGCGCTTCGGCGAGGAGCAGGGCGAGCAAAAAGCCGGTCACGCGCGGCTCCGATCGAGATCGCCGATCGCCTGGTCGGCCCGGGTCAGCATGGCCTCGCGGGCGGTGACCTCGCCCGAGCGCGGCGCAAACCGGGCGCGGTCGCAGTCGTCGAGGACGCGCAGCACCCGACTCACCAGCTCCTCCGCATGGCCGCGCTCCCCGAGCGCCCGCGCCAGCTCCTCGCGGGTGAGCCCTGCCGCCACCACGCCCTGCTTGTCGCCCAGATATCCGGTGATGGCCCGCGCCACCTCCGCATAGAACGCGCCCGCCTCGCCCTTGCCCAGCAGCGCCCGCGCGCCCTGCAGCCGCTTGGCCGCCGCGCTCCGCGCCAGCTTGACCCGGCGCTGCCGTGGATCGATCTGCAGCATCCGCCGCGCCCGCCCGAGCCCCAGCAGGAGGGCAAGTCCGAAGGGCGGCAGCGCCAAAAGCGGCCAGAACCACGGGCGCGTCCACGGCGGCGGGCCGCGCAGGGCGCTGCCCAGGCGCAGCCGGATGGGCCGCACCCCGCCGGCGGCGAGCAGGTTCTGCGCGGTGGGCTCCGAGGCCGCGCGG
>JAYWAJ010000335.1:0-11255 GCA_043782525.1 Deltaproteobacteria bacterium | reverse complement strand
ACGAGATGCTGCTCTATTTTCATATCGCCGGCTTTTCCTTCCAGGTGGTCTGGGGCGACCGCTGCAGCTGGCCGCGCTTCGGCGCCGTGCTCGCGCTGCTCATCGCCTGCACCTTCGCGCTCACCTGGCTCACCGATCAGCTCTACCGCCGCGCCGACGCCCTGCTCGGCGGGAAGGCTTAGCGGGCAGCCCGGGCGCTCGGCTGCTCGGGTGCTCACTTGCACGGCTGTCGGGCGCCTTCCAGTCTTGAGAAGGGTTGCCGATGCGCGTGCTTGGGGCGGTGTTGTGTGCGGCGGTGCTTTCTTGCGGCGGCAGCGGCGGCTCGGCAGAGGTCGCGCGCAGCCGTGTCCACCTCAAGCTGACGCTGGGCGGCTCCGGAGGCGGAACAGTGCGCTCCCAGAACCCTGCCTTCGAGTGCCGCCAGTCGCTCTGCGAGTTCGACCTGGGCAAAGGAGACCCGCTCCACCTCACGGCAGCCCCCGACGTCGGCTCCCGCTTCGACGGCTGGAGCGGAGCGTGCTCGGGGCAGGCCGACTGCCAGATTCTCGCAAGCAGCGACCTGCAAATCGAGGCGTCGTTTTCGACGGCAGCGCCGCCGCCGGCAGCCACGCGCCGCCTCTCCGTGCAGGTCAACGGCCAAGGCGAGGTCCGTTCCGACCCTGCCGGCATCGACTGCGGCCCGACCTGCGCGGCGAATTTCCCGGCGCAGGCCGACGTCAGCCTGGTTCCCTCGGCGCACCCAGGGTGGCGCTTCGACGGCTGGGGCGGCGCCTGCTCCGGACCCGGCGAATGCCGGCTGCCGGCCTCGACGAATCCGGCGCCGATCGCCGTCTACGCCACCTTCGTTCTCGCCCCTCCTCCCCTCGTCAGGCACACCCTGACCGTCTCGGTGACGGGCGCCGGCTCGGTGCGTTCTTCGCCCGCCGGAATCGAATGCGGCCCGGCCTGCGCAGCGGCGTTCGTCGATGGCGCGGCGGTCTCGCTCTCCGCCACGCCCGCCTCCGGATCGCAGTTCACCGGCTGGAGCGGCGCCTGCACAGGGACGGGAGCCTGCGACCTGAAGCTCACCGCCGACGCCCACCTCTCCGCGTCGTTCGCACCGCTGCCTCCGGCCCAATGCGCCGGGATCCTCCCGGGAGCGCTGGGGTCGCCCTCGCGCGCAACCATCGCGCACGGCAGCGGGCAGGTCTGCTTCAGCTCGACCAGCGACGGAGCCGGATTCGTCGCCGGCGAGGCGCACCCGGACGGCGACCTGAGGGGCACCAGCTGGTCCATCTTCGCGCCCGGCGGATCGAGGACCGGTTCCTTTCCAGGCGGCGCAGCGGTCGCGCCGATCGAGGAAGGATATGCCACGACCCGCATCTTCTTCCCCGACGGCCCGCCCCACCAGATCGACTACTCCGTCTACGGGCACGACGGAGCGGAGACGTTCCGCACCGGCGTCGGGAGCGACGCCTGTAGCGGACTCGGAGCCTTCCGCGTTCTCGCAGGAGGCACCGTGGCGCTGACGGTGTGCGGCAGCCAGGTCGCGACCCTGGTGGCTCACCGGTTCGGCGGTCCGGGCCCCGTCAACCGGAACTCGGGGTTCATCGGCCTGCGCTTCCCGAGTGTCCCCGTCGCCCTCGACATCGCCGCGGTCGGCGACGCCAACGCGCACATGCTGGTGACCGTGCACCCGGGCTCGATCGCCGGGCTGTCCGACGCCGACTACGCGGCCGTCTGGTTCGATCCGGCGGGCAACGCCGAGACCCGGGTCTTCTCCGCGGCGTCCGGCAGCGGGCCCACCGTGCTCAGGGCGCTCGCCGGGGGCGGCGCGGCCTTGCAGATCGGCGGCACCTGGGTCTCCGTGCTCACCCCGGGGAGCGAGAGCCGGTCGCCGGTGCCGTCCTGGCTCGCCTCGCATCCGAACTACGACCTCGAGGTGATCCGGGGCGGCCGGGGATATGCGCTCATCCCGCGCAGCGGCGCGCCCGACACCCGCACGCTCGAGCTCTTCGCCGCCGACGGGATGCGCTGCGGATCGACGGCGTTTCCCGCCGGCGGGCTCAGCGTCGGGCTGGACGGAACGGTCATCGCCTCGGAAGGCGACGGCGGATGCAGCCTCAGCTGGTGGCCGGCGCTCCTGCGCTGATCAGCGCGAAGGCTTGACCGCGGCAGGTTTCAAGTGTGCGTCGAACCAGCCGACGATGCGCTCGATGCGGTCGCGCACGTGGGCGGGCTGGCGGATCCAGTGGCCCTCGTCCTCGTAGACCACCAGCTGCGTCTCGACGCCCAGCGTCTTGAGGGCGTGCCAGAACTCCTGTCCCTGCGGCAGCGGCACCTCGGCGTCGCGCTCGCCGTGCAGCACCAGCGTGGGCGTGCGGACCTTGCGGATGAAGGTCATCGGGCTCGAGCGCGCATAGACCGCCGGATCTTCGTACACGCTCTTTCCAAAGTAGGGCAGCATCCACTGGTCGATGCGGTTCTGCCCGTAATAGCTCTGCCAGTCGGCGATGCCGGCGCTCGCCACCGCGGCCTTGAAGCGCTGCGTCTGCGTCACCGCCCACATGGCCATGTAGCCGCCGTAGCTGTGGCCCATGACGCCGACCCGCTGCGGATCGATCGGCGCTTCGCGCACCACGGCATCGACCCCCCGCAGGATGTCGCGCAGGTCGCCGTGGCCGAAGTCCTTGACGTTGGCGCGGGTGAAGGCCTCGCCCTGTCCAAACGAGCCGCGCGGGTTGGGCATGAAGACGAAGTAGCCCTGGCTGGCAAGCAGGAGCGCCTGCTGTGACCAGCCCGACCGCACGGCGCTGGCCGGACCGCCGTGGACGAGGACGATCATCGGCGCCTTGCCCGCCGGCGCGGACGGCGCCGCGGCCTCCACCGGCGGCGGCGCCAGCAGCCAGCCCTGCACGTCGAAGCGATCGCTCTTCCAGCGGATGCTGCGCGCCGGGCCCGCCGGAGATTTCAAGGCTTCGTTCCGCCGGGTCACCTGCGTCCACTTGCCCAGCGCGCCCGCGACCACCTCGGGCGGCGCGCCGAAGCTCTCGCGCACCGCCGCGCTGACGCTGCCGTCGGCGGAGAAGCTCGCGCCGGTGGTCCAGCCGTTGGCGATGGTCTCGCCGCCGCGCCAGAGCGTCCGCGCCCCGCCCTTGCCGTCCACCGCGACTTTGAAAAAGGCCGCGTCGCCTTCGATCTGGCCGCCGAAGAGCACCGCCTCCGGCTCGATCCAGCGCACCGACGCAGCGCTGCCGCGCAGGCCGGGCGTGAGGTTGCGCGCCTTGGCGCTGCCGTCGGCGGGGACCACGAAGACCTCGCCGCCGTTGGCGCCGGCGTCGGACATCAGGCCTTCGATGAAGGCGATGCGGGTGCCGTCGGGGCTGAAGGCCGGCTCGCAGATCTGCAGCGCGGGCCGGTGCACCACCCGCGCCGCGCCCTGCGCGTCGATGAAGTAGAGCTGCGCCACCCACCAGTTGTCCTCGCCTGAGCCGTGCGCCGCGGTGGCGGCGAAGCCCGCGCCCGACGGCTGCCAGGCGTATTCGTAGACGAAGAGGTCGGGCGGCGAGAGCGGGCGCAAAGGCGCGCTGCCGTCCACCGGCACCAGCGCGAGGCGCTGCTCGCGAATCTTCTCCTCGATCACGCCGGTCTGCCGGGCCGCCGGCAGGAGCGGCCCGCGCTCGTCGGCGCCGCCTTCGACGAAGAGGACGGCGATGGTCTTGCCGTCGGGGCTGAAGAGCGGCTGCTCGAGGTGGCCGTCGACCTGGGTCAGCTGGCGGACGGCGCCGGTGCGCAGGTCGGCGAGATAGAGCTGCGGCTGGTGCGCCTTCTGCGCGTCGGAGAGGAAGGCGAGCTGGTGGCCGTCGGGGCTGAAGGCCAGCCCGTTCTCGTCGTGCGCGGCCTCCGGCTTGCCCGCCGTGATGCGGACCGGCGGCCCGCCCTTCAGCTCCTGCACCTGGAGGTACGACTGCTCGGGCGCCGGCCCGTCCGGGGTGGGGAGTTGTTCCACCCAGGCGACGCGGGCGCCGTCCCGGGAGATGACCGCTCCATGCAGGCTGACGAGCCGGTTGAGCGTCTCGAGGACGCTGGCGGCGGGCGCGACGGCGAAGAGCAGGGCAAGGGCAGCGTACATCGGGCCTCCGGGAGCCAGGGAATCGGCAGGGCCACGGGGCTATATCAGCGAGGCGCCCACCGGGGTTATCATCCCTGCCCGTCATGTCCGAGACCCAGGCTGGCCAGACCCTCTCCGAATCCGACCGCGACGACGAGGTCGCGTCGGCCCGGCTGGCCTTCCGCGAGCTGGACAAGGCCTGGCGCGCCACCCGCACCTACGGCATCAACAACGCCGTCACCAAGCGCTTCTTCGAGCAGCTCGAGACGCTGATGATCGCGCACCTCGAGCGCTTCCTCGTCCTCGCCGTCATCGTCGACCGCGCCGTGCTGCTCCTCTACGGCGAGAGCGTCTACAACAGCGAGGACACCTTGGGCGAAAGCCTCGCCTTCCGCCTCTACGGCGACGGCGTGCGCGAGGTGCGCTTCGAGCACGGCGTCTCCCCCCAGGACCTGCACGACTTCATCGACGCGCTCTGGGTGCGCGACGACAGCGACGGCGCCGACGACGACGTGGTCACCCGGCTGTGGGCCAAGGACCTCGCCACCATCTCCTTCGTCACCGCGGAGGACATCGTGCAGGCGCCCTGGTCGCAGGAGCTGGTGCCCCAGGAGCACGGCTTCTTCGCCACGCCGCCGCCTTCCTTCGGCGGCGTCGTCGAGCGCGAGAAGCAGCTGGCCGCGAGCGCCACCGTGGCCACCGGCCCGGGCCCGGCGGCGGCCGGCGAAAACCTGCGCAAGGGCGGGCCCTCCGGCCTGGTCGGCTTCGAAGTGAAAGACTACGAGCGCGACCTGCTCGAGCGCGAGCTCGCGTTGGAGAACGCGCTCGATTCCGACGGCTTCGTGCTGGGCATGCTTCGCGCCATCCTCGCTTCGCAGCTGCCCCCCGACGTGCTCACCCGCGCGCTGGCGACCTTGCCGCCCGTCTTCGACGTGCTGCTCGCCAAGGGACGCTGGCCCGCGCTGGTCGAGGTGCTGGCCCTGCTGGAAACGGCTCCGACGGTCAACCCCGGCTTCGAGCCGACCCACGGCATGCTGGCGCAGCGGGTGCTCGAGTCGATCAACGTCCCGCAGCGGGTGGCGCTCTTCGAGACCGGGCTCAAGGCCGCTCCGGAGCGGCTCGACGGGCTGGCCGGCGTCTGCGCGCGGCTGACCAGCGCCGCGGTGGCCCCCTTGTGCGGCGTGCTGGCCAACCTCACCGACGAGGAGCACCGGGCCGCGCTGCGCGACACCCTCATCCGCCTCGGCGCGGAAAATCCGGAGCCGGTGCTGAAGGCGCTCGCCGACGAGCGGCCGCAGTACGTGCTGGATCTCATGGCGATCATCGTCGCCTGGCAGCAGCCGCAGGCCGCGAGCGTCCTCTCCATGCTCGCCCACCACGCCGACCGGTCGGTCCGCAAGGAGGCGCTCGCCAGCATCGCCCGCCTGCACCAGAAGGGCGACGGCGCGCCGCTGCTCGCCTTCGTCCGCGATCCCGAGGAGGAAGTGCGGCTGCATGCACTGCGCCTGCTCGCCTCGGGGCGCTTCGCGGCCTCGTGGGAGTCGTGGGCGCCGCACCTCGCCGACAAGGAGGCGCTGCTCGAGCAGCCGCGGGGCGAGAACCGCATGCTCTTCCACGCGCTGCGGGTGACCGCGCGCGACGGCGCCATTCCGCTCTGGCTGAAGCTGATCGAGGGGCGGAGCTGGAAGCAGCGGCAGAAGAAGGAAGAGACCGCGCTCCTGGCCGTGCGGGAGCTGATCGCGCTGAGCACGCAGCGCGCCTGGCAGGCGCTGGAGCACGCGCAGAAGGGCGCGGGTGGAGCGGTGAAGAAGGCCATCGCCGACGCGCTCCAGGGGAGGCCGTCATGAGCGAGCCCAAGCCCAACCTCGCCGAGCCGCTCCTCATCCACGACCGCTCGCTGACGGGAAAGGTCGCCCGCGGCTCGGAGGCCGGCGACATCGTCGACCAGCAGCTGCACCAGCTCGGCACCCAGCTGGTCTCGCAGGTCAACGTGCTCCTGCGCACGGTGCGCTCGCACGGCGGGGCCAACACCGCGCTCGACCGGCCGGTGGCGGCCATCCGCACCCTGGTGGAGGCGCTGGGCCACGAGCAGGCGGTGGTGCTGCGGGTGCAGGAAGGGTTCGTCTTCCTCGGCGAGCAGCACCTCAAGACCACCAGCGCGCAGATGCCCATCTTCGGCAGCTTCATCGACGCGCTGGCGGCCATCGGGGTGGGCGGCATCGCCATGCAGAAGACCACCACCGACGCCGAGCTGCGCCGCTTCGCCGAGCTGTTCGTGGCCATCCTCCCCGGCCCCACCGGCGTCGAGACGCTGCGGACCCGGCTCGCCGAGGCGGCCCTCGACAACATCTCCATCGAGGTGCCGCGCCAGGCCCGCAAGGACGACACCGCCGACTCCGGCGTCATCCGCAACGCCCGCGCCGGGCCGGCCGTCTCCAGTCACGGACAGGTCCTCCAGCGCGCCCGCAGCGCCTACGCCCGCGCCGGCACCGCGCTCGACACGCTCAACCAGAACGCGCGCAGCGGCGGCAAGATCCACTTCCGCCAGGCCAAGCGCGCCATCCAGAACATCGTCGATCTGCTGCTCAAGGACCCGGCCACCGTGCTGGGCCTGACCACGCTGCGCTCGCACGACGAGTACACCCAGAACCACTCGGTCAACGTCGCCCTGCTCGCGATGGCGCTGGCCAACCGCGTCGGCTACAAGAAGCTCGACCTCGCCGACGTCGGCCTGGCCGCGCTCTTCCACGACGTGGGCAAGTGCACCATCCCGCTCGAGGTGCTCAACAAGCCGGGCGAGTTCACGCCCGACGAATGGGTGGTGATGCGCACCCATCCCACCGAGGGCGTGCTGGCGCTGGTCGGCTCGCGCGGGCTGGGCAACACCCCGTCGCGGATGGCGGCGGCCGCCTTCGAGCACCACCTCAACTTCGACGGCAGCGGCTATCCGGCGCTGGCCACGCCCCGGCGGCAGACGCTCTCCAGCCGCATCATCGCGGTGGCCGACTGCTACGACGCCATGACCTCGGCGCGCGTCTACCGGCGCCAGCCGCTCGCGCCGCCCAACGTGCTGCGCTACCTGCTCTCCAAGTCCGGCACGCTCTTCGAGCCGACCCTGCTCAAGTACTTCATCACCTGCGTCGGCATCATCCCCATCGGCACGCTGGTGCTGCTCGACACCGGCGAGCTGGCGGCGGTGCTGCGGCCGCCGGAGGACAAGCAGCTGGCGGAGCGGCCGGTGGTGCGGATCATCTCGGGCGCGGACGGCGCCCGGCTCGACCCGGCGCCCGAAGTCGACCTGCGCGAGCTGGACGCGGGCGGCGCCTATGCGCGCAGCATCGTGCGCCTCGTCGACAACACCGACTACCACGTCGAGACCAGCCGCTGGATCAGTACAGGATCCGGGTCTTGACGCTGGTCTCGAGCGCGCCGATGTCCTTCTTCACGTCGTCCGAGACGTCCTGGTCGAGGTCCATGATCAGGTAGCCGACGTTGGCGTCGGTGGAGAGCACCTGGCTGTGGATGTTGGCGTTGTGCTCGCTGACGATGCGGTTGATGTCGCGCAGCACGCCGGGGACGTTGCGGTGGACGTTGAGGATGCGGTGGGTTCCCTTGATGGGCGGCAACTCGACGTTGGGGAAGTTCACCGCGCTGGTGGTGGCGCCGGTGTTGACGAACTTGGTGAGGACGCTGCCCACCTCGCGGCCGATGGCCGCCTGCGCCTCGCTGGTGGACCCGCCGACGTGGGGCGTGAGGATGACGTTGGGCAGGCCGCGCAGGGGCGTCTGGAAGCCGTCGCTGTTGGTCTCGGGCTCTTCCGGGTAGACGTCCACCGCCGCGCCCGCGAGGTGGCCTTTGCGGAGCGCCTCGGCCAGCGCGGGGAGCTGGACGACGGTGCCGCGGCTGAGGTTGAGCAGGTAGGAGCCCTTGCGCATGGCGGCCAGCTCGGGCGGGCCGATCAGCTCGTGCGTCGAGGCGTTGGCCGGGACGTGCAGCGTCACGAAGTCCGCCGCCTCCAGCACCTCCTTGAGGGAGGCGAGGGGCTGGTTGTTGCCCATCGGCAGCTTGCTGCCGGTGTCGTAGAAGACGACCTTGAGCCCGAGCGATTCGGCGAGCACGCCCACCTGCGAGCCGATGTGCCCGTAGCCGACGATGCCCAGGGTCTTGCCGCGGACTTCCCAGGAGCCCTGGGCGACCTTGCGCCAGCGCCCCTCGTGCACTTCGCGGGAGCGATCGCCCAGCTGGCGCGCGAGCGCGATGACTTCGCCGATGACCAGCTCGGCCACGCTGCGGGTGTTGGAGAAGGGCGCGTTGAAGACGGGGATGCCGCGCTTGTTGGCGGCGGCCAGCTCCACCTGGTTGACGCCGATGCAGAAGCAGCCGATGGCGAGGAGCCGGCGCGCCTCGGAGAGCGCCTTCTCGGTGACCCGCGTCTTGCTGCGGATGCCGAGGACGTGGACGTCGCGCAGCTTCTGGGTGAGCTCGTCCTCCTTGAGCGCGCTGGAGAGGATCTCGAGCTGGAAGCCTTCGCCGCGGATGAGCTCGTGCGCGGTGGGATGGATGTTTTCCAGGAGGAGGAACTTGATCTGGTCGAGGGGGAAGGACGTCACCATGGCGGCAGGGTAACGGTGGGGCGCGCCGTTGGGCAGCAAATCGGGGCCGACTGTCGCGTGGTGGCCGGTGGTCCGTCGCGAACGGCCGGTTGTGCGCGACGTCGAGCACCGGCAGCGAATGCTCGTTGGTGACAGCCGTGCTTGCGCTCGTCCTCGTCTCCGTGGCCGACGTCGTGTTGGTGCTGGTGCTGGTGGGCGAGGACGAGCACGGGTCCTACCTGAGCGGCATTGCGTCTAGCGCGGCTTCGCCCCCAGCCGCTCCATCGCCGCCCTGAACACCGGCAGCTCCTGCGCCCCCTGGACGGCCAGCTTGTCGTCGAAGATGAAGGTCGGCACCGCGTGGATGCCCAGCTCGTTTGCCTCCTTGACGCTGGCCTCGACGGCGCCGCGATAGGTCCCGCTTTCAAGGGCGGCCTGCATGGCGTCGGGGTCCACCCCGGCCTCGACGGCGGCGCCGCGCAGCACCTCCATTTGATACAGGTCCGCGCCTTCATTCCAATACCGCTTGAGGAGGGCCGCGTTCATCGGCTCGAGCTTCCCCTGCGCGCGGGCGAACTCGGCCGCCTCGTGCGCCCGGCGCGTCGAGGGGATCCGCTCGCCGCGCACCATCTTCAGGCCCTCCCGCGCCGCCCGCAGCTTCAAGGGCTCGTTGGGGTCCTTCATCTTCTCGCGGATATATGCGGGCAGCGGCAATCCTTCCGGCGGCGTCTCCGGGCGCAGGAAGAACGGCCTCCATTCCACTTCCAGATCATATTCCTTGCGCAGCTTCTCGATCTCCACGAGACCGACGTAGCACCAGGGTCAAACGAAGTCGGACCAGATCTTCACGTTCATTGAAAACTCCTCTTGCATGCTCCTTCTTGCATGCTCCTATGGGGGCAATACGGTCTCGCCGTAGGACAGGTACCGATCCACGCACTGCGCCGCCAGCCGTCCTTCGCGGATGGCCCAGACCACCAGCGACTGGCCGCGCGCCATGTCGCCGGCCGCGAAGACGCCGGGCACCGAGGTCATCCGCGTCTGGTCCACCCAGACGTTGCCGCGGTCGTCCAGCTTGACGCCCAGTTGCTGCAAGAGCGGCTTCTCCGGCCCGACGAAGCCCATCGCCAAGAGCACCAGGTCGGCCGGGATCACCTTCTCGCTGCCGGGGATCTCGCGCGGCCCGATGCGCCCGTCCGGCCCGCGCTCCCACTGCACCTCCACGTAGGTCAGTTCGCGGACCTGCCGCGCGGCGTCGCCGAGAAAGCGCTTGGTCATCACTCCATAGACGCGCGGATCCTCGCCCCACCTGGCCTTGGCCTCTTCCTGGCCGTAATCGAGCTTGTAGATCTTGGGCCATTGCGGCCAGGGATTGTCCAGGGCGCGCAGGTCGCCCGGGCGCGGCAGGATCTCCAGCTGCACGATGCTGCGCGCGCCGTGCCGCATGGCGGTCCCGACGCAGTCGGTGCCGGTGTCGCCGCCGCCGATGACAACGACGTCCTTCCCCTTGGCCGGGATGGCCTTCCCGTCGGCGAGCTTCGAGTCGAGCAAGGAGCGGGTATTGGCGGTGAGGAACTCCATGGCCGGGTAGATGCCGCCCAGGCTGCGCCCTTCCACCGGCAGCTCCCGCGCCTGGGTGGCGCCGCCGCAGAGCACCACCGCGTCGAAGTCCTTCTGCAGCTGCCCGCCGGGAATGTCGGTGCCGATCTCTTTTCCGGTGACGAAATGGACGCCTTCGCCGGTCATCAGCTGGACCCGCCGGTCGACCAGCTTCTTGTCGAGCTTCATGTTGGGAATGCCATAGGTGAGCAATCCCCCGATGCGGTCGCTGCGCTCGAAGACGGTGACTTCGTGTCCGGCGCGATTGAGCTGCGCGGCGGCGGCCAGGCCCGCCGGCCCCGAGCCGACCACGGCGACGCGCTTGCCGGTGCGCAGGGGAGGCTGCACCGCCTCGACCCAGCCTTCGGCGAAGGCGCGGTCGGCGATGGCCTCCTCCAGCATCTTGATGTTCACCGCCGGCAGGTTGATGGCCACCGTGCAGCTTCCCTCGCAGGGCGCCGGGCAGACGCGGCCGGTGAACTCGGGGAAGTTGTTGGTCTTGGAGAGCCGGACCCAGGCCTCCTTCCATTGACCGCGATAGACCAGGTCATTCCATTCCGGAATCAGGTTGTTGACCGGGCAGCCGGAGGCCATTCCGCCCAGGAGCTTTCCGGTATGGCAGAAGGGAATGCCGCAATCCATGCAGCGGGCGCCCTGTTCCCGCAGCGTCTGCTCGCCCTGGGGGAGGTGCATCTCGTCCCAGTCGCCGATGCGCACCAGGGGCGGCCGGTCGTGGATGGGCGCGCGCTCGAACTCGAAGAAGCCGTTGGGCTTGCCCATGGCTAGTTCCCACCCGCGCGCGCTTCGTCCCGGGCGTTCTCGTCGAAGGCCGCCATCTCCGCCTCGGCGGGCGAGAGCCCGCGCGCCCGCATCCGCGCCTGCGCCTCCAGCATGCGGCGGTAGTCGTTGGGCATCACCCGCACGAAGGGCTGCCGCGCCCACTGCTCCAGCACCCGGCGGCCCAGGGCGCTGCC
>JAYWAJ010000334.1:0-4253 GCA_043782525.1 Deltaproteobacteria bacterium | reverse complement strand
TCCAGCAGCTCCTTGCGCAGGATGACGGCGGTGCTCACGCGGTCAGCCCCTGCGCGCGCGCCTCGGCGAGGAGCTGCAGCCACGCCTCCTCCAGCGGGTCGCGGTGGGGCATCACCGAGGCGATGCGCGCGCCCGCCTGCACCAGCGCCGCGACCAGATCCGGCACCTGGGCGAGGGGCTCGACGAAGAGCACGAGGCCCTCGGCGCGCAGCGTCCTGCACAGGGCCCGCACGCCGTCCGGCACCACGAACGGCGCCGCCAGCTCGACGCGCAGCAGGTCGAGGCGCCGCACCTCGTGGACCGCCATCATCCGCCCGGCGATGAAGGCCGCCCGCGAGCAGAGCCGCTCCACCTCGTCGAGATGGTGGGTGCAGAGGACGATGGTGGCCCGCTCGGCCGCCAGCTCCTCCACCACGCTGCGCACCTCGCGGGTCGCCTCCGGGTCGAGGCCCACCGTCGGCTCGTCGAGGAAGATCACCTCCGGCTCGTGCACCAGCGCCCGGGCGATGGCGAGCTTCTGCTTCATGCCCCGCGACAGCTCGGCGAAGGGCCGGTCGGCGTGGGAGCGGAGCGCGAAGCGGTCGAGCAGCGGACCCACCCGGCCCGGCTTCGCGCCCTGCAGCGCAGCGAAGTAGGTGAGGTTCTCCCGCGCGGTGAGCCGGTCGTAGAAGCCCGGCTGCTCGGTGAGCAGGCCGACGCGGGCCCGCAATTCCGGCCCGCCCGGGCGTCCGGGCTCGATGACCACGCCCGCCACCGTGGCCGAGCCAGCGTCGGGAGCGTAGAGGCCCGCCAGCATCCGCAGCGTGGTGGTCTTGCCGGCGCCGTTGGGGCCGAGCAGGCCGAAGACCTCGCCGCGCTCGACCGAGAACGAGACGTCGCGGCAGGCCGGCCGCCCGCCGAACGACTTGGTGAGCCCTCTCGCCTCGATCGCCGACAATGCGGGCGGACTCTACGCCACTTCCGCCAGTTGTCGCCTCCTCAGCGCAGCGGCTCCCGCGATATAGGAAGACCGCATGAAGAACCAGGCAGACGTGATCGTCGTCGGCGCGGGGCACAACGGGCTGGTCGCCGCGCTCCTGCTCGCCCGCAGGAAGCTCGACGTGCTGGTCCTCGAGGACAAGGACGTCGTCGGCGGCGCGGCCCGGACGGAGAAGCCTTTCAAGAAGGCGCCCGGGCTGGCCACCTCGACGGGCGCCTATCTGCTGGGGCTGATGCCGCCCGAGCTGATCGAGAAGCTGGGCGTGGAGATCCCCGTGCTGCGGCGCGACCCGCACTATTTTTTGCCCACCACCGGCAAGCGGTACCTCCTCTTCGGCTCCGATGCGGAGGCGATGAAGCAGCAGTTCACCTCCTTCTTCTCCGCGCAGGACTACCGCGCCAACCAGGCGCTGCAGGAGGAGATCGGCGCCATCCGCGACGACGTGCACCGCACCTGGCTCGAGGAGCCGCTCTCCATCGAGGAGACGGCGGAGAAGTACCTGCGCCCCCACCTGCGCAGCGCCTTCGTCGACCTCTGCCGCAAGTCGGTGGGCGAGTATCTGGAAAAATTCGGCTTCAAGTCCGACCTGCTCAAGGCCATGTACGCCGTCACCGACGGCTTCTCCGGCCTCAACGGCGACTGGGACACGCCCGGCACCGGCATGAACTTCCTCATCCACAACATGTGCCGCCTGCCGGGCGCGGACGGCACCTGGATGATCGTCAAGGGCGGCATGGGCACGGTCACGCAGCGCCTCGCGCAGGCGGCGCGGGAGGCGGGCGCGCGCATCGAGACCGGGCGCGGGGTGGAGGCGATCCTCAGCGAGCGCGGCGTCGCCTCGGGCGTGCGCCTCAAGGACGGCACCGAGATCAAGGCGAAGACCGTCCTCGTCAACGCCGACCCCTTCCGCATGCGCGACCTGGTCGGCAGCAGCGCGCTCCCCGCCGGCTACCACGCGCGCCTCGACAACTACCGGCGCGACGGCACCACCCTGAAGGTCAACCTCGCGCTCAAGGGCCTGCCGCGCTTCACCTGCCTGCCCGAGGACCGCGGGCAGTTCGGCTCGACCATGCACCTGCTCCCCGACGAGTCAGAAGTCATGCCGGCCATGCGCGCGGCCTTTGCCGACGTCAAGGCGGGACGCCTGCCGCGGTTCCCCACCATCGAGTGGTACGTGCACACCACCGTCGATCCGTCGCTGCGCGATCCCGACGGCCACCACAACTCGGCCCTCTTCGTGCAGTGGGTGCCGTACGCGCTCGAGGGCACCACCTGGGAGGCCGAGGAGGAGAAGTACGTCCAGCACCTCTTGACCCTCTGCGACCGCTTCGCCCCCGGCACCTCGGCGCTGGTGGCCGACGTCTTCGCGCTGCCGCCGCACAAGGTCGAGCAGCACTTCGGCATCACCCGCGGCCACATCCACCACGTCGACAACGCCTTCGGCTTCGCCGACCGCCTGCCCTATGCGACGCCCGTGCAGGGGCTCTACTCCTGCAGCGCGGGCTGCCATCCGGCCGGCAGCGTCATCGGCGCGGCCGGACACAATGCAGCCGAGCGGGTGCTTCGCGATCTCGCCCGCTGATCGGGCGACGCTACCGTTATTCACCGACCCGCCCAATCTTCCCGAGTACCAACAGTGAGAAGGGCGGCGGAGTGGAGGGCAGCGAAGCAATCGCTCGGTGGGTTTGTCATAGCCAGTCTACGGCGGTGGCCTTGGTCTCGTCCGGCCAACTCCGCGATGCGAACGAGCGCTTCCAGAAGCTCGACGGCGCGGGAGAGCCTTGGCGCTGGCTCGCGGGCCCGCACGGCAAGATCCGCTACGGATCCCTGGGCGACCTGGTGCGCGCCGAGGCGGCCACGCTCGCCCCGGTCCCCTATCTCTCCCGCTTCGAGCGGTCGCGGCAGGTGATCGAGGTGCGGCTCGAGCGCCTCGGCCCGGGCGAGGCGATGGCGCTGGTGCTCGACGTCACCGAAGATCTGCGCCGCCAGCGGGAGCTGCAGCGCGACCGCGAGGCGCTGCTGCACGAGGAGCGCATGCACGCCATGGGCGTGCTCGCCTCCGGGGTAGCCCACGACCTGAACCACGTGCTCAACGTCATCGCCCTGCGGGTGGCGACGCTGCGTGCCGACCCGGCGCTGGGCGGCTCGCGGCGGACTCTCGACGGGCTGGGCCGGGTGGTGGGCGAGGCGGCCCGCATCGTGGCGCGCCTTCAGGATCTGGCCCGCAAGCGGCGCGACCGGCCCACCGATCCCCTCGATCTGGCGGCGGTGCTCACCGGCGCCATCGAGATGGCGCGCACCGAGGCGGAGACCTCGCACGTCCGCATCGAGGCGGAAGTCCCGCCGCTGCCCCTGGTCCGCGGCTCGGCAGCGGAGCTGGCGCAGGTCTTCTACAGCCTGCTCCTCCACGCCCGGGAGCAGATGCCCGATGGCGGCGTCATCCGCGTCCGCGCCCGCGAAGAGCGCGGCAAGGTCTGCGTCACCGTCGAGGACGAGGGACCTGGCCTCGAGGAGCCCGAGCTGTCGCTGCTCTTCGATCCCTTCTCCGGCGTGGGCGGCGAGGCGGCGCTTGGACTCTCGGTTGCCTGGGGAGTGCTGGCGCGGCTGGGCGGCTCGCTCTCCGCCCACAACCGCGAGGGCAAGGGCAAGGGCACCTCCTTCGTCCTCAGCTTCCCGCTGGCCAGCCCGCCGCGCCGCGAGCCCGCGCCGGTGTCGCAGCGGGAGCAGACGCTGCACCGCATCCTCATCATCGACGACGAGGCCGACAACCTCGACGTCCTGCGCGAGGTGCTGGAGATCGAGCGGCAGGAAGTGTCGGCGGCCAGGAGCGGCCCGGCGGCGCTGGCACTGTTCGACGCCGGCCAGCGCTTCGACCTGGTGCTCTGCGACGTGGGCATGCCGGAGATGAGCGGGTGGCACGTGGCCCGCGAGATCCAGCGCCTCGCCCCGGGCACGCCGGTGTGGATGCTGACGGGCTGGGCCAACGAGATCAGCGAGCAGGATCCGCGGCGCCAATATGTGCGCGGGGTTCTGGCGAAGCCGATCGATCTCGACCAGCTCCGCGACCTGCTCACCGAGCCGGTGCTGGCGCCGCCGCCCGGCGAGGGCGCGGCAGCGCTTCACTGATCCGGCCTCAGAGCGGACAGCTGGCCGGGTTGCCGAGCTTGCAGGGCTTGACGCCGTTGCACTGCGCCGTGAAGGCGAAGGGATCGTCGACGTAGGTCAGGCAGGCGCTCACGTCCCAGCACTGCTGGACGTCGCCGACCGTGAAGGC
>JAYWAJ010000333.1:0-11272 GCA_043782525.1 Deltaproteobacteria bacterium | reverse complement strand
GTGGAGAGGACGTCCAACGACTTCCAGATCACCTACGCCGGCGGCAAGGGCGCGCGCTTCGGCCTGCGGCCCATCGACGGCAAGCCGGTGGCCTACCTGCTCGGCGGCGACCTGAAGCCGGAGGATCTGCACGCCACGCCGCGGCCGGTGAATCCGGAGGCCGCCGCCCTCTACGCGGATCCGGGCGCCTCGGCGCGGCTCGACTTCGGCAAGCTCGCGGCCCAGGTGCACGCGCTGCCCGACACCACCTACGGCACCGGGCCGCAGTCCTACGTCACCCGCTCGGTGGTCGGGCAGGTGATCGATCCGCTCAAGCCACTGCGATTGACGCTGGGCCTGCAGGCGCAGGCGGACTTCCTCGGCGCGACGCTCGACGTCGAGATCGCGGCCCCGTGAAGGAGCCCGCCATCCTCCTGCGCGGGGTGAGCAAGCGCTACCCGCCGCGCGAGGCCGGCGCCCCGCCCCAGGATCTGCTCCGCCAGGTGGACCTCGAGGTCCAGCGCGGTGAGTTCGTCGCCATCGAGGGACAGAGCGGCAGCGGCAAGTCCACCCTGCTCCACCTGCTCGGCGGCCTCGACCGGACCTTCGAGGGCGACCTGCGGGTGCTCGGCTGCGACCTGCGCAAGCTCAGCGACATCGAGCTGGCGGCGCTGCGGCACACCCAGATCGGCTTCGTCTTCCAGAGCTTCAACCTGCTGCCCTCGCTGACCGCGCTCGAGAACGTGCTCCTCCCCGACTTCTTCGGCGACGGCGTGCCCGACGCCGCCCGGCGCGCCCGCGAGGCGCTCGACCGCGTCGGCCTCGCCGACAAGGCGAAGGCGCGGCCCTCGGCGCTCTCGGGAGGGGAAAAGCAGCGGGTCGCCATCGCCCGCGCCCTCTTGGCGCGCCCGCCGCTCCTGCTCGCCGACGAGCCCACCGGCAACCTCGACGCCCGCACCGGCGAAGGCGTCATCGCCCTCTTCCGGGAGCTGCACCAGGACGGCATGACGCTGCTCATCGTCACCCACGAAGCCCGCGTCTCGCATGCGGCCAGCCGGGTGCTGGTCCTGCGCGAGGCGACCCTCTTCCCCGAGGACGCGGCCCGCTCGATGGAGACCCTTTGAGAGCGGTCAAGCTCCTGCGCCTCGCCCGCGGCAACCTCGCCCGCGAGCTTCCGGCCCTGGCGGTGAGCGCGGGCGGCGTGGCGCTGGGCATCGGCTGCCTGGTCTTCTTCCTCGCCCTCGGCGCCGGGCTGTCGGGGGTGGTCAACGACGTCTTTCCGGTGAGCGCCCGCGAGGTGGAGGTCGTCGTCCCGCAGCTGGCCATCGGCAACCTCCTCGGCGAGCAGAAGATCGACGACGCGGTGGTCGAGCGGCTGCGCAAGATCCGCGGCGTCTCGGCGGCCTATCCGAAGATGTCCCTGCGCATCCCGGCGGTCTCCCGCTACAACGGGCTCTTCTTCGGCCGCGAGATCCACATGGGGTTGGAGATCGTCGGCGTCGGCCTGATGCCGGAGCTGGTCGGGCCCGACGCCCACGCGCCCTTCGACGACCCGGGCGAAGGCAAGCCCATCCCCGTCGTCATCAACCGGCGCCTGCTCGAGCTGTACAACAAGGTCTTCGCGCCGCAGCGCGGGCTGCCGCGGCTCACCGACTCGATGCTGATCGGCTTCCAGATCCCCATCGAGCTGGGGCGCAGCTACGTGGTCGGCAAGACGCTGCCCAACGCGCAGGAGGCCTCTCTGCAGCTGGTCGGCTTCTCCGATCGCGCCACCCTCGCCGGCGCCTCGATGCCGCTCCAGGCCGTCAAGCGCATCAACGCGCGCTTCGGCACCGACGCCGAGAGCTACTCGAGCGTGCTGCTCCGTGCGCAGAACGCGGACGACGTGCCGGAGGTGGCGGCGGCCGTCAAGAAGATGGGCCTCGAGCTCGACGAGACCGAGCGCAGCCGGGCGCTGCAGATCGGCGCCGCCGTCGAGCTGGTGACGCTGGCCCTCTCGCTCCTGGCGGGACTGATCACCTGCCTGGCCGCGGTCAACACCATGCAGGCCTTCTACGCCAGCGTGCGCGAGAGGACGCGCGAGATCGGCGTCTTGCGCGCGGTGGGCGCGACCCGCTCTGACGTGGCGGCGGTGGTGCTGGCGGAGGCGGCGGCCACCGGGCTCGCGGGCGGCGTCGCCGGCGTCCTGCTGGCGCGGGTGGTCGGGGCGCTCCTCGACCGGCTCTCGCGGACGCACCTGCCCGACTTTCCCTTCAAGCCGCAGACCTTCTTCCACTTCGAGGCGCGGCAGATGGCGCTGGGCATCGCCGTCGCCCTCGCCGCCGCGCTCCTGGGGGCCTTCTTGCCCGCCCGCGCCGCCGCCCGGCTCGACCCGGCCAAGGCGCTCACCGAGAGCTGACCCCGGCCCCCATCCGGAGCTCCCTGCGAGAAAAAATTAATTTTTTTTTGGAGGGGGGCCGGAACACCTCCACCCCCCGGGCGCGCTAGGATGGAGGAGTGGAGACCGGGTCGTGGCTGGAGGAGATGAAGCGGCGCCGCGTCTTTCGCGCGCTCTTCGGCTACGGCATCGTCGCCTTCGCGGTGCTGCAGATCATCGAGCCCGTCATGCACGGGCTCAACCTGCCCGACTGGGTCCTCAAGGCCACGGTGGTGGCGCTCGGGCTCGGCTTTCCCTTCACGCTGGTGCTCGCCTGGGCCTTCGACGTCAAGGGCGGCCGCATCGAGAGCGCCGGCGCGCCCCGCGGCCGCTGGCTCCTGGTGCTGCTCGTGCTCGGCCTCGCCCTCGGCGCGCCCGGCGTCGGCTGGTACTTCTGGAAGAGCCACCGCGCTCCGGCCGCCCACCAGAGCGGCTCGACCAGCATCGCGGTGCTGCCCTTCACCGACCTCAGCCCCGGCAAGGACCAGGACTGGATGTGCGACGGGATCGCCGAGGAGATCCTCGACGCGCTCTGCACCGTGAGCGGGCTGCGGGTGGCAGCGCGCAGCTCGTCGTTCCAGTTCAAGGGCAAGTCCAAGGGCGCCCACGAGATGGCCCGCGCGCTGGGGGTCTCGACGCTGCTCGAGGGCAGCGTCCGCAAGCTGGGCGACCGGCTGCGGGTGAGCGCGCGGCTGGTCAGCGCCGAAGGGTACGAGCTCTGGTCGGACAAGTTCGACCGCGGCGTCTCGGACGCCTTCGCCATCCAGGAGGAGATCGCGCGCTCGGTGGTGGCGGCCTTGCGCCTGCGCATGCAGCCGGAGCAGGACCGCCACCGCGGCACCACCAACACGCAGGCGTACGAGATGTACCTGCGCGGGCGGCAATACATGCGCTCGACCAGCGGCGAGGCCATCGGGCTCGCGCGGCAGATGTTCAAGCGCGCCATCGTGCTGGACCCCGCCTTTGCGCATGCGCACGCCGGGCTCGCCGATGTCGGCGCCGATCTCCTGCAGTGGCTGCTCTTGCCCCGGGACGCGCAGCCCGCCCTGCGGGCAGAGGTCCTGGCGGAGAGCGGAGAGGCGCTGCGGCTCCAGCCCGACCTGGCGGAGGCCCACGACGCGCGCGCCAACGTGCTCTCGCTCCTGGGCCGGAACGAGGAGGCCGACGAGAGCTTCCGGCGCGCCGCCCTGCTCGCCCCGGGGCTGCGGGACACCTGGTACTTCTACGGGCGCTTCCTCTTCTCCATCGGAAGATACGCCGAGTCCGCGGCGGCCTACGAGGAGGCGGCCAAGCGCGACCCCGACGACTATGCCTCGCTGAACCTCGAGAGCATGCCCCTCTACAAGCTGGGCCAGCCCGAGAAGGCCCGCGCGGTGATGAAGCGGGCCGTGGAAGCCGCGGACCGCGTGCTGGGCAACCGGCCCGATGAGGTGCACGCCCTCTACCTCTCCGGCGAATCGCTCATCCACTTGGGCGAGGCGCAGAAGGGCCTCGAACGGCTGGATCGGGCCGTCGCGCTGGAGCCGGAGGATTTTGCGGTCCTCTACAATGCCGCCTGCGGATATGCGCGGGCGGGACAGCCCGAGCGCGCCCTCGTCCTGCTCGATCGCGCGGTGGGCAGCGGCCGCGGCTACCGCGCCTGGATCGAGCGCGACCAGGACCTCGACTCGCTGCACGGCTTTCCGCGCTACCAGCAGATCCTCGCCCGCCTGCCGCCGGAGCCGGCGGCGCAGTGATAGGGTGACCCCTTCGTGGCGGAGCGCGTGACCCCCTTCGGCAAGTACTTCCTGCTCGAGCGCATCAACGTGGGCGGCATGGCCGAGGTCTACAAGGCCAAGACCGTCGGCGTCGAAGGCTTCGAGAAGACCGTCGCCATCAAGCGCATCCTGCCCTCCGTCGCCGAGGACGAAGAGTTCATCAAGATGTTCGTCGACGAGGCGAAGATCACCTCGCAGCTCTCCCACGCGAATCTGGCCGCGACCTTCGACCTGGGGAAGATCGACGACACCTACTACATCGCCATGGAGTACGTGCCGGGCAAGGACCTGCGGGCCGTCTTCGAGCGCATCAAGCGCCGCGGCGAGCGCGTGCCCTGGCAGCTGTCGGCGTGGGTGATGAGCCGCGTCTGCGAGGGGCTCGACTACGCGCACCGCAAGCGCGACGCCAGCGGGCGCGAGCTGCACATCGTCCACCGCGACGTCTCGCCGCAGAACATCATCCTCTCCTACGAAGGTGAGGTGAAGCTGATCGACTTCGGCATCGCCAAGGCTGCCAACACGATCACCAAGACGCAGGCGGGCATCCTCAAGGGCAAGTTCGGGTACATGAGTCCCGAGCAGGTGCGCGGGCTGCCCCTCGACGGGCGCAGCGACATCTTCGCCGCCGGGGTGGTGCTCTACGAGCTCTGCACCGGCGAGCGGCTCTTCACCGGGTCGTCCGACTTCTCGGTGCTGGAAAAAGTCCAGCAGGCGCGGGTGACGCCGCCGTCTCAGGTGGAGTCCTCGATTCCGCTCGAGCTGGAGCGCATCATCCTCAAGGCGCTGGCGCGGGAGCCCGGGGACCGCTACCTGCACGCGGCGGAGATGGCCGGCGCCCTGGCCCGCTTCCTGCTCGAGACGCAGGCGCGGGCGGTGACGCGGGACGACCTGTCGGCGTTCATGAAGGGGACCTTTCCGGAGGACGAGCGCCGCGAGTTGAGCAGTGTCAGGGTAGAGGCGCCCTCGCGACGTCCGCCGCCGCGCATCGAGGAGCCGTCGCGCAAGGCGGCCCCGCGGCTGGAGCCGACGCCCTTGCCCTCCGCGGACGATCCCGACCGGACCATCACCGGGCCGGCGCCCAGGGGAGAGCGGGCGGAGATCATCGTCAAGTCGAAGCTGCGGCCGCCCTCCGCGGCGACGCCGCAAGGGGCGCCGGCGGCGGAGGCGTTCGGGCTGCTCGACGAGACCACCCGGACTCCGGTCGAGCGGCCCACGCGCCCGGCGGTTCCCACCGGCGAGGACGTTGCCGGTCGGCCGCCGGCACCTCGCAGTCCGCCCCCCCGCAGCGCGCCGCCCCGCAGCTGGCCGCCGCCCTTGCCGACGTCGCTGCTGGAAGGCGTGGGGAACACCTTGCCGTCGGCGTCAGAGCCGGAGCCGGAGACGCCGCCCGAGGAGGTCCGCCTCGAGGACCAGAAGACGCAGCTCCGCGCCGCGCCCCGGCCGCCGCCGCCCGACGAGAGCACCAACTCGACGCTGACGCGCCGGGCCCGGTGGGTGCGCCGCCTCCAGCTCGCCATCGTCGGCGTCGCCTTGCTCATCGCGGCCTGGGCGCTCCTCTCGACACCCCGTCCGCGGGCCTCGAAGGTGGCCGGGCCCGTCGGCAGCGGCTCGTCCGACTTCTCGGTGCTGGAGCCGGGCGAGCCGAAGACCGTCCCCGTCGCGCGGCAAGCTCTGTCGAGCCCCATCGTGGTGCTCTCGTCCCCGCCGGGCGCGCAGGTCTGGGTCGACGGCGAGAGGAAGGGCCAGACTCCGGCCTGGCTTGCCCTGCTCGACCCGTCCCGGCAGCACGCCATCTCGGTGGAAAAGAAGTGCTACCGCGCCTGGCAGATGGCGCTGCCGCCGCAGGCCGGGCCGCGGCAGCTGGCGGCCACGCTCACGCCCGCGCCCGGTGCCTGCCCCGGGTCGCATCTGGAAACCACCGGCATGCCCGCGCCAGCCGACCTTCCCGACGACGCCGCCGCCACCGCCACGCTCGGCTTCCTCAACCTGGGCTCGCGGCCCTCGGCGCAGGTGCTCATCGACGGCGTCGACATCGGGCAGACCACCCCGCTCCTCGCCTGGCCGCTGCACCACGGCCCCCATCAGATTCGCCTGGTCGGCAAGGGCGGCAGCAAGGAGTTTGCGCTGGAGATCCGCACCGGCGAGACCAGCAGCACCATCGTCGATCTCTCCCGGCCGCCGGCGAAGAAGGCCGTCAAGCCGTCCCGGCGGCGCGCCCGGCGCTGAGGTCCGTTACAATGGCGGACCTTCTCTGGAGGCCGCCTTGGCTCGCCGCTCCCGCTCGCTGGCGCAGGACCCGCTCGCCTCGTTTCCGCCCTGGGCGAAGACGCTGGCGGAGCGCTACTACACGAAGACCATCTCGACCTTCATCCTCCACGGCGCCGTCCGCGATCTGCAGCCGGCGGACGACGGCAAAGGTGGCCGCCGCTTCGTCGCCCTGCGCGCCTTCCTCGCCGACGAGCTCTTCGGCTCCCGCGACCTGGTGCTCTTCTACGACCGCAGCTCCGGCATCCGCCTCGCCACCCCCGAGATGCAGAAGGACTTCATGGCGGCGGTGTCCGGCTACGACACCCTCTTCGGCACCGAGTACGCCAAGGCGCTGCCCAAGGATCCGGGCCGCGCCTTCCCCCTGCTCGAGTCCTTCGCGCGGGTGCGCATCGCCGACGGCAAGAGCGTCGCCGTGGTCATCGACTTCGCCGAGACGGTGGCCCCCGCCGGCGACCTCGGCTACATGCCCGGCGAGGACCGCTACGCGCTGGTGACGCTGGTGAAGTGGGCGCAGGATCCGCAGTTCCTCGGCGCCGACTTCTCCATCTGCCTCATCGCCGAGAACCTCGCCGAGCTGAACCCGCGCATCGGCCGCAATCCCTACTGCGCCGCCATCGAGCTGCCGCTGCCCGGCGAGAAGGAGCGCCTCGATTACGTCGAGTGGAAGATCGGCAGCAGCGGCAAGAAGCGCAGCGAGATCTCCGAGGTCGGGGCCGACGCGCTGGCGCAGATGACCGCGGGCATGTCGCGGGTGGCGCTCGACCGGGTGCTGAGCGAGGCCATCGCCGTGCCCAAGCTCTCCGTCGAGCGGCTCAAGGAGAAGAAGAAGGAGATCATCCAGGCCGAGTGCCACGGGCTGCTCGAGTTCATCGAGCCCGCCCACTCCATCGACATGGTGGCGGGGCACGCCAAGGCCAAGCAGCTCCTCAAGCAGGCGGCGCGCGCCATCACCACCGGCAAGCGCGACGTGGTGCCGATGGGCTTCCTCATCGCCGGGCCGATCGGGACCGGCAAGACCTTCCTCGCCACCTGCTTCGCCGGCGAGATCGGGATCCCCTGCGTGAAGTTCCTCAACTTCCGCTCGCAGTGGCAGGGCGTCACCGAAGGCAACCTGGAGAAGATCTTCAATTTGTTGAAAGCGATGTGGCCGGTGGCGGTCATCATCGACGAGGCCGACGCCTTCCTCGGCAACCGCAACGCCTCCGGGGATTCCGGCACCAGCGCCCGGGTCTTCAGCTCGATCGCGGCCTTCATGGGCAACACCGAGTACCGCGGGAAGATCGTCTGGTTCCTGCTCACTTGCCGGCCGGATCTGCTGCCGGTGGACTTGAAGCGGCAGGGCCGCGCCGAGGAGCACCTGGCGCTCTTCTATCCGGAGTCCCCCGAAGAGCGGCTGGAGCTGATCAAGACCATGGCTCGCAAGGCGCGGGTCAACTTCGACGGCGACATCGCCGAGACGGTGCCCAAGGACCTGCCGAAGATGTCGGGCGCGGACATCGAGTCGGCGCTGGTGCGGGCCAAGCTGCGGGCGGTCAACGACAAGCGCGACAAGGTGAGCCGGCAGGATCTGGCCGACACCTTCGCCGACTTCGTGCCGCCCAGCTATCCGCTCGAGGTCGAGCTGCAGACGCTGGTCGCGGTCGCCGAGTGCACCAGCCGCGATCTGCTGCCGGAGAGCTACCGCCAGACGCCGCGGGACGACATCACCCGGCGGATCCGCGAGCTCAAGCTGCTGCTGTCGGAGCAGTGAGTGAGAACGGCACGCGAACCGTTTCCACCGGCATTTCAGCGGAGCGGCAGTCTGCCATGAGGGACCTCGCGGTTGGCGTCTCGTGGAGATTTCGCTACACGGTGGCCGATGCGGACACGGCAGCGGCGCTCAACGGGATCACCGGGGACAAGTTCCCGCCGGTGCTGGCGACGACCAAGTGCATCGCGCTGCTCGAGCTTGCCGCGGGGCATCTCCTGCTGCCGCTGCAGAAGCCGGGCGAACTCTCCGTCGGCGTCACCGTCGAGGTGAAGCACACCGCCGCGACGCCGGTGGGCGCCTGGGTCGAGGCCGAGGCGACCTTCACCGCGCAGGAAGGCAAGCTCTACGCCTTCGAGGTCGTCGCCCGCGATCCCGGCGGCGAGATCATGCGCGGGGTGCACAAGCGCGCCATCGTCTCGGAAGCGCGCCTGCTCGAAGGCGCGGCGAAGCGCAGCGGCTGATCCCGCGCCGCGGCGGCACCTGGCGCGGGCATCCATAAATAATGATTCGGCCACGGAGCTGGTGCGGGCCATCGCCTACGTGCTGGGCAACGCCGCTCACCACTTCGGCGCGCGCGGTGTCGAGCGCGCACGGCGCATTGGCGCTAGCTGTCGCTGACCGCGATGGTCTGCCCGACCTGCAGCGCGCGCGCGCGGCGGCCGTTGAGGCCGTTGAGCCGCTTGAGCTTGTCCACCGTGGTGGAGAAGCGGGCGGCGATGGTCCAGAGCGAGTCGCCGGGCTTGACCCGGTAGGTGCCGGCCTTCGCCTGCGCCACTGCCGAGGCCGCTGCCGAGGAAGCTGCCACGGAGGAAGCAGCCACGGAGGAAGCAGCCACGGAGAAAGCAGCCACGGAGGTGGTCTCTCCCGTGGCCGCCGCCAGCTGCAGCGGCCGGCGCGCCTGCGGCTGGACGGCTGCGCGCGCGCCGCCGCGCCGGTCTTCCAGCTGCGCGCCCGCCAGCATCCGCGACGCGCCCGCCATGGGAATGACCAGCATCCGGCCCGGCTTGATCTGCCGGTAGTTCTTGATGCCGTTGGTCCGGAGAATCGCCGCCTCGGCGACGCCGTACGCCCGGGCGATCTTCGCGATCGGCTCGCCCTTCTCGACCTTGTGCTCGACGAAGCGCAGGCGGTCGCCCGGCCCCAGCTTTTCGTACTCGGCGGCGAAGGTCTCCCGCGTCCCCTTGGGCAGCCGCAGCTTCCAGCCGCCGGGCGGGGTGCAGAAGCGGCGCAGCTCGGGATTCAGGTCGCGGACCTGCTCGAAGGTGACGCCGGCCGCCTTGGCGATGACGTGCAGGTCGGTGGCGTCGGGCACCTGCACCTCGTCCACCTCCGCAGGCGGCTCGAAGTTGACGTGGAAGCCGAAGCGCTCCGGATGCTTGGCGATGAGCGCCGCCGCGATCAGCTTGGGCACGTAGTGCTTGGTCTCGGCCCGCAGCGTCCGGCCCTTGCCCATCAGCATCCAGAAGTCCTTGCTCTTGTCGTTGCGGATGGCCCGGTCGACCTTGCCCTCGCCCGCGTTGTAGCCGGCCCAGGCGAGATACCAGTCGCCGTGGTAGCGGGCGCGCAGGTCGCTCAGGTAGCGGGCCGCGGCCTCGGTGGACTTGGCCGGATCGCGCCGCTCGTCGACCCAGAAGTCGGTGTGCAGCCCGTACCGCCGCGAGGTGCCGACCATGAACTGCCAGAGGCCGGCGGCCTTGGCGAAGGAGTAGGCGTAGGAGGAGAAGCCGCTCTCGATCATCGAGAGGTAGACGAGGTCGAGGGGGAGGCCGCGCTTCTCCAGCACCTGCCGCATCATCGGCAGGTAGCGGGTGGAGCGCGCCAGCCAGCGCCCGAAGGCCTCGCGGGTGTCGGTCTGGAAGAAGCGGATGTACGCGACCACGGCGTCGTTCAGCTCGACCGGGATGTCGTACTTGGCGCGCAGCTCGTCTTCCGAGATGCCGAGCAGCTCGGGCAGCCGGGCCGAGACGCTGCCCGCCGGCGCGGGGTCGGCGAGGGGCGCGCCGTCGAGCCCGGAGCCGAGCGCGGTTGCGAGATCGCGGGCGAGGGGATCGAAGGCGTCGACGCCGACCTGCAGGCCGTCGTGCGCGCCGGCGCCGGGGGGCCGCGGAAGGAGCCCGGCCTTCTCTTCGGCCTTGCGCACCGCCTCGAGCTCGGCGGCGCTCTTGTCGACTTCGGCCTGGGCGTCGGGATCGTCGGCGGTCTCGTCCTTGACGGCGTCGCCCGGAAGGGGCGGGTCGGTGAGGCGCTGGGCGGGCGCCTCGGCCCGCGGCGCACCGGCAGCCTCGACCCGAGACGCGGCGGCCGGCTCAGCCTGCGGCGAGTCGACCTCCTCCGCGCGGGCAGAGGCAGCGAGCAGGAGCAGGGCGGCGGCGGCGAAGGCGACTCTGCAGGGCAAGCATTCTCCTTGATCAGGCAAGCAACGGACCGGCGGCTGGAGAAATTCCTACAGGAGCCCCCTGACAAAGTCAGCCACGGCGTGCCGGGTCGCGCCCGGACGCTCGAGCTGTGGGATGTGGCCGCACCCGTGCAGCAGCTGCACCCGCGCGCCCTGGATGCGGGCGAAGTCCTCGACGCTGCGCAGCGGCAGCAGCCGATCTTCCCTGCCCCAGACGATGAGCACCGGGACGTGCAGGTCGGTGAGCACCTCGAGGCCGAGGGAGCGGTCGCTCCCCTTGCGCGCGTCGTCGAGGATGCGCTGCACGGTGGGCGTTCCCCAGTGGCGGGCGAAGTCGCGGGCCACCAGCCAGAAGGGCCACGGCGTCTTGTGGAAGAGCAGCCGCGCCATCTGGGCCGCGCCGGCGTTGGCGTCGGAGAAGGAGCGCGGCAGCCCGTTGACCGCTTCGTCGGAGAGCTCGGCGCCGGCGGGGTTGAGCCCGACCACGCCCTTGCAGAGGTCGGGGCGCTCGTGGCCGGTGAAGAGCGCGAGGGCGCCGCCCAGCGAGTTGCCCACCAGCACGACTTGCCCTCCGTGCTCGCGCGCCAGCTCCCCGGCGCAGGCGATGACCACCGCGCCGTACTCCCGCGCCGAGAGCGGCCCCGCGGCGGGATCCGGCGAGCGCCCATGTCCCGGCAGCTCGAGCAGCACCACCCGGGGCGCGAGGG
>JAYWAJ010000332.1:0-11299 GCA_043782525.1 Deltaproteobacteria bacterium | reverse complement strand
CCCGGGCCTCGGGGGCGCGCTCCACCAGCGCCGACGTCGTCTGTTTTCACCCTGCGCCGGGGTCGTCCGTCGACCGCCTGGAAGCTGCCCGCGTCCTCGCCGCTGCCGGCACGTCCCTCGCACGCCCGGCCCTGGTCCGCGCCGCCGCCCGCGATCCCGACGCGCAGGTGCGCGCGGCGGCCCGAGGCGCGGTGGCACTGGAGGCGAAATGACGGCAGACTGCCCGCTGCCATGAGCCCGCTGCCGCCACGCCCGTCCTCGGACGCCGAGCTGTTCCAGGAGGCCGCGCGCAGGTCGGCCGCGCGCGAGCCGTTCGTGATCTGCACGGTGACCGGCACCGCCCGATCCGCGCCCCGCGACGCCGGCGCCAAGATGCTGGTGGCGCCCGACGGCGGCATCCGCGGCACCGTCGGCGGCGGCCCGCTCGAGGCCGTGGTCATCGAGGAGGCGGTGCAGCTCCTCCAAGCGCCCGACGGCGCCTCGCGCGGACGGCGCTTCGCGCTCACCACCACCGGCGACGCCGCCCAGCCCATCGACGCTGCCGCTCGTTCCGGCGAGCTGGGGATGAAGTGTGGCGGCGAGGTCTCGGTCTTCCTCGACGTGGTCCGCCCGCAGCCGCGCCTCCTGCTCTACGGCGCCGGCCACGTCGGCGAGCGGGTGGCCGCCATCGCCGGCGAAGTCGGGCTCGCCACCGTGGTCGTTGACGACCGCCCGCAATTCGCCGCGCGGGATCGCTTTCCCAAGGCGTCCGAAGTCCGCTGCGCCGACCTCCTGGCGGACCCGCTCGGCGGCGTGATCCCGGACGCGCAGGACTTCGTCGTCATCCTCACCCGCTGCCACGCCCTCGACGAAGGCGTGCTGGAAGCCGCGCTGGGCACGCCCGCCCGCTACCTCGGGCTCATCGGCAGCAAGCGGAAAGTGGCGGTGATCCTGCGCAGCATCGGACGGCGCACCGGTCGCGATCCGCGCCAGGACCCGCGGCTGCACGCGCCCATCGGGCTGCGGCTGGGCGACAAGACGCCGGGCGAGATCGCCATCTCCATCCTCGCCGAGATCCTGCTCCTCAAGAGCGGGGGCGCGCTCGCGCACTCGAAGCTGCCGGCGAAAGAGGCGCACCTCCGCCGCGCTTGACCCCTGTACGCCTGTTCATGTACGGTGCCCGCGATGCCCATCGAGACCGCGCTCGTCCCGCCCGTGCCCACGGCCGTCCGCCGCTACGCGCTCAAGACCAGCGCGCCGCTGAAGAAGGGCCTGGTCGACTACGACCGCGACCTCTCCGACGAGCAACGCGCCGTCGCCCTCTGCGATCCGCGCCCGACGCTGGTGGTGGCGGGCGCGGGCTCCGGAAAGACGCGGACCTTGACCTACCGGGTGGCGCACCTGCTCGAGACGGGCACGCCGCCCGAGAAGATCCTGCTCCTCACCTTCACCAACAAGTCCGCGCGCGAGATGATGTCGCGGGTGGGCGCGCTCTGCCGCATCGAGACGCGCAAGATGCTCTCGGGAACCTTTCACCACGTCGCCCACGGCCTCCTGCGCGACTACGCCAGCAAGCTGGGCTACGCCGACCGCTTCGGCCTGCTCGACCGCGAGGACGCCAAGGAAGTAATGGCCAGCGCCACCGCCGACCTGGGCTACGGCGTCGGGCAGCGGCGCTTCCCCCGCGCCGACGCGCTCATCGATCTCTACTCGAGCGCCATCAACACCCAGCGGCCCATGGCAGAGGTCATCGGCGCCGAGGCGCCGCAGTTCGTCGCGCTGGAAGACGAGATCCTCAAAGTCGCGCGCCGCTTCGCCGAGCGCAAGGCGCAGATGAACGCGATGGACTTCGACGACCTGCTGCTCAACTGGAAGCGGCTCCTCGCCGATCACCCCCCGGTGCGGGAGTCGCTGCAGAAGCGCTTCGAGGCCGTGCTGGTGGACGAGTACCAGGACACCAACCGGCTGCAGGGCGAGATCGTCGATGCCATGGCGGCGGGGCACGGGAATGTCCTGGTGGTCGGCGACGACGCGCAGAGCATCTACGCCTTCCGCGGCGCGCACTTCGAGAACATCTTGAAGTTCCCCGAGCGGTACCCGGGCTGCCAGCAGTTCAAGCTCGTCACCAACTACCGCAGCGTGCCGCCCATCCTGGCCCTGGCCAACGCCTCGATCAGTTGCAACCGCAAGCAGTTCCGCAAGGAGCTGTTGCCCCACCGCGAGGGCGGCGTCTTGCCGGCGCTGGTGCCGCTGCGGGACGTGCACCAGCAGGCGGAGTTCGTCGCCCAGCGCGTGCTGGAGCTGCGGGAAGAGGGCATCCCCATCCGGGAGATGGCGGTGCTCTACCGCGCCCACACGCACTCGATGGAGCTGCAGATGGAGCTGGCGCGCCGCGGGATCCCCTTCGTGGTGCGGGCCGGCGTGCGCTTCTTCGAGCAGGCGCACATCAAGGACGTGCTCGCGCACCTCAAGTTCATCCAGAATCCGCAGGACGAATTGTCCTTCAAGCGCGTCGTCAAGCTGGTGCCGGGCATCGGCGCCGCCAGCGCCGACGGGCTCTGGGCGCAGGTGGAGCAGTGGAACCGGATGGGGCGCGACCCGCGGCTGCAGATCGGCACGCTCGGGCAGCACGTCCCGCCCAAGGCGCGCGGCGGTCTCAAGGCGCTGGGCGAGGCGATGGAGAAGCTTCTGGCGATGAAGAGCCAGCCCAGCGAGATGATCCGCTGCGTGCTGCACGAGGCCGGCTACGGCGAGGCGCTGAAGGTCCGCTACGCAAATGCACCAGCCCGCCACGACGACGTGCTGCAGCTCGCCGACTACGCGCTCCAGGCCGAATCGCTCGAGCAGCTCCTCGCCGATCTCACCCTGCTCGACAGCCTCGAGGCCGAGGACGTGGTCGAGGGCTCCGAGGCCGACGAGAAGCTGACCCTGAGCAGCGTCCACCAGGCGAAGGGCCTCGAGTACCGCGCCGTCTTCCTCATCTGGCTTGCCGACGGGCGCTTCCCCAGCGCGCCGGCGCTGCGCGCGCAGGACGGCGAAGAGGAGGAGCGCCGCCTCTTCTATGTCGCCGTCACGCGGGCCAAGGACGAGCTCTACCTGACTTATCCAATGATGCAGGAGGAGCGCGATCAGGCCCGCCTGCTCATGCGCCCCAGCCGCTTCCTCGACGAGCTGCCGACCCAGCCGCCGCCCTACGAGAAGTGGAGCATCGAGCTCGCGCACGAGCCGATTCTTTTGGAGGGTTAGGGAGCTGGTCGCAACAGTTCGAAATGCGGCCCCGCGGGTTTCTTGCTTCCGGCAGGCGCGGCGCCGTAGTCTCCCGCTGCTCTATGGCGCCCGATAAGCCCATCCTGCTCGGAATCGATCTCGGCACGACCAACACCTGCGTTGCGTACGTCCGCAACAAGGTGGCGCGCGTCGTGCCCAGCGACAAAGGCTCGCTCATCCTCCCCAGCGTGGTGGCGGTGAGCGAGAAGGGCGATCTGCTGGTCGGCAACGTCGCCAAGGACCAGATGGTGGTCAACCCCCGCAACACCATCTACGGCGGCAAGCGACTGATCGGGCGACAGTACAATTCCAAAATTGTACAAGATATCAAACATTACTTCAGCTACGAGATCGTCGAGGGCTCGAGCGGCGAGGCGGCGGTGGTGATGGGCGGCAAGGTGTATTCGCTGCCGCAGATCAGCGCCTTCGTCCTCCAGCACTGCAAGCGCGTCGCCGAGGCCACCCTGGGGCAGGAGATCACCGAGGCGGTCATCTCGGTGCCCGCCTACTACAACGACAACCAGCGCAACGCGGTCAAGGAGGCCGGCAAGCTGGCCGGCTTCAAGGTCAAGCGCATCGTCAACGAGCCCACCGCGGCGGCGCTGGCCTACGGGCTCAACCGCGGCTTCGACCACAAGGTCCTCGTCTACGACCTCGGCGGCGGGACCTTCGACGTCAGCGTGCTCCACCTCCACGGCAACGTCATGGAGGTCCTCGCCGTCGGCGGCGATACCTTCCTGGGCGGCGTCGACTTCGACAACCGCATCATCGACTACGTCCTCGAGGAGTTCCGCAACGAGACCAAGCTCGACCTCACCCAGAGCCCGGTGGCGATGCAGCGGATCAAAGGCGCGGCCGAGGCGTCCAAGATCGATCTCTCGCTGCTCTCCAACGTCGTCATGGAGCTGAACTACATCACCGATCGCAAGGGCAAGCCGGTCGACCTGCGCATTCCGCTCAGCCGCGAGCGCATCAACGCGCTGACCATGGATCTGGTCGACCGCAGCTTCGAGCTGGTCGGCCGCGTGCTCGCCGAGAAGAACTTCAAGACCAGCGACATCCAGGAGGTGCTGCTGGTGGGCGGGCAGACGCGCATGCCGCTGGTGCAGGGCAAGGCGCACCAGTTCTTCGGCAAGCCGCCGCGCAAGGGCGTGCACCCGGACGAGTCGGTGGCGCTGGGCGCGGCGCTGCTCGCCGAGTCGATGCAGGAGATCGATTCGGTGACGCTGGTCGACGCCTTGAGCATGCCCATCGGTTTCGCGGCGCCCGGCGGCAGGTTCAGAAAAGTCATCGAGAAGAACACGCAGATCCCCTCGAAGAGCAGCTTCCGCCTGCCGCCGGCCAAGGACGGCAAGGGCCTCGAGCTCGACATCTTCCAGGGCGACGGCGACCGCATCATCGACAACGAATACCTGGGGACGCTGAGGTTTCCGGCCGAGTCGGCGGGACAGCGGGTGAACTTCCTCCTCGACGAAGAGTGCCTGCTGCACGTCACCGTCGAGGGGCTGACCGGCGGACCCAAAGAGGTGATGCTGGCGACGCAGGACACGCCGGTGGCGCTCAAGCAGGCGTGGCAGGAGGAGGCGGAGCGCCGGCGCCTGGCGGCGGAGCGCCAGAGCGAGTCCTCGTCCGAGCAGCCGCGCGGCTTGTTCGCCTCCATCCGCAAGGTCTTCGGCGGCGAGTAGATGCGCTTTCCTTCGCGCCAGTGGTGCGAGGCGGCGGCGGCGGCGATGCTGCGCGACCCGGCCGTGATCGCGGCCATCGCCGACTTCGGAGCGGTGGTGGCCGGGATGGTCATCACCGATGGACCGGACGGCGACTTCTGCCTCCTGGCGCGCATCGAGCCGGGCAAGCCCGTGCAGCTGTCGTATCCCGACGACGAGGACGAGCTGGAGGAGTACCAACCCGACTACACCAGCTGGGCACCCTACGCGCTCTGCCGGTCGCTGCTGGAGCTGGCGCGAGCGGGGCAGCGGCCCGACCCGCTGCGCGCCATCCTCGAGAGAAAGGTGCGCCTGAAGGGCGACCTCGAGCGCATCGTCCGGCACGCCGGCCGGCACCACGGCGCGGGGCTCGAGGCAATCCGCGGCCTGCCGACCGAATTCGTGTAAAACGGTCGCATGGCTTCCAAGACGCTGCGCGAGCGCGCGACCGACGTGGGCATGAAGGCGATGGGCAAGCTCTTCGAGGATCCGAAGCGGGCGGAGGCCATCGCCAAGGCGGTCGGCGGGCTGCAGAAGGCGAAGCAGGCCATCGACGAGGTGCAGGAGAAGGCGCTCAAGGCGGCGGGGCTGGTCACGCGCGAGGATTTCAAGGACGCCGGGAAGCGGCTCTCGGCCCTGAAGCGGCGCTGCCGCGATCTCGCCGAGGAGCTCGATCAGCTGCTCGCGAATCAGAAGAAACCCGGCCCTTGACGGCGCGGCGTCGCCGTGCGAATTGACCGGCCCCGAGATTGCGGGCGCATAGCTCAGCGGTAGAGCACTGCCTTCACACGGCAGGGGTCGCAGGTTCGAATCCTGCTGCGCCCACCAGATTCAGCAGCAAGCACGTTGCTTTAGATGGGCGTCCGGTCCGAGCGCCAAGGTTCGCTAGCGGCAGTCCGTGACAGGGCCGTGTCAGCTAAAGGAAACGCCGTAGGAGACAAGGAAGGCAACCGATGACAGACAAGCAAGCTCGTAGATTTGAGCGGCTGCTCATCCAGCAGGTCGTGCAGCAGCACAACCTGCTCACGCAGATCACGGCTTTGATTGCAGGCTTGGTGCAGCCCGGACAGCCGGGGGCGGCTCAAATGCTCAAAACGCAAAATCAGGTCGCCCAGAGATCGAAGGAACAGGTGTTGAACCTTCTTGAGGAGATGAAGGCGGAAGACACCGCGAACAGTTCCCAGATCGACTTGATGATTGACGCGCTCAAGAACTAGGGGCCGGACGGTTGCCCGCCCAGCCCCCTTTTCGTCCCTGAAGCGCGCCGCCGGTCCTGTCAGCCTGCCCGCGGGGACTCCGGTTGCGTCGGACCGGCAGGGAAGAGCTGCAGCACCCTTTCCGGTGCGCCGCCGCGGTTGTTTCGCGGTTGCCTTGGCAGCCGCCTCGCTGCGTGCACTGCGCGCCTCGGTGAGCAGCTGGTCTTCGCACAGGCGCCGCAGCTCGAAGCGGGCCGCGCCCTGGTGGAATGGGTCGAGCTCGCGGAACATGGCGAGTATCTCCGCCTCGCGCTTGTTCAGGTCGCTGGTGGTCATGGTCGCTACTCCTCTTCCGGCTGGTGGAGCTGCTCTGCCTTCGCCTTCGCCATCTCGAGCAGGCGTTCCGCATACCGGATCAGTTCGTCCACACCATCAAACTGCTTCGCGCGCCAGAACTCGTCGGACCGCTCGCAGGCGCTGGCGTGCGCCTTGATGGCGCGCAGGAAGAGGAACTTCGCGCCGGCCTGCAGGGCGAAGGAGTCCTGGCAGATTTCGTCGGCTTCGTCACTCTCTGGTGCCTTGGGCTCTACAAGCTTGGTTGTGCTCATGACCGCACCGGGAACGGGATCACGTTTCCGGCGATTCTCTGCTCGGGAGCGCAGTCGGGCAGGGCGACGCCCTCTAGGTGCTCGTAGGTATCGACCAGCCTTAGCACGGCCTTGAGCAACTGCACCTGGTACTTAAACGGTAGCGCGTCGACGCGCGCGAACAGGGCGGCCTCCGCGCTGTTGCGGGCCTTCATGACCGCACCGCCTTCGCGGCCATGCGGTCCCACTTCACGTGCTTCGCGGCCACCTCGCTGCGGAAGGCCTCTTGCTTTGCGCGGTATTCGTCGGGTGCGCCGATTTCGTGCTGGAGGATTTCGAGCTGCCGCAACTCCTCTGCGTAGTGGTGGGCGATATTCGACTGCTCGAGGCCGCTCTCGATCAGCTTGCTGGCGTGCTTGACGACCTCCTGCAGGCGGTACCACGTCCCGGGCTCGGCCACGTCCAACTCATCCTCTCCGGCGTCTGCGCCGACGTTCAGCCACCCCACAGCCCAAGACAGGCAGTAGTCCAGCGAGCGCTGCAGCGTGTAGAGCGGATCGAGCGCCGCCTCCAGCTTCTCCTCGATCTGGCTCTCCTGCTCCCGCAGCTTCGTCCACTCGTTGCTGCTAATCTTCTTCTTCATTGGGTGTGTCTCCTGCTCAAACAGGGGCGCTCCTTAGGGGCTCGAGACGGTTTGCGCCGGCTCGGGCTCCGTTTCCTTCCCGCGCTCAGCGCCTCGTGGGGCGCGGGACGGTGAAGGGCTAGCGCTTCTTGGGCTGCGTTGCTTCTGCTTCGACGGCAGCTAGCCCGCGCTCGATCAGCAGCTTGACCACCTCGGAGCGCGAGGGCATGCTTGCGTTAATGTTCAGTGATGGTTCCAACGCGGGCGCGCCGGCGGATCCGGGAGCTTGCTCGCGCTGGCCGATGGGAATTCACGTCGCACGCGCTCGAGAGTCTGGTCGATCGTGATGCCAGCGTCGAGGATGTGTTCGTCGTGCTAACGACTGCCAAAGCGTGCCGCAGCGCGCACGGTGGGCGATGGAGGCTGTCTGGTCCAGATCGTCTCGGGGATCCGCTCACGTTGATCGTCGAGTTGCACGCCGACGTAGTTGTGGTGACGCTCTTTCGAGGTGACGAATGAAGAAGACCAGGTGTCCCGCGTGCGGCAAGACCGCCTTCCAGCCTGTCACCTACGCCGCCCGGCGCGACTTGGACGGCCGGCGCTTTACCGCCGACGTGCCCGCGCGCAAGTGCACGTCCTGCGGCGAGTTGCTCGTCTCCGGTCCAGGACTCGGAGCCTTCGAGAGGGCAATCACCGTCGAACTAGCTCGCGGCGGCGAGGTGGGTCCGGAGGGCTTCCGCTGGCTTCGCAAGGCCGCGGGGCTCAAGGCAGTGCGCCTCGCCGAGCTGCTCGACGTGACGCCCATGCAGGTGTCGCGCTGGGAGAACGGCCGCAAGCCGCTCGAACGGCGAGCGGTGGCTCTGATATCTGCGTTGGCTCTGGAGCAAGCCGAGGGAAAGGCGGCAACTCGCACCGTCCTCGAGGCCTTGGCGGCAGGAAAGAAGCTTCCCAAGACTGTGCGCCTCGACGTGAACGCTGCCGGTTAGGAATCAGGAATGCTCGCGCTGCAGTGATGAAGTACTTCCGCAGCTGATCGAGACGCGAGATCGCGTGAAGTTCGATGGCCCTGACAAAGAATGAGATCGGCGAGTTCATCGACGCAGTGGTGAGAGATCACGTAGCGGCGCGAAAAATGATTGAGGCTTGCCCAGATCTGCTCCGAGCCCGTTGGATGCACAACGAGACCATCCTGCACTTTCTCGCGATCGAAGGTTACGTCGATGCAGTCCGGTTCCTTGCTGCTGCTGGAGCAGCGATCGATGACTTCAACGAGTTCGGAGACACGCCTCTGATCGACGTCGCATTTCTGGGGCACGCCGAAATCGCCAAGCTCCTGCTAGACCACGGCGCCAATCCGAATGCGCCCTCGAAGACTCACGACAACCCGTTGGGGGCGGCCGTGTGGTCGGGTAGTCTCGAAACGGTTGAACTCCTTCTTGCCGCAGGAGCCCGAGCCGAATTCGACGATCTGTGGCTCGCGCTGCAAACAGGTCGCGTTCCGCGCGGCGAGATGGAGGCGGTGCTCGCGCGCTACGGAATCTCACCGACCTCACGTGGCGGACCTGTCGAGGAGTAGCGTGTCCGGTGAGCCACGAAAGGATCACTGGCGCGCGCGCTGCGCCTCCAGGAACGCGGCCAAGTCGTCGGCGGAGACCCGAATCGCGTTGCTGATCCGGAAGTGTTGGAGGTCGCCGCTCGTGCAGAGGCGGTAGACGGTCGCGGTGCTCACGCCGAGCAGCTGGGCGACCTGGCGAACAGAAAGCGGGGTCTTTCGGGACCCCCGGGCGGGAAGATGCTTTGAACTCAAACATTGGACCCAATTTGGACCCAGCCGCGGGAAAAACGATGCCAAGGCTGGCCGAAGGTCGGAGCCGGAGCGCTTCATGATCTCCAGTGATTGCGAGTACTTGCTAAGGCTTGTGTAAGTCTGCTTACCACCTCGAGCCGATTCACACGGCAGGGGTCGCAGGTTCGAATCCTGCTGCGCCCACCAGAATTCTCCCTCAGGCTCGCGACGTTGTCTGGTGTGTCCGCGGGGTCGTTTGCGCCCTGCGCTGCGTCGTGCAGCAAAAATGCAGCAAGCGGCGGCTCGGGAGGCGGCGGCACCGAGGGCTTCGGGGCGTGCGCATCGACCGCGGCACGCAGATCCTCGACGAGAAGATGCGCGTAGGTGCCGGTCGTGACGCGCACGTCGCCGTGGCGCATCAGCCGCTGCACGGGGTGCATGTCGACGCCCTGTCGCAGCAGTTCGGTTGCGAACGTGTGGCGCAGGTCGTGGAAACGCATCTTGAGCGGCACCGCCTTCGGCCACAGCAGGCGGCCGCGAGTGTGCCTCGAGGGCTTGCCGGTCCCGTCCGTACGCTTTACGCATGTCGGGCAGTAGCGTTGTTCGCGATCCTGATGCCGCTCCTTGTGCCCGCACCAGCGGCAGCGGTGCTCCCATCCTTCGGCGATGCCGGCGCGCGAGAGCGCGTTGCGGAGGATCTTCTGGGGGTCGGCTTCGCGGGTCCGCTTCGAGCCATCCAGCAGGGTCCCGGAGGCGTGCTTCACCTGGTACTCGATCCAGGCCCGAAGGGGAGCGGGCAGCGGAAGGACCGCCGCTGTGCCGCCTTTTGTGGTGTCGCGATCGTGCGAACGCGCGACGGTCATCGTGCCGCGGTCGAGGTCCACGTCGCTTTTCTGGAAGGCGAAAAGCTCTCCCTTGCGAAGACCGAGTGCTGGACCACAGGCAAAGAGCGGACGCCGTCGTCCGGAATCTGTTCCAGCATTCTCGCGAGCTGATCGGGGCTCAGGGTGACATAAATCCGCTTGGGTACCCTGCGCGGCTGTGTCGCCGCGATCGGATTGTCGCCCACCCCTCTGCCGGCGAGCAGCGGATGAAAGACACTGGCCGGCAGTACATAACAGTGGATACCAGGGGCTTCTCAACAAGCCACACCGGAGGTTTGGGAACGTGCGCATTGCACAATCCTAAACCAACGGTTAATGTCGGTGCATGGGGTCTCGCCTCCAGCACGGGCCCGATTGGGACCGCCTCTACGCCACTGCGCTGGGGCAGGAAGGACACTTCACGACGCAGCAGGCGAGCAGCGCGGGCTACTCGTCACAGCTTCTCGTCAAGTACCTGCGCAGCGGCAAGGTCGTCCGCGTCCGTCGAGGTGTCTACCGAATCAGGCACTTTCCCGCCGGCGAGCAGGAGGACCTGGTCGCAATCTGGCTCTGGTCCGGGCAGGCGGGTGTCTTCTCCCACGAGACCGCCCTGATGCTGCATGAACTCTCCGATGCACTTCCTGCACGGGCGCACCTCACCGTGCCTGCAAAGTGGCACCGGCGCCGGCTGCGAATTCCTGAGGGCGTGGTGCTCCACTACGCAGGCGTACCCAAGCCAGATCGAGCGTGGATCGGCGCAGTGCCCGTGACCTCGGTGCCGCGGACGCTGGTCGACTGTACAGCGGACCTCATCTCGCCAGATCTGCTTTCGGCCGCGGTCGACCAGGCGCTGACCCGCGGCCTCGTCGGCAAAGCTCAGATCGCTGAGGTTCAACGCGCGCTTCGCGAGGCAGTCCGAAAGTGAAGGCGCGCAAATACGAGAGGCCCGCGGCGTTCAAGGCCGCGCTGGAGCAACGGCTGCGCAATGCCTCGCCATCCGGCGTCGAGATCGCGCGCCGACGGCAGCTGCTCGTGTTCGACCGGTTTCTCGCACGAGTCGCTCGCGTACTGGGTAACGCCGCGATGCTGAAAGGCGGACTGGTGCTCGAGATCCGTCTCGAAAGGGCGCGCACGACGAGGGACGTGGACTTGAGGCTCGCTGGGTCACCGGATGACGCGCTGGAACAGCTTCAGCAGGCGGGCAGGCTGGATCTTGGAGACTTCATGGCGTTCGAGATCCAGCCCGATCCACAACAGCCGGCAATGCGACTTGCGGGAGACCGCTACGCGGGGTTC
>JAYWAJ010000331.1:0-29466 GCA_043782525.1 Deltaproteobacteria bacterium | reverse complement strand
AGGCGAGGAGCGCCTTGCCCTCCTTGACGTTGGTGCCCTCGAGGCGGACCACCAGCGGCACGCCGATCTTCACCTGCTTGGCGGCGGCGATGATGCCGGCCGCGATGACGTCGCACTTCATGATGCCGCCGAAGATGTTGACCAGCACGGCCTTCACTTGCGGGTCGGCGAGCAGCAGCTTGAAAGCGGCGGTGACCTTTTGTTCGTCGGCGCCGCCGCCCACGTCGAGGAAGTTGGCGGGCTGTCCGCCGGCCAGCTTGATCATGTCCATGGTGCTCATGGCGAGGCCGGCGCCGTTCACCATGCAGCCGATGTTGCCCTCGAGGCCGACGTAGCTGAGGTCGTGCTCCTTGGCCTGCGCCTCGCGGGGATCTTCCTCGTCGGGGTCGCGGAGGGCGGCGAGGTCCTTGTGACGGAAGAGCGCGTTGTCGTCGAAGTTGATCTTGGCGTCGAGGGCGATCACCTCGCCCTGCTTCGTCACCACCAGCGGGTTGATCTCGACGATGCTGGCGTCGGTGGCGTCGTAGGCCTTGTACATGGCGGCGGCGAACTTGCCGAAGCTGCCGACCGCCGCGCCAGAGAGCCCGAGCCCGAAGGCGAGGTCGCGCGACTGGAAGCCCGAGAGCCCGACCACCGGATCGACGCCGGCGCGGAGGATCTTCTCCGGGTGCTTCGCGGCCACTTCCTCGATCTCGACGCCGCCCTCCGACGAGGCCATGAAGGTGTTGCGGCCGGTGCCGCGGTCGAGGGTGATGCCGAGGTAGAGCTCGCGGGCGATGTCGCAGCCCTCCTCGAGATAGATCTTGCGGACCTTCTGTCCGGCCGGCCCGGTCTGGTGGGTGACCAGCTGCATGCCGATCATCTTCTTGAAGATCTCGCCGGCCTCCTCGGGCGACCTGGCCAGCTTGACGCCGCCGCCCTTCCCTCTGCCGCCGGCGTGGATCTGCGCCTTGACCACCACGATGGGCTTGCCGCCCGCCATCAGCTCGCGGGCCGCCGCCACCGCCTCTTCGGCGCTGGCCACCAGCTTGCCCTTGGGCACCGCGACGCCGAACCCGCGCAGGATTTCCTTCGCCTGGTACTCGTGGATCTTCATGGTGACCTCGCGCTGGTTGCGGCGCGCGGTTGACTACACCGCGGCCCTCCCTCGCGCAAGGGCGGCACGCATCCCCAACCAGGCCAGCAGGCCCACCGGCCCGACCAGGAAGGTCAGCAAGAGGCAGGGCAACAGCGCCCAGCGCGAGACGCCCCGGCGGGCCGCATCGCGCGCCTCCCAGGCGCCGATGAAGAGATCGAAGGCGAGGTAGTGCACCCAGCCCGCGAGGAGGAGCCAGGGATCGGCAAAGAGCGCCTGCACCTGCCCGAGCGTGCCGAACCCTCCCTGCGCGTGCCCCAGGCGCGCGGCGAGGAGGGCGAGGTAGAGCGCGGCGAGCAGCGCCGGGACGAGGGCGCCGGCGACGGTCGAGGTCACCGCGCGGCGCCGGGGGAAGAGGGCGAGCAGGATCCAGCCGGCCAGGGCGACGGCGTTGGCCAGCGAGAAGATGCGCTCGGGGGTCATGCCGCCTCCAGGGGGCCGGGGGCGGCGGCGACGAGGGCGCGGCCGACCAGCGCCAGGGTGACGCCGCCCCAGAGGCCCAGCGCCAGCAGCGCCGGTCCATCCAGCGCGGAGATCGGTTGGCCGCGCAGCGCCTGCACCACCAGCAGCAGCACCAGCGCGCCGTAGCTGAGGCCCGCGGCGATCACCAGCCGGGCCCGCCCCTGCTGCGGAAGCCACTGCACGCGTCCGGCCAGCCACGCGACCAGCGGCAGAAGCTGGAGCGCGTGGAGGCCGAAGAAGTGGGCGGCGCGCAGGTCGCCGTGCTGCGTGCTCCAGTTGGTCAGCGGCATCCCGGCGCCGCCGTCGGGCGCGCCCACCGTGTGTCCCAGGCGCACGGCCATGATCCAGCCCACCGCGCCGCCCAGCACGGCGATGGCCATGCCCAGCCGCAGGCTCCAGGCCAGCGCGGGGTCGGTGAAGCGCTGCCGCAAGAGGAGGACGGCGGCGACGATCTGGCAACCCCACAGCACCGCGATGGCGACGCCCATCGCCTGGAAGACGGCGCCGTCGAAGAGGGTCGCGACGTTGAAGTGGCTGCCCACGCCCCGCGCCGCCTGGAGGAAGATCAGCACCACCTCGAAGACGAGGATCCCGGCGGTGAGGTTGCCGACCAGCCGGCGCAGCCGGTCGCGGCCCTCGACGAAGCGGAGCAGCCAGCCGAAGCTGAGCGCGTAGATGGCCACCGAGACCGCGAACTTGAGGGGCTTCAAGAAGGCGGGCGCCCCGGTGATGGTGCGCGGGTCGAGGGCCAGCCCGGCGAGGGCGACCAGGGCGAGGGCGACCATCGACCAGAAGAGGGCGATCAGGGAGCGCTGCATGCGGGCCTCCGGCGGCGTTTGTGTAGACACTGTCTAGATAAGCCCCCATGTAGACACTGTCAAGTCGGCGGGTTATCCTCCCCGCGTGACACCCAGGCCGGCCTACCACCATGGCGATCTGCGCCGGACCCTCCTCGACGTCAGCCTGGCGCTGATCGAGGAGCAGGGCCTGGCCGGCCTCAGCCTGCGCGAGGTGGCCCGCCGCGCCGGGGTCACCCACCAGGCGCCCTACCACCACTTCGCCGACCGGCCCGCCCTCCTCGCCGCGCTGGCCGACGAAGGCTTCCTCCTGCTCCTCGCCTCGATGCAGGAGGAGCAGGCAAAGGCGCATCGCGCCCCCGCGTCCCAGCTGGCGGCGGCCGGCCGCGGATACGTGCATTTCGCGCTCGCCCACCCGGCGCACTTCCGGCTCATGTTCCGCCCCGAGCTGTGCCCCGACGCGCCGCCCTCGGTGGCCGGCGGGGCCTCCTACCAGTTGCTGGTCGACGCGGTGACCGCCCTGCAGCGCTCGGGCGGGGTGCCGAAGAAGGACGCGGCCACCCTGATCGCGCTCTGCTGGAGCGCGGTCCACGGGCTCGCCTCGCTCTTCCTCGACGGGGGCCTGGCCCAAGCGGACCCGAGGCGGGCCGCCCGCGAGATGATGGCGCTACTGGTCCGGCTGATCGCCGCCGGCGCCTGAGGCGGCCGCCGGCGGGGGCCAGCTCTTCTTCTCCGCCAGCAGCGCCTCGAAGCGCTCGCCGTCGATGGGCCGGCTCAAATGATAGCCCTGCGCGTAGGCGCAGTGCAGGCCGCGCAAGAGCTGCAGCTGCTCCGCCGTCTCCACTCCTTCGGCGACCACCTCCATGTCGAGGCTCTGCGCCAGGGAGAGGATGGTGTGGACGATGTCGACGCCTTCCTCGGTGGTGCCCATCCGGGCGACGAAGCTGCGGTCGATCTTGAGCGTGTCGATGGGAAACTGGTGCAGGTAGCTGAGCGAGCTGTAGCCGGTGCCGAAGTCGTCGAGGTCGATGCGCACGCCCATGGCGCGCAGGCCGGTCATGGTGTCGGCGACGGCGGGGGATTGGTCCATGAGCAGCGACTCGGTGACCTCGAGGCGCAGGCAGCGGGGCGAGAGTCCGGTCTCGCGCAGCACCGTCGCCACCTCGCCGATCAGGCTCGCCTGCTGAAACTGCTTCGAGCTGAGGTTGACGCCGATCTCCAGCACCGGCATCGAGAGCCGGTCCTGCCACTCCTTCATCTGCCGGCAGGCCTCGCGCAGCACCCAGCTGCCGATGGCCACGATGAGGCCGGTCTCCTCGGCGAGGGGGATGAAGGCGCTCGGGGGCACCAGCCCCCGCTCCGGATGGTTCCAGCGGATGAGCGCCTCGGCGCCGGAGATGGTGCCGGTGGTGAGCGAGACCACCGGCTGGTAGTGCAGCTTCAGCTCGCGCCGCTCGAGGGCGCGGCGCAGGTCGGTCTCGAGCAGGAGCAGCTCGACGGCGCGCTCGTGCATGGTGGAGTCGAACTCCACCCAGCGGCCGCGGCCCTGCGCCTTGGCGCGGTAGAGCGCGGTGTCGGCGTCGCGGAGGATGTCCTCGGGCCGCGCGTAGGCGGCGTGGCCGTGGGCGATGCCGATGCTGGCGCCGCTGAAGACCTCCTGCCCGTCGAGCAGGAAGGGCGCCTGCAGGGCCTCTTGCAGCCGGTCGGCGACCGTGCGCGCGCCGGCGTGATCGACCACGTCCTCGAGCAGGACGGTGAACTCGTCGCCGCCGATCCGCGCCACCGTGTCGCCGGGCCGCAGCACCCCCTGCAGCCGGTGCCCCACCTGGGCGAGCAGCTCGTCGCCGCGGACGTGGCCGAGGCTGTCGTTGATGACCTTGAAGCGATCGATGTCGAGGAAGAGGACCGAGAAGCTGTGCTGCGGACGCCGCTTCTCCAGCGCCAGGCGGTGCGCCAGCCGGTCCATGAAGAGCGCGCGGTTGGGCAGGCCGGTGAGCGAGTCGTGGAAGGCGTGGTGGAGAAGCTTCTCTGAGGCCCGCCGCGCCTCGGTGACGTCGGTGCCGATGGCCGCCGCGCCCAGGGTGGCCGGGCCCGCGCCGTCGAGGTGGATCACGTTCCATTGCACCAGGCGCGTCTCGCCCTTGCGGGTGAGGATCTGGCGCTCGACCGCGGGCTCCGGCGCGCCGGCCAGGTGCTCGCTGCGCCGCGATTCGCGCTCGGCCAGCGGGACGAAGAGCTCGAACCAGTCCTTGCCGATGACCTCCTCGCGCCGGTAGCCGCAGGTCTCGAGCAGCGGGCCGTTGCAGTACTGCACGCGGCCGTCGGCGTCGAGGAGTACGGCGAGGAGCTCCAGCCCCTCGAGGACATCGCGCAAGAGCTGGGTGCGTTCGCCGAGGAGCATCGTCCGCCTGGAACATACCGCGCCCGGCCGGGCAGGCCACAAAGCGACCTTGCCGCACCCGCGGGGCGCGGTACTCTGCGCGGCCTCATGCGCGCGTTCTTCTGCGACCACCTCGAGATCGCGCTTCCTCCCGGGCATCGCTTCCCCATGACCAAGTACCGGCTCCTGCGCGAGCGGCTGCTCGAGGAGGGGGTGCTCCTGCCGCACCAGCTGGAGGAGTCGGGGCTGGTCGACCGCGCCTCCCTGCTCCTCGCCCACGCGCCCGGATACCTCGACGCGGTCTTCTCGGGCACCCTCGACGGCGCCGCCCTGCGACGCCTCGGCTTCCCCTGGAGCGAGGGCCTCGTCGCCCGCTCCCGCGCCAGCGTCTTCGGCACCGTGGCCGCCGCCCGCGAGGCGCTCGAGACCGGCTTCTGCGGCAACCTGGCCGGCGGCACCCACCATGCCTTCGCGGACCACGGCAACGGCTTCTGCGTCTTCAACGACATCGCGGTGGCGGCGCGGGTGCTGCAGCGGGAGGGCCTCATCGACCGCGCCGTGGTCGTCGACCTCGACGTGCACCAGGGCGACGGCACCGCCTCGATCTTCGCCGGCGACGAGAGCGTCTTCACCTTCTCCATGCACGGCGCGAAGAACTTTCCCTTCCGCAAGGAGCGCTCGCGGCTCGACGTCGAGTTGCCCGACCACTGCGGAGATACTGAATATCTAGAGGCCCTCGAGCAACACCTGCCGCGGGTGCTCGACGAGGCGGCCGCGCAGATCCTCTTCTTCCAGGCCGGCGTCGATCCGCTGGCCGAAGACGTGCTCGGCCGCCTCGACCTGACCCTCGACGGCCTGCGCCGCCGCGATCGCCTGGTGCTGCAGGCCGCCCGCGCGCGGGGGCTCCCGGTGGTGCTGACGCTAGGTGGTGGGTACGCGAAGCCCATCGAGCTGAGCGTCCGGGCCCACCTCGGCACCTGGGTCGAGGCGCGGCTCGCCTTCGGCGCGTAGCACTCCGCCCGCGGCGAGGAGGGCCTCGAGGTCGCGCGCCGCCAGCGGCTTGCCGAAGAGGTAGCCCTGCCCGTAGTCGCAGCCGAGCCGGCGCAGCTGCTCCAGCTGCGCGTCGGTCTCGACGCCCTCGGCGATGAGGGTCAGCCGCAGGCCGCGCGCCAGGTTGACGATGGCGGTGACGATCTCCCAGTTGCCGCCCGCCTCGGCGCCGCGGGCGACGAAGCTGCGGTCGATCTTGAGCGTGTCGAGGCGGAAGTTGTGCAGGTAGGCGAGGCTGGAGTAGCCGGTGCCGAAGTCGTCGAGGTCGAGCGAGACCCCCAGCGCCCGCAGCTCGGCCAGCACCTGCGCGGCCTTGCCGGCGTTGTCCATCAGCATCGACTCGGTCAGCTCGAGGCGCAGGTTCTTGGGCGGCAGCCCCGACTCGGCCAGCGCCCGCGCCACGGTGTCGACCACGTCGGCGTTGAGGAACTGCCGCGCCGAGAGGTTGACGCCGACGGTGAGCAGCGGCAGCGGGAACTGGAGCTGCCACGCGCGGGTCTGGCGGCAGGCCTCGCGCAGGACCCACTCGCCGATCTGCACCACCATCCCGGTCTCCTCGGCCAGCGGCACGAACTCGAGCGGGCGGAGCAGGCCGCGCTGCGGGTGGTTCCAGTGCACCAGCGCCTCGAAGCCCGCGATCAGCCCCGTCGAGAGCGCGACCACCGGCTGGTAGCGCAGCGTCAGCTCCTGGCGCTCGACGGCGCGGCGCAGCTCGCTCTCCAGCTGCAAGAGCGCCACCGCGCTCTTGTGCATGGCCGGCTCGAACTCGGCGTGGATGGCGCGGCCGCGCGACTTGGCGCCGTACATGGCGAGGTCGGCGTCGCGGAGGATCTCCTCGGGGGCCTGGTAGTCGGCGCGGCCGTGGGCGATGCCGATGCTGGGCGTCGAGACCACCTCCTGGCCGGAGATCACCAGCGGCGCCGAGAGCGCGCGCTGGATGCGCTCGGCGGCGCGAGAGGCTTCGGCGGGGTCGGGCACGTCCTCGAGCAGCACGGTGAACTCGTCGCCGCCCAGACGGGCCACCGTGTCCTCGGGCCGCACGCAACGCAGCAGCCGCTCCCCGGTCGCAACCAGCAGCTCGTCGCCCGCCATGTGGCCGAGGCTGTCGTTGACCACCTTGAAGCGGTCGAGGTCGATGAAGAGGACGCTGAAGTCCGAACCCTTGCGCCCGCGCATCCGCGCCAGCGCCTGGCCGAGGCGGTCCATGAAGAGGGCGCGGTTGGGCAGGCCGGTGAGCGCGTCGTGGAGCGCGTCGTGGCGGAGCTGGTCCTCGGCGTGGCGGCGGGCGGTGATGTCGCTCTGCGAGCCGGCGACGCGGACCACTTCGCCCCCGGGGCCGCGGACGCTGGCCCCGCGCATCAGCATCCAGCGGAAGGCGCCGTTGCGGTGCTGCAGTCGGTACTCGATCTCGAGCTGCTGGACGTCGCCGCGGAAGTGCTCGGAGATCTGCAGCAGGAGGCGGCGGCGGTCGTCGGGATGGACCCGCGTCATCCAGTCGGCCGGCCGCGGGCCCAGCTCCGCCGGCTCGAAGCCGATCATCTCCGCCCAGCGCTCGCTGACGTAGAAGCGGTCTTCGGGGACGTCCCAGTCCCAGAGCGCGTCGTTGGCGCCGCGGGCGGCCAGCGCGTACCGCTCCTCGCTCTTGCGCAGCGCCTCCTCGGCCTCCTTGCGGGCGGTGATCTCGACGACGGTGCCCTCGAAGCCGGTCAGCGCCTGGGCGGCGTCGCGGAGGGCGCGGGCGTTCTCGGAGATCCAGATCACCGAGCCGTCGCGGCGCCGGACCTGCGACTCGAAGCCGGTGATGGCGGAGCGCTGGGCGACCAGGCTGCGGAACTGCCGCCAGCGGTCCGGCTCGAGGTAGAACTGGTGGGTGTCGGCGGGCGAGAGCCGGGCCAGCTCGGCGGCGCTGGCGAAGCCGAAGATGCTCGCCATGGCCGGGTTGACGCGCACGAAGCCGCCGTCGACGCGCGACTGGTAGATTCCCTCGACGGCGTTCTCGAAGATGGCGCGGTATTTTTCGTCGGCGTCGCGGGCGTGCGCCTCCAGCCGCTTGCGCTCGCTCAGGTCGAGGAAGAGCCCGATGGCGGCGGGCCGGCCCTGGAAGGTCCCGTGGTTGCCGTAGACCTCGACGGGCAGCGTGCTCCCGTCCTTGCGCAGCAGGCGAAAGGCGCTGTGGATGTCGCCCGCCGCGCCACCGGCCTGGGCGCCGATGTGGAGCAGGACCTGCGCCCGGTCGGCGCCGGCGATGAGCTGCTCGACGGGAAGTCCAACCAGCTCCGCCGCCGGGTAACCGAGCAGCTCGCCGAGGCGGGCGTTGGCAAAGGCGATGCGGCCGTCGACCACCGCTGCAACGCCGGCCAGCGACTGCTCCGTCAGCCAGCGAAAGATCTCATCCACCGCGTCCATACCGGCCGCACACAATGGGTGGCGTCGGCAGGCCGGTCAAGATGACAGCGATCACACTTTCCGAATGATGGATTGAACCAAAAAGGCAAAGGCACACCGCGAAGTCGCGAAGTTCCGCGAAGGATCGCGAAGAAGAGCGGGCTGGGTTTAGACCGAGGTGAGGCGCCAGCCCAGGAGGGCCCGGCCGTTGAACCAGCAGCCCCAAAGAACTTCGCGCCCCTTCGCGGATCTTCGCGACTTCGCGGTGTGCTTTTTCCTCTGGCCATACTTTATTCGTGGATGTCGCAGGCGTCCCGGTCCCCCAGGTCGCACGCCTTCTTCCGCAGCGCCGCCGCCTGCGCAGAGTCGTGCGGCGCGCCGAATCCTTCCTGGTACATGTCCGCCAGGTTGTCGCAGGCCTCCCCGACGCCGCCGGCGCAGGCCTTCTCGCAGGGCAGGCGCGCCAATTGCGGCTCGGCGAGCACGTCGTAGCCGGCGAGGTAGTCGGAGCAGAGATCCGAGAGATCGAGGCACCCGTCGCGCCCGGCGCAAGGCTTCGCCAGCGCGAGCACGGTGCAGGCGTCCTTCTCGTCGGCGGCGCAGGCCTTCTGGTACTGCGCGGCGGCGCGCGCGTCGTCGTGCGCGACGCGGAAGAGATCGCCCAGCTTGGTGCAGCCCGAGTAGAGCTCGAGGGAGCAGGCCCGCTGGAAGGCCGCCTGCGCGCCCTTGAGATCGCGGGGGATGCCGGAGCCCGCGTAGCGCGCGTCGCCGAGGAGCTGGCAGGCCGAGGCATCGCCCGCCACGCACGCCTTGTCGAAGAGCGCCGCCGCCCCCGGCACGTCCTGCCCGACGCCCGAGCCGTTCTGCAGCATGAGCGCGAGGTCGAGGCAGCCGGCGTGGGCGCGCTGCGTGCAGGCGTCCTCGAAGAGCTGGCGGGCGTGGGCGGGGTCGGGCTTCACTCCTTCGCCGCGCAGGATGGCGCGGCCGGCCTCGACGCAGAGCGCGGCCTCGCCTGCGTCGCAGCCCTCCTCCGCCGCGCGCACCGCCCGGGGCAGGTCGCGGGGCGCACCGTCGCCGGCGCGAAACCTCCTCGAGAGCTCGGCGCAGGCGCGCGGGTCGCCGCGGTCGCAGGCTTTCGAGAGCGGCGCCAGCGCCTCGGGCGCGGGCGACGGCTTGAGCGCGGGCTTGCCGGCGGCGAGGAGCGCGATCGCTGCGAGGGCGGCGCGCATCGTCTTCAGTCGAGGGGAGCGAGCGTCATCTGCTGCACGCCGCCGGGAACGCAGAGGTCCTCGACGCGCATCCACATCTCCTGCGCCTCGCTGTGGTCGCGGGCCAGCGCCTCGGCGCCCTCGTGCGCCCACCAGAAGCTCTCGACGAACAGGCCCGGCTGGTCCGGGCGGGCGGCGGCGAAGTGCGGACGGTCGGCGATGAGGCCGAGCTCGCGCAGCCGCGCCACGTGCGTGCGCAGGACGCCGGCCAGCTCTTCCTTGCTGCCGGGGCGGGCCTGGTACGTCACCAGGGTGAGGACGGGCTTGGCCATGGGCCGGGATCGGAGCACTTCCGGGGGCGGGGCGCAACAGGCCTGCTGTCGCAGGGCCTGAGGCCTCAGGCTTCAGGCCTCAGGCTTCAGGCTCGCTGCCTCGAACGCTTCGACGCCGGTCAGGCCTGAGGCCGCCTATCAGGGAACCGGGCGGGCGGTTGGTGCATCCATGGTGCGTGGATGCGCTACTTCAAAGTGTCTCGCAGACGGTCGCCCACGACGTGAGTGCGCTGGTGCATGCGACGCAGCAGGAAGAGGCGCCCTTTCGGGAGATCGATCCGCCGGGGTTCCACTGGGAGTGGCACCTGCCGCTCGGGTTCGTCTCCCTCGCCGCGGCAGGCACCCTCTTGATCGCGGCGGGTGGACTTCAGTCTAGCGTCCAACAGCAAAGACACGGCTCCCGCCGGGTCCACACCCACCTGCACCAAAAAAAAATCCGCCCCGCCACGCGCCCACCGCTGCACAGCTGACGCCGTCCCCCTGAAGCCTGAGGCCTGACGCCTGCCCTACCCTCCCGGCCCGGCGCTCCCCTTCCGCTCGTCGCGGAAGAACCAGTCCTTGAGCGCCTGCTTGGTGGTGTCCCGCGCCATCTCCGCGATCGACGACGTCAGCGGGATGCCCTTGGGGCACGCCTGCACGCAGTTGCCAGCCTTGCCGCAGTCGGCGACGCCGCCCTCGCCCATCAGCGAGCGCAGCCGCTCGTCGGCGTTCATCTTGCCGGTCGGGTGGTTGTTGAAGAGCCGCGCCTGCGAGATGGCCGCCGCGCCGATGAAGGCCGTCGCCGGGCCCACTTGTGGGCAGACCTCGAGGCAGCAGCCGCAGGTCATGCAGGTGGAGAGGACGTAGTTGATCTCCTGGTTCTCCTGCGACTGCCGCGGCCCTGCGCCCAGGTCGTAGGTTCCGTCCACCGGGATCCACGCCTGCACGCGCTTGAGCGCGTTGAACATCCTGGCGCGGTCCACCGTAAGGTCGCGCACCAGCGGGAACTTCTTCATCGGCTGCAGTGTGATGGGCTGCTCGAGCTGGTCGATCAGCGCCGTGCACGCCTGCCGGACCTTCCCGTTGATGTTCATGGTGCAGGAGCCGCAAACCTCCTCCAGGCAGGCGGCGTCCCAGGCGGGCGGCGTGGTCTTCTTGCCGTCCGCGGTCACCGGGCTGCGCTGGATCTGCATCAGCACCGAGATGACGTTGGCGTTGGGCCGGTGCTCGACGTGAAACTCCTCCCAGCGCGGAGGCGAGGCGGGCCCGTCCTGGCGCTCGATCCTGACGACGACTTTCTTGTCCGGGGTCATGTCATCCTTAGTCAGTCGTAGTGCCTGGGCTCCGGCGCGACAACCGGATTGGCAAGGCTCTGGAGCGGCTTGAACTCGACCTGCGGGCCTTCGGGCGACCAGCTGGCCATGGTGGTCTTCTGCCACTTGTCGTTGCGCGCCTTCCACGCCGCCATGAAGTCGGGGTCGTCTCCGGGCTTGGCCGTCTTGGGCTTGGGCAGGACGAACTCGGGCTTGTAGTGGCTGCCGCGGCTCTCGTCGCGCAGGCGCGAGCACTTGAGGATCAGGTGCGCGAGCTCGAGCATGTTCCAGAGCTGGTTGACGTAGGTGGCGGCCTGGTTGAGCGTCCGGCCGGTGTCGAGCACGTTGCACTTCTTCCAGCGGTCCTTCATCTCCACGATCTTGACGAGCGCGTCGTCGAGCTGGGAGTTGACCTTGACCACGGTGGCCGCCTTCACCATCAGCTCGCCCATCTGCTGGCCGAGGACGTAGGGGTTCTCGGGGCCGTCCATCTTGTAGATGTTGGCGAACTTCTCCACCCACTGCTGCTTGGCCGCAGCCAGCAAAGACGACGGCACGTCGCCCTTCTTCGGCGCGGCGTTCTTCGCGTAGGCGATCATCGACGGCCCGCCGATCATGCCGCTGTAGATGCAGCTGAGGAGCGAGTTGGCGCCGAGCCGGTTGGCGCCGTGGTAGGCGTAGTCGGCCTCGCCCGCCGCGTAGAGGCCGGGGACGTTGGTCGCCTGCTGGCGCGGGCTGTCCTTGAGGAGGTTGTTCTTCGCGTCGGCCTCGTAGTCGACCCACAGCCCGCCCATCGAGTAGTGGACGGCGGGGAAGATCTTCATCGGCTCGTGGCGGGGATCGACGCCCTTGAACTTCTCGTAGATCTCCATGATGCCGCCCAGCTTGCGATCGAGCGTGGCGGCAGGGATGTGCGAGATGTCGAGGTAGACGGCGTCCTCGCCGCCCACGCCCATCCCCAGGTCGCGGGCCACGATGTAGATCTCGCGGGTGGCGACGTCGCGCGGCACCAGGTTGCCGAACTTGGGGTACTTCTCCTCGAGGAAGAACCAGCGCTCGCTCTCGGGGATGCTCTTGGGAGCGCGCTTGTCGCCCTTCTGCTTCGGCACCCAGATGCGCCCGCCCTCGCCGCGCGCCGACTCGGACATGAGGCGGTGCTTGTCTTCGCCGGGAATCGCCGTCGGGTGCACCTGGATGAACTCGGCGTTCGAGTAGATGGCGCCGTCCATGTAGCTGCGGCCGGTGGCGCTGCCGGTGTTGATGGTCGAGTTGGTGCTGCGCCCGTAGACGATGCCGGGGCCGCCGGTCGCCATGCAGACCGCGTCGGCGGGGAAGGCCTCGATCTGCATGGTGCGCAGGTCGACGGCGACGATGCCGCGGCAGGCGCCCTGCTCGTCCTTCACGAACGACAGGTACTCCCAATACTCGTGCTTGCGGACCAGGCCCTCGGCCTCGTAGCGACGCACCTGCTCGTCGAGGGCGTAGAGCAGCTGCTGGCCGGTGGAGGCGCCGGCAAAGGCCGTGCGGTTGAACATGGTGCCGCCGAAGCGGCGGAAGTCGAGCAGGCCTTCGCTGGTCCGGTTGAAGGGCACGCCCATGCGGTCGAGCAGGTAGATGATGTGCGGCGCGGCGTGGCACATGCCCTTGATGGGCGGCTGCTCGCCGAGGAAATCGCCGCCCTTGATGGTGTCCTTGACGTGGATGTCGGGGTTGTCGCCCTCGCCCTTGGTGTTGACGGCGCCGTTGATGCCGCCCTGCGCGCACACCGAGTGGCTGCGCTTCACCGGGACGATGGAGAAGATGTCAACCTGCTTGCCCGCCTCGGCCAGCTTGATGACCGTCATCAGGCCCGCCAGCCCGCCGCCGACCACGATGTAGCGCTCTGCCATTCCGCCCTCCAATTCGCGGGGGGACATAGCGCACAACCGGCGGAGCCGCAACGCGGCGATCGATCGCGCTTCCCAAGCGCACCTCGCGGAAGTATGGGGTGCGGATGAGCGCGCTTCCTCCGCGGAGTTTCAAGCGCAGCCTCCTCACCGCCTACCTCCGGGATCTGCAGGGCAACGGACGTCTCCTCCGGGTGCGCGCCGAGGCCTCGGCCGGACTGGGCGAGCTGATCGACCACCCGGACCAGACCGAGCCCTGGGTCTCCGCCGCGCCCCTCGACGAGCTCAACGCCGCAGTCGCGGCCCTGGGCGGGCGGGAGGCGGTCCGCCAGCTGGGCCTCGCGGTCATGAAGAGCGGCTTCACCAAGGTGCTGGAGCCCATCATCCACCTCTCCCTGTCGCTCTTCGGCGCCTCGCCCGCCTCGCTCTTCCTGCGGGCGCCCCTGATGCTGGCGGTGGTCTCGCGCGGGGTGGAGATGCAGTGGATGGCCACCAGCCGGACCGGCGGGACCATGAAGATCGTCTGCGGCGACCCGGTGCCCCCGCTGAGCTGGGCCGCCTGGGAGGGGACCTTCCTCCACATCCTCGAGCTGGCCGGCGCCAGCGGGACGGTGGGCGAGGCCCGTCCTGCGGCGGATGGCCGCAGCTGCGAGATCGACGTCGCCTGGACGGCGAAGTGATGCGCACGCGGCGGCCCCTGCGGGCGCTGCGGCGGCGGACGGCGCCGGGCTCGATGCCGGCCGGACAGCACTACGACGCGGCCTTCGTCTCGCCCCACGACCGCGCGCTGATCGTCGACTGGCTCGGACAGATCCACCCGCTCTGGGAAGAGCGCTTCTCCGTCCACCATCCGCCGCCTCCCGGCCAGCAGCAGCGGCGCCTGCTCCGGCCGGTGTACTGGCTGGGCAACTGGCAGTTCGCCTGCCTCGATTACTACCGCCCGCCCCACGGCGTCTCGGGGCGCTGCATGCGCGCCGAGCCCTTTCCGCCCGTGCTGGCGCGGCTGGTGGCCAGGGTGGAGAAGCTGGCCCGCGAGATGTTCGAGGGCGAGGAGATGCCGCCCGGCTGGCACCTCAACACTTGCCTCGTCAACCTCTACGGCACCCAGCTCGCGGGCGGAAAGCGGCTCGACACGGCGCGGGTCGGCGAGCACCGCGACTTCGAGCCGGGCCCGGTGGCGTCGATCTCGCTCGGCGAGCGCGCGCTCTTCCAGTTCGTGCGCAGCTCGCGGCCGGGCGACCGCGACGAGGTGGTCTCGCAGACCTGGCTCGAGGACTCCTCGCTGCAGCTCTTCGGCGGCGAGCGGTGGAAGCGGCAGCACTTCCACCGCGTGCAGCGGGTGGAGACCAAGGGCGGCCACCACTTCGACCTGCGCGTCGCCGGCTTCGAGACGCGGCGGGTGAACTTCACCTTCCGCTACGTCCCGGACGAGCACGTGCAGCCTTTTTCGCAGCTCCCCAGGGAGGCCCAGGAAGACGTGCGCGGGTACCTCGAAGAGCTGGCGCGACACTCTCCGTTTTTCGCGAGAGCGCTGGGCGCCTGAGCCCGGCCCTGCCTGGCGCGCCGCTCGAGGACCGACCGAACGTTCGCGAAGCGACGCGGCGCGGGCCCGAGACTGCCCACGAATTGCTTCCCCGCGCCGTCATTACTAGATAGCAACGTTGCCAGCCTTGCCGGACATCGGGGAGCGCTACCGCGAGCGCGAGCAAGGCGAGGTCGCCCGCGCGAGCCGCCTCTTCACCGGGCTGTGCGCAGGCCTGTTCCCCGTCTTCGGCGTGCTGGACGTCATCGCGCAGCCCCAGGCGAGCCGCGCGCTCCTGACCATCCGCTTCCTCACCAGCTGCGTGTTCGCCGTCCTCCTCCTCGTCCCCAAGCGGCTCTTCGCCCGGCATCCCTATGCGACGGCGCTCTTCCAGCTCGAGCTGGCCGCGGCGAGCATCACCGCGATGTGCCTGGTCCTCGATGGCTACCGCAGCCCGTACTACGCGGGGGTGAATCTGGTGGTGCTCTCGGCAGGCCTTCTCTTCGGCTGGAGCGCCCGCCGGATGGCCGCCGCGGTCGTCCTCATCGTGGGAACCTACCTGGCCGGGGTGCTCGCCCGCGAGGGCTTCGCCGTCGACCGCCCCGACCTGCTCGTCAACAACCTCTACTTCCTGCTCGCCACCGGCGTCATCAGCATCACCAGCTCCCACTTCGGCGACCGCCTGCGCCGGGAGTCGTTCCGGCAGTACCTCGCGGTGGAGGCCGCGCGCGAGGATCTGCGCCGGCAGGACGAGATCAAGAGCCGCTTCTTTGCCAACGTCAGCCACGAGCTGCGCACTCCGCTGACGCTGATCCTCGGCCCGGTGCAGCAGCTCCTGGCGCTGGAGACGGCTCCGCCCGAGGTGAAGAGCGAGCTCGAGGTGGTCGAGCGCAACGCCCGCGTGCTGCTCAGCCGCGTCAACGACCTGCTCGAGGTGGCCCGGCTGGACGCGCAGGCGACGGCGTTGGTTCCCCAGCGGGTCGATCTGGCGGCGCTGGTCCGGAGGGTCGCCTCGCAGTTCGAAGCGGCGGCGGCGCAGCACGGCAAGACCCTGACGCTGGAGGTCCCCGCCCAAGTGTCGGCAGAGGTCGATCCGTCGAAGATCGAGCGCGTTCTCGTCAACCTTCTCGGCAACGCGTTCAAGTTCACGCCCTCCTCCGGGCGCATCCGCTGCGCGCTCGAGGTGGCCGGAAGCGGGGTGGCCCGGATCGTCGTCTCCGACAGCGGGCCGGGGATCGCACCCGCAGTTCGCGAGCGGGTCTTCGAGCGCTTCTTCCAGGTCGAGCAAAGCGAGACGCGCACGCATGGCGGCACCGGCCTGGGCCTCGCCATCGTGCGCGAGCTGGTGCAGCTCCACCGGGGCAGCGTGCGCGTGGGCGAGTCGGCGCTCGGCGGCGCGCAGTTCGAGGTCACGCTGCCGCTGGCTGCGCCCCAGGACCTGGCCGCGGCGCAGGTGCCCGTGGGTGGAGCGGCGCCGGCCTCCCCTCCGCAGGCCCCCCCGGAGACGAGCGCACCAGCCCGGACCACTCCCCAGCTCCAGGCTGCGGAGAAGGCCTTTGCCCCGCTGGTCCTCGTGGTGGAGGACAACCCCGACATGAACGCCTTCGTCCAGCGGATCCTCTCTGCGCGCTTCCGGGTCGCCGCCGCCTTCGACGGTCGCGAAGGGATCGAGCAGGCCCGCACCCTGCGCCCGGACCTCGTCATCACCGACCTGATGATGCCGGGCATGAGTGGAACCGAGCTGGTCCGCGAGCTGCGGACCATCGAGGCCCTGCGCGACACGCCCATCGTCGCCCTGACGGCGCGCGCCGACGACGCGCTGCGGATGGACCTCTTGCGCAACGGGGTGCAGGACACGGTGCTGAAGCCGTTCGTGCCCGACGAGCTCCTCGCGCGCATCGCCAACCTGGTGGAGATGGCGCGGTCGCGCGAGATCCTGCGCACGCAGCTCGACGCGGTGAACGGCGATCTGGAGACCATGGCCCGCGACGTCGCGCGCCGGGGGCGCGAGCTGCAGGCCGCCTCCGGGGAGCTCGAGGTGGCCCGTGACCAGGCGGTGCGCGCGCTGCGGCTGCGGGAGGAGTTCATCTCCATCGCCTCGCACGAGCTGCGAACGCCGCTGACCTCGCTGAAGCTGGTCGCGCAGCTGGCGATGCGCCTGCTGCAGCGGGAGAGAGGAGGGCGCCCCGGCCTCGACCCGGTCGGCGAGGTGCTGGAGCGGCTCGGCGCGCACGTCGAGCGGCTGGTGCGGCTGGTCGAGGAGATGCTGGACTTCTCCCGCATGCAGTCCGGCCGCCTCGATCTGGAGCGCGCGCCGGCCGATCTCGCCGCCGTGGTGCGCACCGTCGCCGACGAGTTCAGCTCCCGCACCACCGGTGCCGAGGTGGCCATTGAGGTGCGCGCCGCAGGCCCCGTCTGGGGCGAGTGGGACGCCTTCCGGCTCGAGCAGGTGGTGCGCAACCTGCTCTCCAACGCCTTGAAGTACGGTGCCAGGGGCGACGTGCAGGTCGAAGTCGAGGAAGAGAGCGGGGAGGCGGTGCTCCGGGTCCGCGACCACGGCATCGGCATCGCGCCCGGCGAGCAGGAGCGGATCTTCCAGCCCTTCGAGCGAGGCGTGCCTTCGCGCGCGATCAGCGGCTTCGGCCTCGGGCTCTACATCGCGCGGCAGATCGTCGAGGCCCACGGCGGCGCCATCGCCGTCGCCAGCACGCCGGGGCAAGGATCGACCTTCACCGTCCGCCTCCCCCGCGCCCCGCAGCCGCAACCTCCGTCGGCGAGGCCCCGCTGGGCGTTGGTCCCGACAGAGCTTTCGGGGAAATAGGATCTGCACGCAGGCGCCGGAAGCGTCGGTGGTCGAGACCCAGGTGCAGGACTGCAGGGCTCAGGGATCGTTTTTCCGCCGCTGCTGGTACCGCCGCTGCTTGGCGCGATTCCCGCAGTCCCTCATGCTGCAGTAGCGGCGGCTGTGGTTCTTCGTCTCGTCGACGAAGATCCAGCCGCAGCGGCCCGCCTCGCTCTCCCCGCAGCGGCGCAGCAGTCCCGCCGCCAGGTCCACCTCCAGCACCCGCGCTGCGTCCGCCGCCACCGGCCGCAGGAAGGCGAGCAGGTCGCCGTCGTCGTCGAAGGACCCCTCGAGGCCGCCGCCGGGCTTCGGCCGCAGCCGCCGGTGCTGCATCGCCGAGGCCACCCAGCCGTTGACCTGCGCGAGGTCCGCCGCCGGCGGCTCGCCCCCGTCCAGAGCCGCGAGCACCACCCCGTGCAGCGCTTCCCGCAGCGCCCGCGCGCTCTCGAGGGCCTGCGCCGCCCGCCGCGGGTGCCGCTCCCCTTCGGCGATCAGCGCCTGCATCCGCTGCCGATCGATGAGCCCGACCTGGTGCCCCCACCAGGGGAGGTCGGCGTACTCGACGAGGCGCTCCTCCGGCCGGACGCCGCGCAGGCCGCCCAGGGTGTTGAGGAACTCCAGCGAGAGCCGCCCTCCGTCCAGGTCGAAGCGGTACCGATCCGCAAACGCACCCATCAAATAACCTCCAAATTGAGCTTGACAGGTTATAGCACTCGCCGCAATCTATAACTATCAAATTGACTTTAGGAGGTTACACATGTTCCGCCTCGCCCTCCGCCCCTCCCCGCTCGCCTTTGCCCTCGGCCTGGTCCTCGTCGCTCTCTGGGCGCTGCTCTGGCTGGCCGCCCTCGCCCAGGTCCTCGACACCCCCCAGACGGCCGCGCGCCAGCCCGGAACCTCCCGGAACTGGCGCGCATCGAAACCCGAACTTGAATTCAACCCTGACGCCTGAGGCCTGACGCCTGAGGCCGGCCTCAGAGCTTGATCTCATCCACCGTCTTCTTCACCGACTGGAACGACTTCTCGAAGGCCGCCTTCTCCTCCGCGGTCAGCTCGATCTGGTGGATCTTCTCCACGCCCTTGGCGCCGATGGTGACCGGCACGCCCATGTAGTAGCCGTTGACGCCGTACTCGCCTTCGAGCAGCGCCGCGGCGGGCAGCACCCGCTTCTTGTCCTTCAGGTACGCCTCGGCCATGACGATCGCCGAGGTCGCCGGCGCGTAGAAGGCCGAGCCGGTCTTGAGCAGCGCCACGATCTCGCCGCCGCCCTTGCGGGTGCGGTCGATGATGGCGTGGAGCCGGTCGGCCGGGATCAGCTTCTCGAGCGGGATCCCCGCCACCGAGCAGAAGCGGGTGAGCGGCACCATGTCGTCGCCGTGGCCGCCCAGCACCAGGGCGTGGACGTCGTCGATGGCGACGTTCAGCTCCTCGGCGATGAAGAGGCGGAAGCGCGAGGTGTCGAGCACGCCGGCCATGCCGACGACGCGGCTCTTGTCGAAGCCGGTGATCTGCTTCATGGCGTAGACCATGGCGTCGAGCGGGTTGGAGATGACGATGACGAACGCGCCCGCGCACTTCTCGCGCAGGTTGTTGGCGACGTCGCGCATGATCTTGATGTTGATGCCGAGCAGATCCTCGCGGCTCATGCCCGGCTTGCGCGGCACGCCGGCGGTGACGATGACCACGTCGGCGCCGGCCACCTCGTCGTACTTGTTGGTGCCGGTGATCTTGACGTCGTAGCCGTCGATGGCGCGCGACTGCATCAGGTCCAGCGCCTTGCCTTGGGGAACGCCCTCGACCACGTCGAAGAGGACGATGTCGCCGAGCTCCTTCTGGGCCGCGAGGAGTGCGAGATTGCCGCCGATCTGACCAGCGCCGATGAGGGCGATCTTCCTGCGAGCCATGGGGGTTCTCCTGGGTGAACGCGCGCGCCTCTTACCCCTTGTCGCCCTCCCGCGCAACCCTGCGCGGCTTCGGATAGGCTGGCGCGATGACCTCGATCGAGACTTTCTTCGCGACGTCGGTGCGTCTCGGCCCGCGGCTCTGCTGGAAGTCCGGGGCCCGCGACATCTCCTGGGCCGAGGCGGGGCAGACGGTGCGGCAGGTGGCGCGGGCGCTCATCGCGCTCGGGGTGAAGCCGGGCGAGGCCGTCTCCATCATCGGCCCCAACCGGCCGGAGTGGGTGCAGGCGGACCTGGGCGCCATCGCGGCCGGCGCGGTGCCGGCGCCCATCTACCCGACGCTGACGGCGGAGGTGACGGTCTACGTGGCCACCCACTCCGCGGCCGTGGTCGCCGTCGTCGCCGATCGGACCCAGCTGGAGAAGCTGCGCTCACAGCGGCCGCCCCGGCTGCGCTGGTTCGTGCTGCTGGAGGGCGCGCCCGACGCGGCCGACGTGCTCACCTGGGCCGACTTCCTCGCCCGCGGCGACGGCACGCCCGAGAGCGCTGTCGACGAGCGGCTGCGGGCGCTCGAGCCCGACGGACTGGCCACGCTCATCTACACCAGCGGCACCACCGGCCCGCCCAAGGCGGTCATGCTCTCGCACCGCAGCGTCTACTTCGCGGCCCAGACCGCGCAGCGGATCGGCGACGTCAACGAGCGCGACGTCATCATCAGCTACCTGCCGCTCAGCCACGTCGCCGAGCAGATGATCTCCATCCACGGCCCCATGGTCAGCGGCGCCGCCGTCTGGTTCTGCCCCGACCTCGACCAGCTCGGCAACCTGCTGCGCGCGGCGCGGCCCACCATCTTCTTCGGCGTTCCGCGCGTCTGGGAGAAGCTGCAGGGCCGGCTGGAGGAAGGCGTGGCGCAGTCGCCGAAGCTGCGGCAGCGGCTCTTCGGCTGGGCGCGCCGGTCGGGAGGCTTCCTCGCCGAAAAGATCGTCCTCGCCAAGGTCCGCGCCAAACTCGGCCTCGACCGCGCCCGCCTCTGCGTCACCGGCGCCGCCGCCATGCCCCTGTCCACCCTGCAGTTCTTCGACAGCCTCGGGCTTCCCATCCTCGACATGTGGGGCATGAGCGAGACCACCGCCATGGGCACCGCCAACCTGCCGGGCGCGCGCCGGCCCGGCACCGTCGGCCGCGCCGTGGACGGCATCGAGATCCGCATCGCCCCCGACGGCGAGATCCTCACCCGCGGCCCGCACGTCTTCCTCGGCTACTACCAGGACGCGGCGGCGACCAAAGACGCGCTCGATCCCGACGGCTTCCTCCATACCGGCGACGTCGGCGAGGTGGACGGCGAAGGCTACCTGCGCATCACCGATCGGAAAAAAGATCTGCTCATCACCTCGGGCGGCAAGAACGTCTCGCCGCAGAACCTCGAGGCGCAGCTGGGGCGCATCGCCGGCGTGGCCCAGGCGGTGGTGGTGGGCGACGCGCGCAAGTACCTGGCGGCGCTGATCATGCCGATCGTGCCGGAGAAGGCCCACGACGCGGAGTTCGTCGCCCACGTCGCCAGCGAGATCGAGAAGCTCAACGGCGCGCTGGCGCGCTACGAGACCATCAAGAAGTTCAAGGTGCTGCCGGCGCAGTTCTCCGTGGCGGGAGGCGAGTACACGCCCACCCTCAAGCTGAAGCGCAAAGTGGTGGCGCAGAAATACGCCCGGGAGATCGACGCCCTCTTCGCCGCGCCTTGACCGTGGCGCGGATCCAGGGCGAAGGTGCCCTGGGGGATTTCCAACCGACCCGTCTTCGAGGTCGCCATGCGTCGGCTTGCGCAGCTTGGTGCGGTGGCAGCGTTGCTGCTCGCTTTCACGCGGCCGTCCGGGGCGCTCGAATCGCAGGGGCGCCGGGAAAAGAACGATCCGTACCAGCGGCTCCTCTCGCGGGTGCGGCGCGACGGCCAGCTCTCCGCCGAGCAGCTTCTCTCTCTCTCTAGCTAGACGCCGAGCGCGCGGGCGAGGCGGCTGCCGGCCCAGATGCCGGCGAGGCCGCCCACCACGCTGCCGAACACGCCCCAGAGCGAGAGCAGGTCGGCGCCCAGCAGCGTCGGAATCCAGCCGCCCAGCGCCGAGCCCGCGAAGACTCCCAGCCAGACGAGCGTCTTCATCAGAAGTGCTTGACGATGGCCTCGCCGAACTCCGAGCACTTCACCTCGCGGACGTCCTTGGCGCCCTCTGCCGTCATCAGGCGCGCAAAGTCGTAGGTGACCGTCCGCGCCCCGATGGCGCCGTCCATGCCCTTGATGATCAGGTCGGCCGCCTCGTTCCAGCCGAGGTGCCGGAACATCATCTCGCCGGAGAGGATCACCGAGCCCGGGTTGACCTTGTCCTGGTTGGCGTACTTGGGCGCGGTGCCGTGGGTCGCCTCGAAGATGGCGTGGCCGGAGAGGTAGTTGATGTTGCCGCCCGGCGCGATGCCGATGCCGCCCACCTGCGCGGCCAGCGCGTCGCTCAGGTAGTCCCCATTCAAGTTCAGCGTGGCGATGACGTCGAAGTCCTCCGGCCGCGTCAACACTTGCTGCAGCGTGATGTCGGCGATGGCGTCCTTGATGACCAGGCCAGCGCCGGGCTTGCCCGCGGGGATCTTGCACCACGGTCCGCCATCGATCTCCTGCGCGCCGTAGAACTCCTTGGCCACCTGGTAGCCGAAGTCGCGGAAGGCGCCTTCGGTGAACTTCATGATGTTGCCCTTGTGCACCAGCGTCACGCTCTTGCTCTTGTTCTTGATGGCGTAGCCGATGGCGCTGTGCACCAGCCGCTCGGTGCCGAGGTAGCTCACCGCCTTGAGTCCGAGCCCGACCTGCAAGGCGACTTCGCGGTGGGGCGCGCCGATGGTCTCGAGCTGCTTCTGCCAGGCGGTGCCCGACTCCTTGGTGCCGAAGCGGATTTTCTTGAAGTCCTTGGGAAACTCCCTGGCCCAGAAGTCGAGGATCTTCTGCGCCTCGGGACTGCCGGGCGCGTACTCGATGCCGGCGTAGATGTCCTCGGTGTTCTCGCGGAAGATCACCATCTCGACCTTTTCCGGGCGCTTCACCGGGCTGGGCACGCCCTTGAACCAGCGGACCGGCCGCAGGCAGACGTAGAGGTCGAGCATCTGCCGCAGCGCCACGTTGAGCGAGCGGATGCCGCCGCCCACCGGCGTCGTCAGCGGCCCCTTGATGCCGACCAGGTACTTGCGGAAGGCCTCCACCGTCTCGTCGGGGAGCCAGTTGTCGAAGAGGTTCTTGGCTTTCTCCCCGGCGTAGACCTCCGCCCAGGCGATCTTCTTCTTGCCGCCGTAGGCCTTCTCGACCGCGGCGTCGAAGACGCGCTGCGAGGCCCGCCAGATGTCGGGCCCGGTGCCGTCGCCCTCGATGAAGGGGAGGATGGGGTGGTCGGGGACGGTGAGCCGTCCGTTCTTCAGCTCGATGGGCTGGCCGTTCTGGGGGATCTTGGGCGTCGCTGTAGCCATGACTTTCACCTCGTTGGGCCGCGCACCATAGCCCCGCGCAGGGAAAAGCAACAGCACACCGCGAAGGCGCGAAGGAAGCGAAGGTTTCGCGAAGAAAAAGCATTGGGGTATCCTTTGAGGCGGGCCACCTCCGAGCCGGCGCGTTGGCTCGCGCCCACCAACCAACCTTCGCGATCCTTCGCGGATCTTTGCGCCTTCGCGGTGTGCTTTTGCCTTTTCTGAGAGACGGTGATCGGTTCAGAGATGAACGGAGGCTGCTGGACCGTCGATTTGACAGGCGGGGAGGGGCGCGTCAAACCGTCCATTGGCGGACGCGGTGGGTAACCTTTCGGGAAGACGCTTCCGCATGGCGCGACCGTGACTATGCTGTCGCCCAACCGGAGGCCAGGCGATCATGCAGCTCGAATTTCAGTGCCAGAAGTGCGAGGAGTCCTTCTCCCTCGACGTCTCCGACGTACAGTCGGACCCGATCTTGCGATGTCCCGGCTGCGGCACGCGCGCGCCCGACGAACAGGTGGAGGTGGTGGTCGCCGCGCTCGAGGAGATGTTCGCGGCCCTGGCCCCGCTGCGACGGAAATTCAGCACTTCCGTCGAGGTGAACAGCGAGGACATGCCGCCCCCCTACGACGAGCTGCCGGTGGTGGCCGCCAAGGCCGCGCTGCTCGACGAGGAGGACAGCGAGGACGAGGAGGACGAGGAGGACGAAGAGGAAGAGGTCGCCGAGCTCGAGTAGCCACTTCCTTCCCGGCCGCCGCGGCATAGCTTGTGAAGATGGGCGGACCGAGGCACTCCTTCGTGGCGCTGATCCTGGCGGCGTGCGCCCTCGGCGCCATCTGCCGGGCGCTGAATCCGGCGGCGCCTCCGGAGGCCGTCGAGCTCAGGTTCCAGGAGCTGGTGCGCGTCCACGGCGGCCAGCCGGTGCTGGTGCTGCAGGAGCTGAACGGCCGGCGCCGCCTGCCGGTGCCGATCTCGCGGGCGGAAGCGGCGCTGATCGAGCGCAGCCTCAAGGGCGGGCGCGGCCTCGAGCCCCAGTCGGTCGAGGCGCTGGGAGGCCGGGTGCTGCGCGCCTCCATCGACGAGATCTCGCGCGAGCACGGCTTCCGCGGCCACGTCGCACTCGGCGCCGGATTGCGCGAGCTCCGGCTCGAAGCCTCGGCCGGCGAGGCGCTCTCTCTCGCGCTGCAGGCCGGCGCGCCCATCCTCGCCGACCCGGCGGTGCTGGACGCGGCCGCCGTCTCCGCCGACGATCTCCACCGCCGCGCGGCCCGCAACCTGAGCACCGACCCCCCGCCTGCGCCCGTGCTTCACATCTGAGCGACGTCTGAAAACGGCGCTTGCGGTGCCGGTGCTGCCGCCCTAGGCTCGCTCCGCATGCGCAAGGCGAAGATCATCTGCACGATGGGGCCGGCGTCCCGCGACGAGCCCATCCTCGGCAGGCTGGTCGAAGCCGGGATGGACGTCGCACGCCTCAACTTCTCCCACGGCACCCACGACGACCACCTGCGCGCGCTGGGCGCGGTGCGCCGGGCGGCGGAGGTCGCGGGGCGGCCCATCGGCGTGCTCCTCGACCTGCAGGGCCCCAAGATCCGCGTCGGCAAGATCGAAGGCGGCAAGGTCCGCCTCGAGCCCGGCGCCGAGACCGTCATCACCGTGAAGTCCGCCGCCCCCGGCAACGCGCAGCGCTTCGCCTGCTCCTACGAGGGGCTGCCCGACGACGTCTCGCTGGGCGATCCGGTGCTGATCAACGACGGCGCCATCAAGCTGGAGGTGATCGCCATCGCCGGCACGGAGGTCCGCTGCCGGGTGGTGGTCGGCGGGTTGCTCTCCGATCACAAGGGCATCAACCTGCCGGGAACGCCGGTGTCGATTCCGGTCCTGACGCCGAAGGACATCGAGGACCTCAAGTTCGGCCTCGAGCACGAGGTGGACTACATCGCGCTCAGCTTCGTGCGCTCGGCCGACGACATCCGGCTGGTGAAGCGCTACGCGCCGACCACGCCCATCATCGCCAAGCTGGAGAAGCCGCAGGCGGTGGACCGCGTCGACGAGATCGCCCAGCTGGCCGAGGGTGTGATGATCGCGCGTGGCGACCTGGGCGTGGAGATGCCGCTCGAGCGGGTGCCGCTCATCCAGAAGACCGCCATCGAGCGGACCAACTACTACGGCAAGATCGCCATCGTCGCGACCCAGATGCTGGAGAGCATGATCGTCTCGCCCCAGCCGACCCGCGCCGAGGTCAGCGACGTGGCCAACGCGGTGCTCGACGGCGCCGACGCGGTGATGCTCTCGGCGGAGACGGCCACCGGCGCCAACCCCATCGAGGCGGTGCAGACCATGGCCCGCATCATCGAGGAGGTGGAGCGCAGCGCGCGGTACCAGGCGATGCCCGAGGCCACCCTCGACCGCGGCGAGAGTACGTTTGCAACCGCGGTGGCCAAGGCCTGCGCGGCGGCGGCCGGACAGCTGGGCATCGGCACCATCTGCGTCTACACCCGCACCGGCGAGACGGCGCGGCAGATCGCCGAATACCGGCCGCAGGCGCGCATCGTCGCCTTCACCGCCTCCGAGGTGGCCTACCGGCGCATGGCGCTCTACTGGGGCGTGACCGCGCGGCGGGTGCGCAAGCCCTTCGAGACCACCGACGAGATGATCGCCAACATCGCCCAGACGCTGGTGGGCTCGGGCGAGGCGATGCGGGGAGAGGCGGTGGTCATCGCTTCCGCCGTGCCGCCGAACCGGCCGACCTTCGGCGCGTCGATGATGCAGATCCACCGCCTCTGAGCCCTGCCGCGGCTACTTCGCCTGCTTGGCGATGACCGAGTTCTGGATCTTCTTGTAGGTCGCCATCGGGACGATCTTCTTCTCGTGCAGCTCGTCCTTGGCCTTGTACGGCCGGCCCTCGATGATCTTCTTCGCGTAGGCGTCGCCGATGCCGGGCAGCGCCTTGAGGTCCGCCTCGCTGGCGGTGTTGAGGTCGAGCTTCTCGGCCTTCTTGGCCGGCGCCGCGGCCTCGGCGGGCTTGGCCTTGGCAAACGACACCGCGGGCGCGCCGAAGACGATCATCAACGCCACCGCAATCGCAGACAGGATCTTTCGCATGTGCATGACCTCCAGGAAAAGGGGAAACCTGCTTACTGCAGTCCAAGCTCTTTGGCCACCTGCTCGCGGGCGCGGACGAAGGCCTTCTGATCCGCCTCCACCTGCGCCGCGTATTTCTCGGCGAAGGCGACCGCCGCCTGCGACGCCTCGACCGGATTCCATTGCGCGCCGAGGATGGCAGGCGCGCCGTTGCGCGCGTGCAGCCGCGCCAGCACCTGGCCGCACTGCCGCGCGTAGAAGTTCAGCTCGACGTGCTTTGCGTCTCCCTGCGAGAACCTGTCCCAGCCCAGCTTCTCTTCTTCCGGCTCGTTCTCGCGGCCCAGCGCCGGCAGCTTGCCGAAGCGGGTGGCGGCGACGCGCGGCCAGGGATCTCCCTGCAGCCTGCGGATCGACGCCGTCTGCACCCGCGCCCGGTCGCGCAGCGGAGGAACGCCGCGGGCGTCGTCCATGGCGCAGGAGCGCGCCTCCTTCAGCTCGACCGCGCGACGCTCGCTGCCGCGGCCGAGCAGCACGGTGAAGCGCAGCCGGCCCAGCGAGCCCAGCCCCTTGAAGCGGTAGGCGACGTCGAGCACCTCCCAGCCCCGCGGCGCGTCGGGCGCCTTGAGCTGCTTCAGGGATTCCAGGTATTCGACCACCGCCTGCTCGACCATCTGGCTCCACGGCCTGGCCGGCCGCACGAACTTGTCGCCCTGCACCAGCCGGGCGTGGCCCTTCTCCGGCGCGGACTTGGCGATCATCACCTCCCGCGACTTGCAGGCGCCCTCGCGGAGCAGCTCCGCGACGCGTCCCTCGGCCTTCTCCGCCGTCCAGGCCGGAATGGGAAAGCGCCCGCCGATCTTCTCCAGCTCCTCCTGCCAGCCCCGGGCGATGGTGCGGGCCGCGTTGAGCCGCACGCCGTGCGCGAGGCCCGGCAGCAGGAGGGCGCTGGTGCAGAGGCGCTTGAGGTCGAAGTCGAGGGGCGCGACGCCGACGTCGTCGAAGTCGTTGACGTCGAAGACCAGCGTCCCCGACGCGCCCCGGTAGATGCCGAAGTTCTCGAGGTGCAGATCGCCGACGACGAGCCCCTCGGGCGCCGCCGCCTGCGCCAGTGGCACGCGGGCCTTGAAGACGTCCCAGGCCATGAGGTGGAAGGTCCCGCGGAAGAACTCGAAGGGAGTCCCGGCCAGCGCCTGCAGCTTGCGGCGCAGCGCCAGCGCGGTGAGATCGCCGGGTCCTTCCAGCGGGGCCACCCGGTGGGCGGGCTCGGTCAGCGGCTGGTGGTAGGCGACGATCTCCGCGACCGGGTCGCGGGTCATGCCAGGGCTGCCACGCAGCGGGCGAACCGCTCCATCGCGGTGCGGATCTGCGCCTCCGAGGTGGCAAAGGAGAGGCGCAAGAAGCCCGGCCTCCCGAAGGCGCTGCCCTGCACCACCGCCACGCCGAACTCCTCGAGCAGCACCTCGGCGAAGCGCACGTCGGTGTCCACCGGCGCCCCGCGCAGCTTGCGGCCCAGCACCCGCGAGATGTCGGGGAAGACATAGTAGGCGCCGTCGGGTGCGTGCGCCTCGACGCCCGGGATGGTCCGCAGCAGCTCGACCATGAGGTGGCGCCGCTTCTCGAACTGCAGGCGCATCGCCTCGAGCGGCTCCTGCGGGCCGCGCAGCGCCGCGATGGCGCCCGCCTGCGAGAGCGAGCTGGGGTTGGAGGTGCTGGCGTCCTGCACCTTGTTCATGGCGGAGATGATCTCTTGCGGTCCGCAGGCCCAGCCGAGCCGCAGCCCGGTCATCGCGTACGCCTTGGAGCAGCCGTTGATCAGCAGCGTGCGCGGCTGCAGCTCGGGGGCGACCTGCAGGAGGTTGGGGCAGGTGACGCCGCCGTAGACGAGCTTGTCGTAGATGTCGTCGGAGAGCACGGTGACGCGGGGAAATTTCTCCAGGGCGCGGGCGAGGCCCTTGAGCGCCGCCGCGCTCCAGACGGCGCCGGTGGGGTTGCTGGGCGAGGAGAAGATGAGCACCCGCGTCTTCTCGGTGAGCACCCGCTCCCAGTCGCCGTCGCGCGGCGCCCAGCCGTTGCCGGGCTCCAGCATCAGATCGACCGGCCTGGCGCCGGCGAGCCGCACCATCTCCGGGTAGCTGACCCAGTAGGGATTGGGAATCACCGCCTCGTCTCCCTCGTCGAGCAGCGCCTGGCAGGCGTTGTAGAGGGCCTGCTTCGCTCCCGAGGTGGCGACGATCTGCCCGATGGGCCAGCGGATGCCGACCTGCGCGTGCATCCAGTCCGAGATGGCCTCCCGCAATTCGGCGCTGCCGTTGGGCGCGGTGTACTTGGTCTGGCCCTTCTTGAGCGCCTCGGCGATGGCCGCCTCGACGTTGGGGAAGACGGGAAAGTCGGGCTCGCCCACCGAGAGGGAGACGATGTCCTTGCCCTCCCGCCGAAGCTGGATGGCCCGCGCAGTCATCGCCATGGTGGCCGACGCCTTCACCGCCGAGAGCCTGCGCGAAGTCATTTGCTGAACCTTTTCTGGAGGGCCCGGAGCACGTTGGGGGGGACGAGGCCGCTCACGTCGCCGCCCAGCCGGGCCACGTCCCGGACGAATCGTGAAGAGATATAAAAATAATCCTCGCCGGTCATCATGAAGAGCGTCTCGATCTTCGGATCGAGCTTGCGGTTCATGTTGGCCATCTGGAACTCGTACTCGAAATCGCTGACGGCGCGCAGCCCGCGCAGGACGGCATTGATGCCCTCCTGGTTGGCGAACTTCACCAGCAGGCCTTCGAAGAGCTTGACCGTCACCCGGGGATCGTCGTTGACCGCCTCGCGCAGGAGGTCGGCGCGCTCCTCGACGGTGAAGACCGCGTCCTTGGCCGGGTTGCGCAGGACGGCGACGGTGAGTCCATCGAACATCTTCAGCCCGCGGTGGATGATGCTTAGGTGACCGTTGGTCGGCGGGTCGAAGGAGCCGGGATAGAGGGCGATCCGGTTCATCGGGCGCGCATCCTGCGGGAGTCGGGCGCGCAGGTCAATTGTCGCGAAGCGAACGGGCCCCCGTGCGGCGGCCGGCGCAGATGACCACCTTGCGCGGACATGCGCGGGACAACCTGGATTGCAGCGATGTTGATGTTCGGATGCGCACAAGCTTCCGGCCACGGCGAGGAGGTGGTGCTGGCCTCGGTGGGCAACGCCTCCGATGCGGGCGCGCCCCCGGCCCCGGCAAGCCCGGTTCCGTCCGACGGCGGAACCGGCCCGGTCGCCGCGGGCGCCGCCGACGCCGGACCGCCGCCCGGTCCCTGCGATCCTTCCCTCGACGCCGCGGCGGGGACGTCGGTCGCGGACGTCGGAGCCTGCCCCGGGATCCTGCCCGCGCGGCCCTCCTGCGCCGCCGACCTCATCCTCTGCAGCGGCGTCTCTCCCTCCACCACCGGGACGCTGCACGGCACCTGGGCGGCGGCGGCGGCGGGCGACGGCCGCGGTGGTCTCGCGCTGGCCTGCGGCAACGCCGACGTCGGCCCCAGCCGGTTCTTCAGCCTCTACCTGCCGATGCCTTCGGGCTTCGTCTCGAAGAGCTTCCTCGGGTACGCGGCCTGGGCGACGCAGGACGGCTTCGTCACCGTCGGCACTTCGCCCGCGGTGGCGTCGTACCTCTTCCGCGCCCAGGACGGCAGCGCGCTGGCGAGCGTTCCGGCGGGCGGACCGATCTTCGT
>JAYWAJ010000330.1:0-4295 GCA_043782525.1 Deltaproteobacteria bacterium | reverse complement strand
GAGCTGGACCCGCACGGATTGCGGTCGATGCTGTACGGGTTGTGCGTCTGCCCGCCCCGGCCCGACCAGCCGCTGATCGACTCGAAGGAGCGGAAGTTGGCCCACTCCGAGAGGTTGGTCTTGCCCAGGATCACGGCACCGCCGGCGCGCAGGTTGGCGGCCACCGTCGAGTCCCGGAGCGCGGGCTGGCCGAAGAGCGCGAACGAGCCGGCGGTGGTCTGCATCTTGTCGCCGGTGTCGATGTTGTCCTTGAGCAGCACCGGCAGGCCGTGCAGCGGGCCCAGCACCTTGCCCTTGGCGCGCGACGCGTCGGCAGTGTGCGCCATCGCCAGCGCGTCGGGGTTCAGCTCGATGACGGCGTTGACGCCCGGCCCGTTCTGGTCGAGGGCGAGGATGCGCTTGATGTAATAGTTGGTGAGGGCCACCGAGCTGAGCTGGCCGGACGCCATCATCGCCTGGAGCTGCGCGACGGTGGCCTCGTTGAGGTTGTTGGGGGCGGTCTGGGCGCGGGCTGAGGCCGAGACCAGGATGGCTGTAGCGACGAGAAGGTACGACCGTGTCATGAAAACTCCCGGGGGTGGAGGCGACGCACCAAACCCGGTGGACGGCGCGAAGTCAACACGCGTGGCGTCAAATTCCGCCCCGCTTGGAGGACGCCGCCCGCTCCAGAAGCAGTCAGGTGGGCAGCTCGAGCTGGATCGGCTTCGCCTCGCGGTCCCTCACGCAGCTGGGCGATGCGATCGAGTCGTACTAGAGGAGCGTGCCGCGCATGATCAGGCTGGCGGTCGTGAAGTAGATGATGAGGCCGGTGACGTCGACCAGCGTGGCCACGAACGGGGCGCTGGCGCTGGCGGGGTCGAACCCGAGCCGGCGCAGGATGAAGGGCAGGAGCGATCCGGCGAAGGTGCCAAAGGTGACCACGCCGATGAGCGACGAGGCCACCGTCAGCCCCACCAGCATGTAGTGCGAGCCGTAGGTGTGGAAGACGACCTGCCAGAGGAGGATGCGGACCAGGCCGATGCTGCCGAGGATCGACCCCAGCGCCAGGCCCGCGAGGAGCTCGCGCCGGATGACGCGGAACCAGTCGCGCAGACGCAGCTCGCCCAGCGCCATGGCGCGGATCACCAGCGTGGTCGCTTGCGAGCCCGAGTTTCCGCCGCTGGAGATGATGAGCGGCACGAAGAGCGCCAGCACCACCGCCTTCTCGATCTCCTTCTCGAACACGCCCATCGCCGTGGCGGTGAGCATCTCGCCCAGGAAGAGGGCCGAGAGCCAGCCGGCGCGCTTCTTGATCATCCGCTGCAGCGCGATCCCCAGGTACGGCTCGCCCAGCGACTCCGAGCCGCCCATCTTCTGCATGTCCTCGGTGGCCGCCTCGTTGACCACGTCGACGATGTCGTCGACGGTGACGATGCCGCGCATCCGCTTCTCCTGGTCGAGCACCGGGACCGCCATCAGCCCGGTCTGGCGCACGAAGCGCGCCACCGCTTCCTGATCGGTGTTCTCGTCGACGGAGCGCACCTCGGTGCGCATCACCTCGCTGACCTGCCGGTCGCCCCGCGCCGCCAGCAGCTCGCGGAAGGAGACCACGCCCAGGAGGTGCTGCTGCGCATCGAGGACGTAGGCGTAGTACGGCATCTCCACCGAGGCACGGGTCTGCTGGCGCAGGTAGGTGACCGCCTGGTCCACCGTCGCCTCCGGACGCAGCCGGGCGAAGCGCGGGCTCATCAGGCCGCCCGCGTGATCCTCGCGGTAGGCCATCAGCGCCTGGACTTCCTTGAGCGTGGGCGCGTCGAGCAGGCCGAGCAGTTGCTCGCGCTCCCCGGGCGACCGCACCTCCTGCGCCAGGTCGGCGGCGTCGTCGGGCGCGAGCGCCCGCATCCACGAGCGCCGCTCGGCGGCAGGAAGCGCGCGCAAGAGCTGGGCCTGCTCCGGCGCGCCCAGCCCGAAGAAGAGATCCTCGGCGACGTCCCGCGGCAGCAGGCGCAGTCCCTCGGCGCGCTCCTGCGGCGAGAGCGCGGGCCAGGCCTCGCGCAGCTCACCTTCGGAGACGGCCGGCTCGGCGGGCGGGTTCGCGCCATCGACTTGCATGCGCTGCGTTCTACCGCACCGGCCGCCGCGGCGCTCCTTTTGCAGGCGTCGGAGAAGGCCGGCGCGGGGGCTTAGCTCAGCTCCTTGGCCGCCCCGCCCCGGCCCTGGAAGGTGAAGCCCAGGCTTTGGCAGACCTTCCGCATCCGCACATTGTCGGGGAGGATCTCCGCGACGATGCGCCGGACGCCCCACTCGCGGCCGACCTCGAAGAGGCGCTCCAGCAGGGCGCGGCCGAGCCCCTTGCCTTGCATGGCGTCGGTGAGAAGCAGCGCGAACTCGGCGTCGTGCGAGGCAGGGAGCCGCATCAGCCGCGCCACGGCGACGATCTCCGGGGCGCCGGCGCCGGGCGGAGTCGACTCGGCGACCAGCGCCATCTGCCGGTCGTAGTCGAGGAAGCAGATGCGCGCCAGCCGCTCGTGGCCGACGCGCGTGTCCAGCTTGAGGACGCCGGCGTATCGGGAGTAGACGCTGCTCTCCGAGAGGGTCTGGTGGAAGCGGACCATCTTCGGCTCGTCCTCGGGGCGGATGGGGCGGATGCGGACGCTCTCGCCGCTCTCGAGCTGGACGCTGCCGACGTAGCGGGTCGGGTAGGGACGGATCACCGAGGTGGGCAGGTCCTTGTCCGCCACCTCGCTCCCGTGCAGGACGATGCGGGCGTCGAGGGCGATGAGCCGCTCCGGCGAAGCCAAGAGCGGGTTGATGTCGATCTCCCGGATGGCCGGCTGCTCGATCACCAGCTGGCTGAAGCGCACCAGCAGCTTCTCCAGCGCCTCGAGGTCGACGGCCTTGCGGCCGCGCACGCCTTGCAGCACCGGGTAGATGCGGGTCTGCTCCATCATCCGGCGGGCCAGGGTGGTGTTGAGCGGCGGCAACCCCAGCGAGCGATCCTGGTAGACCTCGACGAGGACGCCGCCGCTGCCGAAGAGCAGCACCGGGCCGAACTGCGCATCGACGCTGCTGCCGAAGATGAGCTCGTAGCCCTCGTGGCGGACCATCGGCTGCACGGTGACGCCCTTGAAGTCGCCGGCCGGCACGCCTCCTTCGATGGCGGCCCAGGCCGCCCGCACCGCCGCCGCGTCGCGGAGGTCGAGCCGGACCCCGCCCACGTCGCTCTTGTGGGTGATGGTCCAGGAGTGCAGCTTGAGCACCACCGGGTAGCCGAGCGCGTCGGCCTCGCGGGCCGCCTCCGCGGGAGAGAGCGCGGCGCGGGTCTCGACGGTGGGGATGCCGTACGCCTGCAGCACGCGCTTCGCTTCCAGCTCGCTGAGCAGCGTGCGGCCGGCGGCCCGGGCGGCCTCGATGATCTCCCCGGCCTTGTCGTGCGCGCCCACCGCTTCCTCGGCGAGCGTGGGCGTCTCGTAGAGGCCGCGCAGGTTGTACGTGTACTTCCACATGTAGTTGAAGATCCGCGCCGCGGTGTCCGGATAGTCGAAGGAGGGAATGCCCGCGTCCGAGAGGATGCGCCGCCCCGGCGCCATCGCCCCTCCGCCCATCCAGCTCGCCAGCACCGGCTTGTCCGGATACTTGTGCGCGTAGGCCTTGAGCCGCTCCGCCGTCGCGGTCGGCTCGGTCATGTCCTGCGGGGTGAGGACGACGAGGAGGCCGTCGCTCTCCTTCTCGGCGCCGGCGACGGCCAGCGAAGCCGCGTAGCGCTCGGGGTCGGCGTCGCCGAGGATGTCGAGGGGATTTCCGTGGCTCCATTGGGGCGGCAGGAAGGCGTCGAGCTTCGCCACCGCGCCCGCCGACAGCACCGCCAGCTCTCCCTTGCCGGAGACGAGCGCGTCGGTGGCGAGCACGCCGGGCCCGCCCGCGTTGGTGAGGATGGTCAGGCGCCGGCCGCGCGGCCGCGGCTGCTTGCCGAGCGTATCGGCCATCTCGAAGAGGTCGGCGATGGAGTCGACGCGCAGCACCCCGGTGCGGCGGAAGGCGGCGGTGAGCACCTCGTCGCTGCCCACCAGCGCGCCGGTGTGCGAGGCGGCGACGCGCGCGGCCTGCGGGGTGCGCCCGCCCTTGATGACGATGATGGGCTTGCGCAGCGCCACCTCGCGGGAGGCGGAGAGAAAGGCCCGCGCGTCGCCGATCGACTCCATGTAGATGAGGATGCTCTTGGTGCGCCCGTCGCCGTCGAGGTAGTCGATCAGGTCGCCCCAGCCGACGTCGAGCGTCGAGCCCAGCGAGGCGAAGGCGGAGAAGCCGACGTTGGC
>JAYWAJ010000329.1:0-4300 GCA_043782525.1 Deltaproteobacteria bacterium | reverse complement strand
CTGGCCGTCGGCGAAGCTGTTCAGGTCGGGGAGCGCGCCCAGGTCGGGGACGTCCTGCTGCACGCCGGTCTCGTCGCGCTCCTTGCGCAGGTGCTGGGTGACGGCCACGGTGAGCGGCTTGCCGTCGCGGCGGAATTCCAGCGCCACCTTCTGTGTGCCGGCGGCCTTGAGGGGGGCGTCGACCTCGTCTCCCCAGGAGATGGCGGGCACGCCGTTGACGGCGAGCACGCGGTCGCCGCGCTTCAGGCCCGCTTCCTCGGCGGCGCTGCCCGGCTGCACGGTGAAGAGGGTCAGGTCGGAAGGCTCGATGCCGTACGCGCCCGCCTGGGCGGGAGCGGCCACCTCGAGCTGCAGCGCGGTTGGCGCCGCGGGCGCCGTGGTGCCCGCCGCGGGCGTCTTGGTGCCCGCCGCGGGAGCCGCGCCGTGCGCAGGGCCGGGCGCCGGCGTGGCTCCGGGCGCGGGCACCGGCGGCCGCAGTACTTCCAGCTTGAGCGCATCGGAGCGGACGGCGAGGAGCTGCGCCAGCTGCTCGTAGTTGGCGATGGGCTGCCCGTCGAGCTTCACCACCTTGTCGAACGTCTGCAGTCCCGCCCGACCCACCGGGCTGTCGGGCGAGACGACGGTGACCTCCGCCATCCGCGGCACCGCCGAGATGCCGATGCGCCCGTGCCGCACCGTCTCGATGGGGCTCTGCTCCTCGTGCACCGCCGGAACGATGCGCAGGTCCTGGCTGCGTCCGTCGCGCAGGATCTGCAGCTGCAGCGGCTGTCCGGCGTGGGCCCGGATCGCTTCCTGCAGGTCGCTCCAGCCCTGGATGGCCTGCCCGTCGATGGCGGTGATGCGGTCGGCGTAGCGCAGTCCCGCGACGGCAGCGGGCGACTGCGGCTTCACGTAGCCGACCTGCGCCGCCAGCTCTTGATGGGGGGCCGCGAAGACGACGAAGTAGAGGGCGACGGCGAGGACGAAGTTGGCCGCCGGCCCCGCAAAGGCGATGAGCCCTCTCTTCCAGGGCGGCTGCTGGAGGAAGCCGCGGCCGTGATCTTCCGGCGCCAGCTCCTCGTAGGGGTTGTCGCCGGCGAACTTGACGTAGCCGCCCAGCGGCAGGAGCGAGATGCGGTACTCGGTCTCGCCCCGGGTGATCGAGAGCAGCCGCGGCCCGAAGCCGATGGAGAAGCGGACCGCCTTGACCCCCACCGCCTTGCCGACCAGCAGGTGGCCGAGCTCGTGGAAGAAGACGACGACGCTGATCACCAGCGCGAAGGAGAGAACGGTGAATCCGGCCGACTGGATGAAGCCCATGTGCCTGCGAGTCTAAATGCGCATCGCGGCGTGCGCCAGCCGCGTCAGGTGAGCAGGCGTGCACACAAGAGGACAAAAGGCGCGTTGAAGATGAGGGCGTCGATGCGGTCGAGCATCCCGCCGTGGCCCGGCAGGAGGCGCCCCGAATCCTTGGCGCCGAAGGAGCGCTTGAGCATCGACTCGGAGAGATCCCCGAGCGGGCCGAGCAACGCCGCGCCAGCGCCGATGAGCGCAGCGCCCCAGGTGGGCAGGCCCGGGATCCAGAGCAGCTGCACGGCCACCGCCCCGACCATGCTGCCGAGGGCTCCGCCGATCGCCCCCTCCCAGGTCTTGCTGGGCGAGATGCGCACGTAGAGCTTGTGCTTGCCGAAGGCGCGCCCGGAGAAATAGGCGCAGGTGTCGTTCATCCAGGTGACGGTGAGGGCGAGGAGGACCCACCACTCGCCGCGGTCCACCTGCCGCAGCCGCACCAGCGCCGAGAGCAGGAGCCCCGGATAGACGACGCCCAGCACCGCGAGCCCCACCCGCCGGGGCGCGTTGGCGAGGTTCTCCTCGAAGAGCAGCGTGTCGGTGAAGGCGATCATCAGCACCGCGGCGATGACCAGGTTGGCAGTGACGAACCCGAGGCGCACCTCGATGAGGAGCGGCAGGAGGAAGGCCCCGCCCACCGAGGCGATGGCCGCGCCGGAGAGCACCGCACCCTCCTGCCCCACCTCTTGTGCCACCGTCGGGGCCGGCGGAAGGCTCGCAGGCAGCAGGTTCAGCTCCAGCGCACAGAGGGCCGCGGCCACGCCGAGCAGCAGCGCGATCCAGACCCCGCCTTGCCAGATGAGCCAGAGCACCAGCGGCAAGAGGAGGAGCGCCGTGACCACGCGGACGAGAAGGTTGCGGTTCTTGTCGGTCATCTCAGGCGGAGTTTCGCACTTGCTGCGAGGTCTTGCCGAAGCGGCGCTCCCGGCGCTGGAAGTCGTCCAGCGCCAGCAGCAGGTCGAGCTCGCCGAAGTCCGGCCAGAGGGTGTCGGTGAGGTGGATCTCGGAGTAGGCGAGCTGCCAGAGGAGGAAGTTGGAGACCCGCACCTCGCCGCTGGTGCGCACCACCAGCTCCAGCGGCGGAAGGCCCACCGTCCAGAGGCGGTCCTCGACGGCCTTGGCGTCGATCTGCGCGGGGAGGAGCTTGTCCTCGGCGATGCGCCGGGCCATGGCGATGATCTCCTCGCGGCCGCCGTAGCTGAGCGCCAGCGTCAGGACCATCTTGTCGTTGTGCGCGCTGGCGGCGCGCAGCTCCTCGAGGGGATCGCGGACCCGCGCCGGCAGCTTGTCGAGCTCGCCGATGGCGTGCAGGCGGATGCCGTTCTCGAGGATCTCGGGCCGCTCGCGGGCGAGGTAGTCGCGCAGCAGGTCCATCAGCCCCGCCACTTCTTCCGGCGGCCGGAGCCAGTTCTGGCTGGAGAAGGCGTAGAGCGTCAGCGCCGGCAGGTTGATGCGCCGGGCGGCGCGGGTCACCTCGCGGACCGAGTCGCTGCCCTTGCGGTGGCCCTCCAGGCGGGCGAGCCCGCGCTGCTCCGCCCAGCGGCCGTTGCCGTCCATGATGATGCCGACGTGCCGGGGGAGCGGGCGCTCGCCCACTTCGGCTTTCAGCTGCTGCACGTCGCGCTCGGGCCGAGGCACGCGGCGACCATAACAGAGGAGCAGAATTGCGGCGCGGCGCGATGATCGGGTTACGTTAGTTACTGCGGGTCTGTGCCCGCGGAGGAGCAATCCGGGATGCGAGGATGGTTCGGCCCCTTTCGGCTGGAGCGGCAGGTCGGACGGGGCGGCCTCGGGGCCGTCTACCGCGCCGTCGACACGCGCTCGGGGGCGACCGTCGCGCTCAAGATGCTGCCTCCCGGAACCGACCCCTCGGCGACGCGTCGGCTGCGGCGCGAGTTCGATGCGCTGCGCCACCTGCAGCATCCTAACATCGTGCGCGTTCTCGACCTGGGCGACGAGGACGGCATCCCCTGGCTGGAGATGGAGTTCGTCGACGGCATGGTGCTGCGCGAGTGGCTGACGGTGGTCACCGAGCCGCAGCCGCTCGAGCCCGAGCCTGGAGGCGACGCGCCCGAAGGCGTCGACCTCGACGTCCTCTTCGAGGAGCCGGATTCGGGGGCGCTCCTGGCGGTGGCGCGGGCGCGGCGGCTCAAGCTGGAGACGGGCATCGAGGCGATGCTCACCGACGACGAGCAGGTGGAGCAGAACCATCCGGAGCGGCTGGTGGCGCTCTGCGAGGCGCTGGCCCAGGTGGCCGACGGGCTCTCCTTCATCCACGCGCGGGGCCTGCTGCACCGCGACGTCAAGCCGTCCAACATCCTGGTGACGCCCGCCCGCAAGGCCGTGCTGGTGGACTTCGGGCTGGCCAAGCGCAGCTCCGACGATCAGATCACCGACCACGGGCGCGTGGTGGGCACCTACCGCTACATGTCGCCGGAGCAGGCGCGGGGCGAGACGCTGGACCGGCGCAGCGACCTCTACTCGCTGGGCGCCACGCTCTACGAACTCCTGGCGGGGCGGCCGGCCTTCGCGCACTCGAACCAGTACGAGCTGCTCGAGGCCATCGTCACCCGCGACCCGCCGGATCTGCTGTCCATCAACCCCGGCGCTCCGGAGCCGCTGGTGCAGCTCGCCGGGCGGCTGCTGGCGAAGCGGCCGCAGGATCGGCCCGAGCACGCCAACGAGGTCGGCCTGCTGCTGCGCGCCGTGGGCCGCGGCGTGGCGGGCTTCTCGCAGCCGGTGTTCGTCCGACCGCCGCGGGAGGAGCGCCCGCTGGGAGAGCGTCAGCCACAGGTATCGATGGTGAAGTTGCCGACGTAAGCCGGCGACGCAGGGTCGCCGCGCGCCGGGCGAGGGCAGGTCGCGGCCGCCGCCCGCGCAGCTGGCGCGCAGGGTGTTGCTGCCAAAGGTCATCGCCGGGGACGGCAGGTCCCCGCGGGCACTGCGGACGCCGGGACCCGGCGCAAGGCGA
>JAYWAJ010000328.1:0-11401 GCA_043782525.1 Deltaproteobacteria bacterium | reverse complement strand
CATCCGACGAAGATTGCGTCACCCACCGAATCATAGGCCGGGCCGACCAGCCGGGTCCCGGCGCTGGTCGTGGCAGGGATGATCGTCGTCAGCGGCGGCGTGGTTCCGCTCGCCCCGTTGGCGTAGACGAGGATATTGTTGTTGGAGACCACGAAGGTCTGGTTCACCACCGTGGCGCCGCCGTTGGTGGTGCCGGAAAACACCTGGATGCCGGAGACGGTGCCGCCGCCCGGCGTGGTCAAGGTTCGATACGGCGTCGGGCTTCCCGTATCGCTCGTGTGGTAGACGTTGATTTGGGCGCCGAAAGCGACGTAGAGGTCGGTGCCGCTCACGGTGAGCGCGCTGGGTTGCCCCGTCAGGGAGATCTTGCGCGCCGGCGGTTGGTCGCCGCTCACCGTCGCGCGGGGATAGACGTTGACCGTCTGCGTATACTTGCTGGCGACGAAGAGGTTGGTGCCGTCGGTTCCGATGCCGGTGCCCTCGGCGATGCCGGTGGACCAGCCGAACGATCGCTTCGGCGGAGCGTTGCCGCTGGCGGTTCCGTCGAACACCGAGACGGCGTAGCTCGAGGCATCCACGGTGCAGATCTCGATGAAGGGCGTGGCGCTGGCGGAGCCGCTGTCGCCGCTCTCGCCGGTCCCGCCGATGGTATGCACCACGTAGGAATAGGGCGTGTTGTTGGTCAGGAAGGTATCGGTGAAGCTGGTCCCGGGAGCGGTGCCCACCGAGGTGAAGGGCCCGCTCGCGGAGGTGGACCGCAGCACCCGGTACCCGCCGCTCCCCGCGCCGGCCGCCGCCGTCCAGGTGAGCGTGACGTGGTGGTTGGAGGCCGCGCCCGACAGGAATGTCGGCGCCACCGGCGCGGTGGCGGCATTGAAGGTCGCGTTGGCGCTGGTGCCCGAGGCATTGTGCGCGCGTACGGCATAGACATACGAGGTATTCGGCGTCAGCCCGCTATCCGAGGCGCCGGGCGTAGTGGTGGCGGCCACCTGGCTGAAGGTGGTCGTGCCGCCGGGTGCGCGCAGCACGACGTAATCGGTCGCTCCCGGCGATGCGGTCCATTGCACGGTGGCGGAGGTATCGCTGGTGCTCACGTTCAATCCCGCCGGCGCGTCGGGCGCGGTCAGGGCGCTGGCCTCGTTGGATTTGGCGCTGGTGCCGGCGGCGTTCCTGGCCTGCACCACGTAGTAATAGGTCTTTCCCGCCGTCAGCCCGCTATCGGTATAATTCGCCGCCGTTGACGTAGCCGGCGGCGTCAGCGCCGCTTCCGCGCCCGCGGCGTCGCCGCGCAGGATGAGATACGAGCTCGCCCCAAAGACCGCAGTCCAGGTGAGCGCGATCTGCCCACTGCCTCCGGACGCCGAGAGACCCGCGGGCGCACCCGGCGGCGGTGCTGCGGGCGCAGCGGTCTTTCCCCCGCACGCTGCGAGCAGCATGGAACACGCCAGTGCAAGACTGAAGACGCGCATCGGGAGCCTCCTCTGGGGGGACCCGCAAGGCTAGCATGGGGGCCACCGCGAATCCGGTTTTGAACCAGCCGCAACCTGCGGGTTGCGCTCACCTTTCCGCCGTGCGACGGTCCGGGTATGCTCCTTGCCTTCCTGCTCCTCGCCCAAGCCGCCGTTCCCGCCCCCCAGCGCGTCCTCGTCAAGGCCGCCCACCTCATCGATGGCCGCTCCGATACCGCGCGCGACGGCCTCGCCGTCCTCGTCGAAGGCGACCGCATCGTCAAGGTCGGCCCGGCGGCGGAGCTGCAGACCGCCGGCGTCAAGGTCATCGACCTCGGCAACGCCTGGCTCCTGCCGGGGCTCATCGACGCCCATACCCACGTCCTCCTCCAGGGCGACGTCACCGCCGCCGACTACGACGAGCAGCTCCTGAAAGAGAGCATCCCCTACCGCGCCCTGCGGGCCAGCGCCTCGGTCCGCACCGCGGTGATGAACGGCTTCACCAGCATCCGGGACGTCGAGACCGAGGGCGCGATGTATGCCGACGTCGACGTCAAGACCGCCATCGCCCGCGGCGTCATCCCCGGCCCGCGCATGTTCGTCGCCACCCGCTCGATGGCGCCGACCGGGATGTATCCGCTGAGCGGATATTCGTGGGAATTGCATATGCCGGAGGGCGTGCAGATCGTCGACGGCCCCGACGCCATCCGCAAGGCCGTCCGCGAAGAGGTGAAATACGGTGCCGACTGGATCAAGTTCTATTCCGACCGCAAGTATTACAAGACCAATGACCCGCAGCGTCCCCTGCGCTCCTGGGTCAACTTCACCAAGCCCGAATTGGAGGCCATGGTCGACGAGGCCCACCGCCTCGGCCGCAAGGTCGCCGCCCACGCCATGGCCTGGGACGGCATCGACGCCGCCCTCACCGCCCACGTCGACAGCATCGAGCACGGCGACGGGCTCACCGACGATCTCATCGAGCGGATGGTGAAGCAGAACGTCGCCTGGTGCCCGACCATCTATGTCGGCATCTGGGTGGCGCAGGGGCGCGGGGGCATCTGGCCCGATATGGTCCCGCTGGAGCGGGAGGCCTTTGCCAAGGCATTGAAGCGCGGCGTCCGCATTACCTATGGCACCGACGTCGGGGGATATGCCTGGACGGAGAACCAGGCCAAGGAATTGTCGATCATGGTGCGCTATGGAATGACCCCGATGGCGGCCATCAAGTCGGCCACCAGCGTCGCCGCCACCCTGCTCGACCCGCTCTGCGCTCCGCAGGCGGCCAACTGCGAAGGCAGCAACATCGGCGTGGTCGCGCCGGGAAAGTTCGCCGACCTGGTCGCGGTCGACGCCGATCCGCTCCAGGACATCTCCGTGCTGGAGCATGTCCACTTCGTCATGAAGGGCGGCGAGGTGCTCAAGTCGCGCTGACTTGTTACAACACCCGCATGAACCGCCTTCCCCTCCTCCTCCTCTGCGTCGCCTGCGCCACGCGGGCGCCGGAGACCCGGGCTCCCAGCCCGCCCGCACCCGCGCCTGAAGTCCGGCCGGCGCCCGTCCTCGAGGAGAACGTGGCCGTGGAGTACCGGCCGCAGTCCGAGGGCAAGACCCTGCTGGAGGTGGCTTCTCCGGCCGGCGCCCGCGTCGACGTGCACGAGGGGCAGGCGCTGGTGGGCCGCGACCTCGCGCCCATGACGGTGCGCGCCGAGGCCGACCACTGGTACGTGGTCTCCGCCCGGCTGCCCGCCGGCGACCTGCGCGAGACCAAGGTGCAGGCGCGGGCGGGACAGATTGCCACCGTGCACTTCGCCACCGCGGCGCCGCAGGGACCGCAGGCGATGTCGCGCGACGCCTTCAAGGACTTCGTCCACGGCCTCGACGCCGAGGCGGGCGACGAGGCCAAGCTCCGCCTCATCAAGAGCGCCGCCGCCCACCAGTGGTTCACCGCGGCCATGGCGGGGGTGCTCATCGAGCATCTCGTCCACCGCGACAACAAGCTGCTGGCGGTTCCTCTGTTGAAAGACCGCATCCTCGACCGCGAGAATGCCTTCTGGCTGTACCAGCACTTCACCTATCGCGAAGACAAGGCGAAGGTGCAGGAGATGCTGGAGCATTGACGCCTCCCCTTCCAGTGTCGCCGCCCCAGTCGTTGCGCGAGCGCGCCCGGCTGACCTTGCAATACCTGCGCTATCTTCCGCGGACCTTCGCGCTGGTGAAGGAATCGTCGCGCGCCTTTGCCGGGGGAATGGTCGCGCTGCTCATCGGGCAGGCCGCCCTGCCCGCCTCGATGGCCTGGGTCGGCAAGCTCATCGTCGACGCGGTGGTGACGGCGGCCCGCAGCGGAGACGCCGCGGCCCGCTGGCAGGTGCTGCGCCTGGTGGCGCTGGAAGCGCTGCTCATGGCGGTGAGCACCGCGCTCTCCCGCGGGCAGGCCCTGCTGCGCGACCTGATGCGCGCTTCCCTGGGCAATCACGTCAATACCCTGATCCTCGAAAAGGCGGCGACCCTGGAGCTGCGCCACTTCGAGGACGCCGACTTCTACGACAAGATGCAGAACGCGCGCCGCGAGGCCGCCAGCCGGCCGCTGAGCATGGCGCTGGAGACGGCCTCGCTGCTGCAGCAGTTCCTCATCCTCATCAGCTATGCGGTCCTGCTCGCGCGCCTCTCGCCCTGGTCGGTGCTGCTCATCGTCGCCGCCTCGGTGCCCGCCTTCGTGGCCGAGGCGCGCTTTTCCGGCGAGTCCTTCCGGCTCAATACCTGGCGCGCGCCCGAAGGCCGCCGGCAGAACTACCTGGAATGGATTTTGACGCGCGATTCGCACGTCAAGGAAGTGAAGCTCTTCGGCCTCGCGCCCTTGATCCTGGATCGCTATCGCGCGCTCTTTACCAAGTTCTATGCGGAGGACCGCTCGCTGGCGCTGCGCAAGGGCGCGGCAGGGATGGCGCTGGGCCTGGTTTCCCTGTTGGCCTTCTATGGCGCCTATGCCTTCATGGCGGTCCGCGCCGCAGTCGGGGCCATTACTTTGGGTGATTTGACCTTATACCTTTCCGTCTTTCGCCAGGGGCAATCGTCGATCCAGTCCGCCCTGGCCTCGGTAGGCGCTCTCTACGAGGACGGGCTCTTCATGTCCAACCTCTTTGCCTATCTGGACATCGGCACCGGCGGCGAGGCGCCGCGCCAGCTGCCGGCGCTGACCGTCCCGCGTTCCCGGGCCCAGGAGATCGAGTTCCGCGAGGTCTCCTTCCGCTATCCCGGCACCGACAAATGGGTGCTGCGGGGCATCTCATTGAAATTGGCGCCCGGCGAGAAGATGGCGCTGGTGGGCGAGAACGGCGCCGGCAAGTCGACGCTGATCAAGCTCCTCATGCGCCTCTACGACCCGACCGAGGGCGCCATCTTCTATGGCGGCGTCGATCTGCGCGACCTCGACGCCCGCGACCTGCGCGACCGCATCGGCGTCCTCTTCCAGGATTTCGTCCGCTACCAGTGGACGGCGCGGGAGAACATCGGCGTCGGCTGGCTGCCGGCGCTCGACGACGTGGCCCGCATCGAGCGCGCCGTCGACGAAGGCGGCGCCCGCAGCGTGGTCGATCAATTGCCGCAGAAGCTCGAGACCATGCTGGGCGGCTGGTTCGAGGAGGGCCACGAGCTGTCCGGCGGCCAATGGCAGAAGATCGCGCTCGCCCGCGCCTTCATCCGCGACTCCGAGGTCCTGGTGCTCGACGAGCCCACCGCCGCGCTCGACGCCGAGGCGGAGCACGAGCTCTTCGCCCGGCTCCGGCAGCTGGCGTCCGACCGGACCGCCATCCTCATCTCGCACCGCTTCTCGACGGTGCGGCTGGCGGACCGCATCGCCGTCATCCGCGACGGGCGGGTGGAGGAACTGGGCACCCACGCCGAGCTGGTCGAGCGCGACGGCCGCTATGCGCACCTCTTCAAGCTGCAGGCGGCGGGATACCAGGCCTGAGGTTCAGGCCAGCTCGCCGCGGGCGAGGTGGTGCTCGACCTCGAGGACGCTGGCGCCTTCCGCCGAGACCGCGGCCTGGTAGTGCTCCCGGGCCTTCTCCGGCTCCTTGAGCGCCGCCCAGAAGTGCGCCGAAGAGAGCCGCCGGCACTCCAGCTCCGGGTCGACGTAGCCCTCCTCGAGAAACGCCCGGGTCTCGACGTGGCCCAAGAGATATCCCGCCACCGGTCCCGGCCAGATGCGCTGGACCTTCGACTTCCAGTTCTTGACCAGCAGGCGCGTGCCGCGCAGCACATAGCGCTCGTCGCCGAGGCGGGTCCCCGCGTAGACGAGGAGCGCGGGCGGCTTGAGCCTGCTGGCGGGGCCTTCGTAGCCCGCGTCGAGCGCCCGGATCCAGCGGTCCACGCCGGCCTCGCGCTCTCCGGCGAGCCAGCGCGCCGCGCCCGCCAGCTCCAGCAACGTCCCGCTCTGGGCAGCGTCGGGCGCCTCTTCGAAGATTCTCGCCGCCTCGGGCCAGCGCCGCAGCTCCAGCAGGGCCAGGCCTCGCCAGAGCGGGTGGTCGTCGTTGGCCAGCTCCTCGAAGCGGCCCTCCTCCAGCAGCTGCTTGGGGTCGTCCATCGCCGCAAAAGTGGGGACGCCCGGCCCGGTTCGCATCGGAGCTGCCGCCCGGTGTCGTCGAGCGGACAGCCTGGTGAGCGCCTCCCGGTGGCTGGACCGTTGCGCAGGTGCGCGGGTCCACGTATGCGACTGCGCGATGCAGGTCGAGCGGCTGGCGGACATTCCCTGGAGCGCGCTGCGCGCCGACCTGGCGCTGCCCGCCATCGAGCGCGTGCTCGGGGGCGCGGGGGCGGAGCGGGAGGTGGATCGCACGCTGCGGTCCCACCGCGGGCTGTCCCGCGACGAGCGCAGCGCCGTGGTGGAAGCGATCTTCGGCGTCGCGCTCTGGCGGCGGCGCCTCGCCTGGCACGCCGGCCTCGACGGCCCCGGGCCCTCCGGTGCCGCCCTCCTCCTCACCTGCTTCCTGCGCGACCTCGCCGGCGTCCCGGAAGCGCAGGCCTCGGCGCTGACCGCCGTCGCCGCGCCGCCCCCGAAGCCCGCGCCCACCCGCCTCGCCGACCGCTGGTCGCTGCCCGACTGGCTCGAAGCACACCTGATCGACCAGCTGCCGCACGACGCCGACGCCTTCTGCGCCGCCATCTCCGTCCCCGGCCCGGTCTGCCTGCGCGCCAACCGGCTCCTCTGCACCCGCGACCAGCTCGCGGCCCGCCTGCGCGACGAAGGCATCGCCACCCGGCCGGGGCAGAGGTCCCCGGATGCGCTCATCGTCGAGACGCGCAACGCCAACCTCTTCGGCGCCCAGGCCTGGCGCGACGGCCTCTTCGAGCCGCAGGACGAAGGCAGCCAGCTCCTCGGACAGCTGGTGGAAGCGCGGCCGGGCGACACCGTCCTCGACCTCTGCGCCGGCGCCGGCGGCAAGTCGCTGCTGCTCGCCGCGCAAGGAGCCACCGTCTTCGCCCACGACGTCGACCGCGGCCGCCTCTCGCGCCTGAAGACCCGCGCCCAGCGCGCCCACGCGGACCGCATCGAGATCGTCCGCGAGCCGGTGCCCGCCGACCGCGTCCTCGTCGACGCCCCCTGCTCCGAGCTGGGAACCTTGCGCCGTGGCCCCGACGCCCGGTGGCGCATCGCGGAAAGCGCGCTCACCGCGCATCCTCCGCTCCAGCTCGAGCTGCTCGAGACCGCCGCCCGCTGGGCCCGGCGCCGCCTCGTCTACGCCACCTGCACCGTGAACCGCGCCGAGAACGAGGACGTCGCCGCCCGCTTCGAAGCCGCCCACCCCGAATTCCGCCGCGCCGGCGGCCTCCGCCTGCTCCCGCACCAGGACGGCACCGACGGCTTCTTCGCCGCAGCCTGGGACCGCACATGACCGACGAGAAGAAGCCGCCTCCCTTCCACAACCCCTTCGCGGGACTGCGCGAGAAGCTACCGGACCTGCCGCCCGGCGTGCAGCGGCGCCAGGAGCCGGAGCCGAAGGGGCCCGCGCGCGCGGTGGTGCGGATGGAGCGCAAGGGGCGCGGCGGGAAGGAGGTCACCGTCGTCGAGCAGCTGGGCCTGCGGCCCAAGGAGCTGGAGCTGTGGCTGAAGGCGCTGAAAGGATCGCTCGGCTGCGGCGGCGTCGTCGAGGGAGAGACGCTGGTGCTGCAGGGCGATCAGCGCCAGCGCCTGCCGGCCATCCTGGAAGCCCGCGGCGTGCGCAAGGTGATCAGCGGCTGATCACTTGCCGCCGTGCGCGGCGCGCCATTCCTTCAGATCGCGCCGCCCGGTCTTGCCGGCCTCGTCGAGCGTCTTGCGCCACTGCCGCTTGAAGGGCCGCATCGCCGCCGCCAGCGACTCGGCGATCACGAGATTTCGGTACCACTTGGCGTTGGCCGGGACCACGATCCAGGGCGCCCGTTTGGTCGCGCACTTGCCGATGGCATCCTCGTTGGCGGTGGTGAACTCGTCCCACTGGTCGCGCTCGCGCCAGTCCTCGACGTTCAGCTTCCAGGCGTCGGTGGGGTCCTTCTCGCGCGCGAGCAGCCGCTCCTTCTGCTCGTCCTCGCTGATGTGGAGGAAGTACTTGAGGATGATGCAGTTGCCCTGGACCAGCGACTCCTCGAAGGCGTTGATGATCCGGTAGCGCTCCTTCCACACCGGCCGCGGGACCATCTTCTGCACCCGCACCACCAGCACGTCTTCGTAGTGCGAGCGGTTGAAGATGGCCACCTCGCCGGCGCCGGGCGTGTGCTGGTGGATGCGCCAGAGGAAGTCGTGCCGCCGCTCCTGCTCGGTAGGCACGCCGAAGCTCGTCACCCGCACGCCGCGCGGGTTGAGCGCGCCGACCACGTGCTTGACCGCGCCGTCCTTCCCCGCCGCGTCGCGCCCCTGCAGCACCATCAGCACCGAGTGCGTCCGCGCGCCCCACATCAAATCTTGCAGTCCGAACAGCTCGTCGTTGAGGGCCTCGAAGTGCTCCTTGGCCTCGTGCTTCTTCACCGCCTCGGGCGGCTCCGGCGAAATCTCCTCGAGGCTGACCCGCGCGGGCCCGTCGTATCGGTAGAATTGCATCCCGACCGCCTAGACCCCCGCGGGCCGCGGGTCAAGCAGGCCAAAGGGCCTGCCCGGGTTCCCTTCACCCGCGCCGCTCTGCTAGAGATGCTTCGTCGCTTGCAGCAGGGGGGAAGCATGTCCGACAGCTCGCGCGTTCTGGTGGTTCAGGCCGAGGACGCAGAACGGCTGTTCCAGCGCACCCTCTTCACCGACGCCGGGCTCACGGTCATCGAGGCGAGCACCGGCGCCGAGGCGCTCGACTTCCTCGCCACCGGCCGGCCCGACCTGGTGGTGCTGGGGCGGTCGCTGCCCGACATGGACGGCCTCGAGCTGCTGCCGCGCCTCAAGTCGGGCGAGCTGGACTTCGTGCCGGTGCTGGTCGCGAGCCACCGCAGCGAGACCTCCGAGCGCGTGCGCGGCTTGCAGCTGGGCGCCGACGACTATCTCTCGCGCCCCTGCGATCCGGCCGAGCTGCTGGCGCGGGTCAAGGCGCTGCTGCGCAACAAGCAGACCCACGACAAGATCCGCAAGCTGCAAGTCGCGCTCGAGCAGATGGTGGTCTCCGACCCGCTCACCGGCCTGCACAACCGCCGCTACCTGATGGACCGGCTGACGCAGGAGATGCAGCGCGCCGACCGCCACGGCGAGTCGATGGCCTTCGCCATGATCGACCTCGACGGCTTCAAGCCCATCAACGACCAGTTCGGGCACGTGGTCGGCGACAAGGTGCTGCGCGCCGTCGGCAACGCCATCGCCCGCTGCATCCGCGTCTCGGACATCGGCGCCCGGTACGGCGGCGACGAGTTCGCCATCATCCTGCCGCAGACGCCGCCCGAAGGCGCCATGCGCGTGGTCGAGCGCGTGCTGCGCACCATCTCCGAGCTGCAGCTCAACGACGAGAACGGCGCCGCCTGCAAGGTGACCGCCAGCCTCGGCCTCGCCTACTACCCGGCCGACGACCTCGAGACGCCGGAAGATCTGGTGCACTCGGCGGACGGCGCCCTCTACGGCGCCAAGCGGTCGGGGAAGAACCGCTTCAGCTCGGTGCGACCCGTACTTCCGGTCGCCACCGCCTAGGGCTCCCCTAGGGTGGGGCGGATTTCGCGGGAGGAACCTCGCCGGTGATCAGCCGCGCGCCGCGCTCGTAGCGCAGGTAGATCGCGGCCCACTCGGCCAGCACGATGAAGCGGTTGCGAAAGCCGATGAGCGTGAGGATGTGCACCAAGAGCCAGATCATCCAGGCGAAGAGGCCTTCGGTCTTGAGCCGGCCGACCTCCGCCACCGCGGCGGCGCGGCCGATGGTCGCGAGGGAGCCCTTGTCCTGGTAGCGGAACGGCTCGGCCTTCTCGCCGCGCAGCAGCCGCTCGATGGACCGCGCCACGTGCCGGCCGCCCTGGATGGCCGCGGGCGCGACGCCGGGGACCGGCTTTCCGTCGGGCGCCCGGGCCGCGGCGAGGTCGCCGATGACGAAGACTTCGGGCGCTCCGGGCACGCTCAGGTCGGGCTCGACCAGCACCCGTCCGGCGCGGTCGAGCGGCGCGCCCAGGGTGCTGGCCAGCGGCGACGCCTGCACGCCCGCGCCCCAGAGAACGCAGCTCGAGACGATGCGCTCGCTGCCCATGGAGACGCCGTTCGCGTCGATGCCGGAGACCGGGCGGCCGAGGAGGACCTGCACGCCCATCCGCTCGAGGCGGCGCTGCGCGGCGGCGGACAGCTCCGGCGCGAAGGCGGGCAGGACGCGCGGCCCGGCCTCCACCAGCACCACCCGCGCCGAGGCGGGATCGATGTGGTGGAAGTCCCGGGCCAGCACGTGCCGCGCGATCTCCGCCAGCGCGCCCGCCAGCTCGACGCCGGTGGGCCCGGCGCCGACCACCACGAAGGTCAAGAGCGCCGTGCGCCGCGCCGGATCGATCTCGCGCTCGGCCAGCTCGTAGGCGAGCAGCACCCGGCGGCGGATCTCGACCGCGTCCTCCAGCGTCTTGAGCCCCGGCGCGAAGGCCTCCCACTCGCCGTGCCCGAAGTAGGAGTGGGTGGCGCCGGTCGCGACCACCAGGTAGTCGTAGTCGATCGCGCCGTCGCGCAGCACCACCTTGCGGGCCTTGAGGTCGAGCCGGGTCGCCTCGCCCAGCACCACCTCGACGTTGCGCTGTCCCCGCAGCACGCGCCGCAGCGCCACCGCGATGTTGGCCGGGCTCAACGCCGCCGTCGCCACCTGGTAGAGCAGCGGCTGGAAGAGGTGGTGGTTGCGCCGGTCCACCAGCGTGATCTGGACTTTCGCCTTGCGCAGCGCTTGCGCGGCGTAGAGGCCGCCGAAGCCGCCACCGACGATGACCACCCGCGGGTTCATGGGATCTCGCGCTCAGGCATCGACGGCGGTGATGCGGATGTTCGGGTCCTTGGTGTCGGGCTTGCGGGCGGCGCGGCCGAAGTGCAGGGCGGCGGCGGCGGCGACCTCGAAGCGGGTCTCGTCGGCCATCACCTCGATGCGGCCGATCTGGCGCCGGTCCACCCCGCCACGGCGGCAGAGGATGGGGAGCAGCCAGCGCGGGTCGGCGTTGCGGGAGCGGCCGACGTTGACGCGGAACCAGACGCCCGTGGTGCGGGCGAGGCTTCGGGCTCCGGGCTTCGGGTTTCGGGCCGCGGGGCGGGAGTCCGGCGGCTCGGAGCGGGACGCGGGCGCGGCGGGAGGCGCGCTCCTCGAGGCAGCGCCGCCGAACGCGGGCGGCCGGACGCTGGCCGACTTCGCCTTCTTCGCCAGCTCGGCGGTGAAGGGCAGATCCTCCGGCGCGGGGAGCGCTTCGCGGCGCAGCTTGACCAGCGCCGCGGCCATCAGCTCGGCGTCGCGCTCGCGGAGCAGCAGCCGCGCCAGCGCCAGGTCTTCCTCCGCCGGGTCGCGCAA
>JAYWAJ010000327.1:0-11401 GCA_043782525.1 Deltaproteobacteria bacterium | reverse complement strand
ACTCGTGCTCCACCTCGAGGCGCTGCAGGGCGCGCTCACGTTTCCTGGCGTCGCGGGGGTCGACCGTCCACACCAGGATGCTCGTGTCCAGGAAGGTCCTTGCGCTCATTCACTCGTCCTCGTGCAGCTCGTCCTTGGTGAACCGGGGGAGGGGGCCGTCGGCCGGCTTGCGCGAGCGCGCGATCCGGTCGCCGAGGGAGCGTGCCCGGCCGAAGGGAGACGCGTGGGGCAGCCCCTGCTCGAGCAGTTGCACGACGATCTGGTTGACCGAGCGGTGGTCCTCGGCGGCCCGCCTCGCCAGGCGCGCTTCGAGGCTGCTGGGGATGCGAAAGGTCTTGTTCTTGAGCGTCTTGCGGATGGACCTGGACATGGCACTCCTTCCTGCTCGTGTCACGAGAATCGTGCCATCTCCACGAGATTCGTGCAACTGCGCTCCTGGGCGCTATTCCCGCCTGGGGAAGCGATCCTCGAGCTCTTCGATGGTCTTTGGCCAGTCGTCGTGAAGCAAGCGACTCAGGCTGCGATCAGAGAGCAGCTTCCCGCCGGTCTGGCAGCGCGGGCAGTAGTTGGTCTCGTTGTCGGCGTAGGCGATGCGCTGGACCGCGGTCCCGCAGACGGGGCACGGCTCCCTGAACTTGCCGTGGACATTCATTTCCTTGCGGAAGGCGGTCACCTTCCCGGGGAACTTCCCGTCCGCCTCGGCGCGCAGGCGGTCGGTCCATTCGACGAGGACGGCGCGGGTGGCCTCATACAGCCGCCGTGCGTCCTCCGCCGGCAGCTTCTGCGTCAGCTGCGCCGGCGATAGTTTTGCCCGATGGAGGATCTCGTCCGAATAGGCATTGCCGATGCCGGAAAAGAGCCGCGGATCGGTGAGCGACCGCTTCAGGGTGTGGTTCTCGCTGCGCAGCGCCGCCTCGAACTGCGCCAGCGAGACCTCGAGGGGCTCGACCCCGCCGCGGCGAAACTCGTCGAGCGACCGCGCCAGGTGGATGGAGGCGCGCTTCTTCGAGGCCGCCTCGGTGAGCAGCAGGGTGCCGCTGGCAAAATCAAGGGCGGCGAGGCCGAGCTTCCCCGGGATCTTCGCCCCCGCATCGAGCCACTTGAAGCGGCCCGCGATCATCAGGTGGATGACGAGGAAGAGGCCGTCCGAGAGCTCGAAGACGATGCGCTTGCCGAGCCGCCGCACGGCGAGGACGCGCTTTCCGGCGGCGGCGCCCAGGGGCGGATCGAAGGTCCGCACCACGAAGGGGCTCGCCACCCGGACGGCGGTCAGCTCCTGCCCCTGCACCCGGGCGGCGAGCGCTTCGACATAGACGGTGACGTCAGGCAGCTCCGGCACGCGCCTGGTTTCTAGCGCATCTGCGGCAGCAAGGTCAGCAGCCCCCGCCGCTTTGCCCGGTTCCGGCCGACACGGCCGTGGAGACGGGCTGCCAGACTCCGGAGACGACCCGTCCGCGGCGCCCGCCAGCGAGGTCGCGGACCACGTCTCCCGCGCCCTCGTCGAGGGGAAACGACGCCACCAGCCCCGCCGACGGCGCGGTGCCGCCGAAGAGAGCGCGCACCTCGCTTGCCGAGAGCGGCCGGTCCCAGACGCGCAGGTCGCGGATCGCCCCCTGGAAGAAGCTGCGCAGGTCGCGGGTGCCGATGCGGAGCGGCTGCACCCCCGCCGCCAACCTCAGGCTGGCGTAGGAGTCGGCGTGGCGCAGCTCGCCGTTTCGAAAGATGGCCGTCTGCTGCGCCGCCGCGTCCACCGTGCCGGCCACGTGAATCCATTGTCCGGCGACGAGGGGATCCTGGAAGTAGCTCCCGCAGCCGCGCGAGACGCCGGGCTGGAAGACGTAGAAGCTGATCCGGTTCTGCCGCGGGCCGGGCTGGCTGTACATGCGGAAGCTCCATTCCGCCGCCCCCGGCTCGCCCTTCCCCAGCCAGTGCACGAATTGATCGGTGGCGTCGGAGCCCTCGGTCTGCTTCAGGCTGAGCGCGTCCGGACGCATCCACGCCGACACCGTCAGCCCCCGCGCCGAGACGTCGAGCCCCTGGTCGCTCGGCACCTCGACGTAGCGGCCGACGTCGAACTGCAGCTCGAGCGGGCCGCTCCTCCCGCAGGCGAGGAGCAGCACCAAGGCTGGCCAGAAGCGCATCCCCAGACGGTGCGTCAAACCCGGCTCCGTCGCAAGGTGGGCGGAGTCCAAGCGCTCGTCTCCTACCTTCGGCCAGCCTGCCCGGTGTGCAATCGTGAGCAGGTTTACCCGGGGGAGAGCCGGAGGTCCGGCTCTGCGGGGGGTCTCGATGCTCTCGGTCGCCATCTCGCTCTTGATCCTGGTCGTCTTCGTCAACCGCTACGTCCTCGGCTTGTTCCTCAAGCTGGTCCGCGGTGGGCACTTCGACGAGACCCGCGAAGGTCCCCTGCCCACGGTGACGGTGGTGGTGCCGATGTTCAACGAAGGCGCGGGCATCCACGACACCATCCTTTCGCTGCTCGCCTCGGAGTACCCTGCCGACAAGCTCTCGGTCACGGTGGTGGACGACTGCTCCCGCGACGACAGCCTCTCCTGGGCGCTGCGGGCGCAGGCGGCAGCGCCGGGCCGCGTCGCAGTTCTGCAGAACCCGGGCAACGTCGGCAAGCGGCGCTCGATCACCCACGCCGTGCGGCGGTCCAGGAGCGAGATCATCGTCTCGGTCGACTCCGACGTGGTGGTGGAGAAGGACGCTGTCGCCCAGCTGGTGCGGCGGTTCGTCTCGCCACGCATCGCGGCGGTGGGGGGCCGGGTGCACGTGCTCAACGCCAACGGCAACTGGCTGACGCGCATGCAGGCCATCAAGTATTACTTCGGCTACGAATACCTGAAGAACCTCGAGCGCTGCTTCCACTCGGTGATGTGCCTCTCCGGGTGCCTGACCGCCTACCGCCGCGAGGTGCTGCTGCAGCTCGAGCCCATCCTCGAGAACCGCAATGTCCTCGGCGTGCCCATCAAGTACGGCGAGGACCGCTTCCTCACCCGCCAGATCGTCAAGGCTGGCTGGGAGACCGTCTCGACGCTCGACGCAGTCTGCTACACCGTCGCGCCCGACACCCTCTCCAAGTACTTTGCCCAGCAGCTCCGCTGGCGGCGCTCGAACTTGATCGATTTCCTCAGCGGCGTCGGCCACGCCTGGCGCCTGCACCCGCTCGTCGCCATCCACTACCTCTCGCTCTTCGCCATGCTCGCTGCCTACCCGGTGCTGGTCTTCAGTAACCTCGTCTCCGGCGACTTCTGGGGGCTGACCCTCTTCGGCCTGGCCATCTTCGCGCTGCTCGGCGTCATCTACTTCGTCGACACGCGCCACCTGCCAGCCGGGCGCCGGGTCCACCCGCTCTGGTTCGTGGCGATGGCGGTGCTGATGCCGGTCACCTACCTGATCATCACCCCGCTGGCTCTCTTCACGCTCCACTCGAGCAGCTGGGAGACGCGCGGCCACGGGGCGGTCCCCGCGCCCGCCGGGGCCGGCGCAGCAGGGGTGTCCTGATGCGGCTGAACGCGCTGGTCGTCTCCGCCTACAAGCTGGTCGGCTTCGCCGCCCTCTGCGCCATCCTCTGCGGCCTCACCGGATACCTGGCCACCAACTTCTTCTTCCTGGTCAGCTCGAGCTGGGTCGCGCCCGCCATCCTCTCGCCGTCGGACGAGCACGTCATGCAGCTGAGCGCGCAGTACGCCCAGCAGTCCTCGCTGCGGGACAAGCTCCTCGCCGACCGCTATGAGCTGGTCGCGCGCCGCGCCGACGCCCTGCGGACGGTGACGGCGCGGCGCAACTTCGAGGATCAGTTCCGGCGGGCCATCGAGGCCGAGTTCCAGGCCAAGTCGCGCCAGCTGCAGACCTTGCGCGGGCTGGAGGCCGGCTTCCGGGCGGGCAAGCCGCACATCCTCTCCAGCAACCGCGAGTACTCGGGCATCTCGCGCCGGCGCCTCGCCGCCCTGGCGCAGGCCCACCTCATCGAAAACGACAGCCTCGCCGCCGGCCACTTCCAGCTCTCGCAGATCGAGCACTCCAACCTCTTCCTGGCGGAGCGCGAGACGCTGCTCGGCAACCAGCGCGAGGCCCTCGACCGCGAGGTGAGGGCGCTCCGCCAGGTCCTCGACAGCCACCTGCCGGAAGCGACCACGACCCCGCAGATGCTCGGCACCGACTCGCTGCGCCTCGAGGAGGAATGCACCCGGACGGTGCTCGAGCGGCAGAAGGCGGAGGACCTCGCCGAGGCGCTGGCGCGCAGCATCGAGGCGGCGGACGCGTCGCTGGGGCGGTACGAGCAGGTCCTGCGCGGCATCCACGATTCGCCCTTCATGCGCGCCGCCGATCACAGCCTGGTGGTGGCGGCGGTCCCCTACGAGAACATCCGCAACGCCGCGCCGGGCACGCCCCTCTACCTCTGCCGCCTCGGATTCGTCTTCTGCAGGAAGGTTGGCGAGGTGGGCGCGTTGATCGACGGCGAGATTCAGGTCAAGCATCCCCTCCACAGCCGCGTTCTGCGCGGCCAGATGGTGGAGATCGCGGTGCAGGATCGGGATGCGGTGGTGCACAGCGTGCTCTTCGCCCGCAAGCCGCTCTTCTTCTAGCGGAGGTCGCCCTTGCTTCTCCTGGTGGTGCTGCTGGCCGCGGCCGAGCCTGCTCCCTGGGCGGACGCCGAGGCCTACTGCCGGTACACGTCCGCGGCCGCGGCTTCCGAGGGCAGCTTGCTCCTCTCGCCCTCCCTCTTCGGCACGCTCGGGGTGCTGGATGTCTCCGACGTCTCGCCCACCGGGGTGCCCGGCTCCTCGTCGGCGGCGCGGGTCACGGCCGGCCTGAGCTACAGCGGGCAGCGGATCTTCCTCGGGCTGCTCGGGGAGCGCCGGGCGGCGGCCGACTGCGCGCTCTACCGCGCCACCAGCCAGCTGCGGACGCTGCTCTTCTACGGCGAGGACGAGCTGGAGCGCGAGGCGCTCGAGGCCCGCGCCGCGGTCCTGGCAGAGATGCTGCCCGAGGCGGCCGCCATCCTCGCCCGGGAGGTCCGCGCGGTGGAGTCGGGCCGCAGCACCGCCGAGGCGCTCACCGCCACCCAGCTGCGGGTGGACGCGCTCACCGCGCTCGCCACGGTCAACCGCGAGCGGCTCGCGGCGCTGCCACAGGTCAGCCCGCACCGCGCCGTCGCCGACCTCATCGCCCTGCGCAACCAGGCGGCGCTGGCCGCCGAGCTTCTCGAGGAAGAGGTGCGGCGGACCCGCGCCTTCGACCTCACCGTGCGGGCCGGCCTCGACCGGCAGCTCTCGGGGCCGACCCGGTCGCCGCTCTTCGGGTTGGTCACGCTCACCTTCAACCCGGGCTGGTTCTTCCAGGGATCGAAGGAGTCGCAGGCGCGCGCCGCCTATGCGGAGTGGGTGCCGACCGAGGCGGGCGGGCTCTCGCCCCGTGCGGAGCAGCTCCTGGTGCGGCTGCGCGCCGTGCTGCGGGGCGAAGAGCAGCGCCTCGGCGAAGCGAAAGCGCTGGAGGCCGACCTCGTGCAGCGGAGGGATTCCCTGCTCTCCATCGCCGGGGACAAGGTGGAGCGCTTTCGCGATTACCTGTGGCTGGAGGGTGCGCGCCTCGCCGCCGAGCGCGCCTACCTCGCGGTCCACGTCCGGTCGTTGCGCGCGGCCATCCGCGAGGAGCCGCGGTGACCCTCCCGCTGGCGGTCCTCCTGGCAGCCGCGACGGCCTGGCGCACCGTCGGGCGGGACGCGCTCTGCGTGACGCTGGGGAAGGTCGAGGAGAAGGGCGGGAAAGTGGTGAACAGCTCGCCCAAGCTGCGGGCGGTCGCACCCGGCTCCAGCGGCCGCCGCGCCGCGCTCCGCTTCGAGCTGCAGGGGCCGACCGAGGTCGTCGAGCCGCTGGCGTCGGGCGCGGTGCGCCGGCAGCTCGGGCTCAAGCTGCTGGCGGACGACGGCTGCAACCTGCTCTATGTCATGTGGCGCGCCGCGCCGGCGTCGGAGCTGGTGGTCACCCTCAAGCGGAATCCGGGCCAGCGGACCCACGCGCACTGCGGCACCCGCGGCTACCAGACGCTGCGCCCCCGCTCTTCCGCGCCGCCGCCCGCGCTGGTGGCGGGGCAGGGGCACCTGCTCGAGGCGGAGCTGGGCGCCGCGGGGCTGCTGGTGACCATCGACGGAGCGCCGGTCTGGCAGGGTCCGGTCGAGACGGGCGACCTGTCGGGGCCGGCCGGCCTGCGCAGCGACAACCTGCGCTTCACCTTCTCCCTCGCGGTCGACGGAGAGAGCGCGCCCGCGAAAGACCACTGCACCCGCCTCGACGAGAGCGACTGAGCCGGCGGCGTCTCTAGCCCGACAGCTCCACCAGCTCGAAGACGTAGCCGTCGGGGTCCTCGAAGTCGCGGGCGCGGCCGCCGGGGATCTGGTGCGGCGCGCTCAGGGCCTTGGCGCCGTGGCGCTCGACCAGCGCGCCCATCTCGTCGAGGTTCATCACCCGGATCCCCAGCACCGGCCCGCCGCGGTCGTAGCCGCGCTTGTCGAGCGCCTTGGCGGAGAAGACGCCGTGCAGCGCCAGCAGCAGTCCGGGGCGCAGCTCCAGCTCGACCCAGCCGGGGCTGTAGGATTTCTCGGGGAGGCCGACGATGTCGCGCCAGAACTGGCGGGAGGCTTCGACCTCGGGGACCTGCAAGCTGACCCAGCAGAGCTCGTTCACGGCCGCGCACAATAGCGACAAATCGGGGGGCGTGCAGCGAATCGGTCAAATCGTCCGCGCATCCGAGAGGGCATGAATGTCATCGTCGCAGGCGCGAGCGGGCTGATCGGCACCGAGCTGGTGAAGGCGCTGCGCACGCGCGGCGATCAGGTGCTGGCGCTGCCGCGGTACGGCTCGGCCCCCTGGCAGGTGGAGGGCTTCGACGCGGTGGTCAACCTCGCCGGCGCGAACCTCTCGGCGAAGCGCTGGTCGCCGGAGTTCAAGAAGCAGATCCTGGACAGCCGCGTCGAGACCACCCGCGCTCTCGTCGACGCCATCGGCAAGGCCGCCCGCAAGCCGCGCGTCCTGGTCAACGCCAGCGCGGTCGGCTTCTACGGCGCGCGGGGCGACGAGCCGCTCGACGAGAGCAGCGCGCCCGGCAGCGATTTTCTCAGCGGCGTCGTCCAGGCGTGGGAAGCCGAGGCGCAGAAGACCAGCGTCCGCTCGGTGCAGCTCCGCACCGGCATCGTCCTCTCGAAGAAAGGCGGCGCGCTGCAGCCCATGCTGCCGCCCTTCAAGGCCTTCGTGGGCGGGCCGATCGGCAGCGGCAAGCAGTGGTTCCCCTGGATCCACCTCGCCGACGAGGTGGCCGCCACCCTCTGGTGCCTCGACCACGATCTGACCGGACCGGTGAACCTGGTCGCGCCGGGGATCGTCGACATGAAGGACTTCGCCCAGGCGCTGGGCCGCGCGCTGCACCGGCCGTCGTTGTTCCCGGTGCCGGGCGCCGCCCTCAAGCTCTTGCTCGGCGAATTCGCCGAGGTGGTCCTCGACGGTCAGCGCGCGGTGCCGAAGAAGCTCTTCGACGCCGGGTTTCGCTTCCGCTTCACCGACGTGAACGACGCCCTGCGCGACCTTCTCGGCTAGCCTTGCGACAGCGCGCGCGCCAGCAGGTCGCCGACGCCGAGGCGCTCCGCCCATTCCTCGAGGTAGCTTCGATCGAGCCGATGGCCCGAGACGCGCAGAATCCCAAGCACGTCGCGCCACTGTTGGTCGGAGACTTCTCCGCCCAGGCGAAACCAAGCCAGCTTTCGTAGCAAGATGTCCTCGGCGGAGGCGACGAAAAGCTCGCCCCCCTCGGCGATGGCGATGCGGACGCGCCGCCTGAACTCGCTATCGTCGAACGGTTCCCTCCCGCCGAGAAAAAGATCGATCTTGAAGAACCGCGGCAGGAAGAAGATGTTTTCGGAGCTGCGGATCCGGATCGCTTCTCGAAGGCCGCTCTTATCGACGGAGAAATCCGGTCCCAAACGGGCCGAGAACTCTTCGACCTGGGTCGGCTCCATCCGCACCGCGAAGTCCAGGTCGCGGGTGTAGCGTGGTTCGCCGAACATGCCGCCCGCAACACTTCCACCGAGTGCGTACTCGATCCCCAGGTGTTCGAGGGCCCGCGCGACGAGAAGAGCCACCTCGATCACGAGGTTCTCTTCACTCATCTGGAGTTGAAGAAGCGCTCGGCGACGAGCGATCCATAGATCCGCTCGACCAACTGCCGCTCGACGTCCCGGAGGGCTGGCTCTCCTCCCTGTGCGCGGATGCCCGCACGCGCCAGCGCGCGACCGGCCCGGCAGAGATCCGCGACCTCGCGAGCCCTCTCTTGCGGAGTCAGCGAACGCAGCCAGGCGTAGTAGCGCTCCCGCTGCTGGGGAGAAGTGTCCAGCATCTCGCCGAAGGAGGAGTCCACGCCGTCATCCTAGCCCGGGCGGCGCGTTTTCGCCCGCAGATGTCGGGGCCCCGCGCTAGACTGCGCCCCCATGCCCGCCGACTTCACGCACCTGCACCTGCACACGCTCTACTCGCTCCTCGACGGCGCCATCCGCCTGCCCGATCTGATGAAGACCTGCGCCGAGGCCGGCATGAAGTCGGTGGCGGTCACCGACCACGGCAACATGTTCGGGGTGGTCAACTTCTACCAGGAGGCGAAGAAGAACGGCATCAAGCCCATCATCGGCTTCGAGGCCTACGTCGCCGGCGACAAGGGCATGGGCGACCGGAGCCAGCGCATCGGCAACCACCTGGTGCTGCTGGCGCAGAACGAGGTCGGTTATCGCAATCTTCGTTATCTCTCCACCAAAGCCTTTACCGAAGGCTTTTACTATGACCCGCGCGTCGACAAGCCCATCCTCAAGGCGCACAGCGAAGGCGTCATCGCGCTGACCGCCTGCATGGCGGGCGCGGTGCCGCGGGCCATCCGCCGCAACGACATGGACGAGGCGCGCCGGGAAGTGCGCGACCTCAAGTCCATCTTCGGCGACCGGCTCTACCTGGAAATCCAGAGCAACGCCTTGAAGGAGCAATTGCCGGTCAATCACGGCATCTGCGCGCTGGCCCGCGAGGAGGGCTTGCCGCTGGTGGCCACCGCCGACAGCCACTACGTCAAGCGCGGCGACGCCAAGGCCCACGAGATCCTCATGGCCATCGCCTCGGGGCGGACCTTCGACGACCCCAAGCGCCTGCGCCACGACACCGAAGAGCTCTACATCAAGTCGCCCACCGAGATGTACGCGGCGCTGGAGGCCGTCACCGGCGTCGGCGCCGAGTGGGGGGAGGCGGTGCACAACACCGGGGAGATCGCCCGGATGTGCAACGTCGAGCTCGATCTCAAGAGCAAGTTCCTCCCCAAGTTCCAGGTGCCCGAGGGCGAGACGCTGGACAGCTTCATCCAGCGGCGCGCCCGCGAAGGCCTCGACCAGCGCTTCAGCGAGATCGCCAGGACCGGGCGGCGCGTCGACGGCGACCTCTACCGCGAGCGGCTCGAGCGCGAACTGGGCGTCATCATCGCCATGGGGTTCTCGGGCTACTTCCTCATCGTGCAGGACTTCATCAACTGGGCCAAGCGCAACGGCATCCCGGTGGGGCCGGGGCGCGGGTCGGGCGCCGGCTCCCTGGTGGCCTATTCATTGCGGGTCACCGATATCGACCCCTTGCCCTATAACCTGCTCTTCGAGCGCTTCCTCAATCCCGAGCGCGTCTCGATGCCGGACTTCGACGTCGACTTCTGCCAGGACCGCCGCGGCGAGGTGATCAACTACGTCACCGAGAAGTACGGCAAGGACAACGTCGCGCAGATCATCACCTACGGCGCGCTCTCGGCCAAGAGCGCCATCAAGGACGTGGCCCGCGTCATGGGGCTGCCCTTCGCCGAGGTCAACGAACTGACCCGCAACATTCCCAACCTCATCGACGGGCACCCGGCCACCATCGCCAAGGCGCTGGAGGTCGAGCCCAAGCTCACCCAGATCCAGGAGTCCAAGCCGATCTTCAAGCAGATCATCGAATTCGCCCGCGCGCTGGAAGGGCTGACCCGCTCCACCGGCATGCACGCGGCGGGGGTGGTCATCGGCGAGAAGCCGCTCTGGGAATACGTCCCGCTCTGCAAGGGGCAGAACGGCGAACTGGTCACGCAGTTCGCCAAGGACGAGGTCGAGCTGGCGGGCCTGGTCAAGTTCGACTTCCTCGGCCTGAAGACGCTGACCGTCATCGACGAGGCGGTGAAGCTGATCAACCGGCGGGTCGCCGACAAGGTCGACATCGCGCTGCTCCCGCTCGACGACAGGAAGACCTATGAATTGATCTCCCGCGGCGATACCGCCGGCATCTTCCAGATGGAGTCGAGCGGCTTTACCGAGATGGTGAAGAAGCTCAAGCCGTCGGTCTTCGAGGACGTCATCGCCGCCGGCGCGCTCTACCGCCCCGGTCCCCTCGACTCGGGAATGGTGGACGTCTTCATCAACAGAAAGCATGGGCGCGAGCGGGTCAGCTATCCGCACGCCATGCTGGAGACCATCCTCAAGGACACCTACGGCGTCATCGTCTACCAGGAGCAGGTGATGCAGATCGCGCAGGTGCTGGCCGGCTACAGCCTCGGCCGCGCCGACCTCCTGAGACGCGCCATGGGCAAGAAGAAGGCCGAGGTGATGGCCCAGGAGCGAGGCGGCTTCGTCGAGGGCTGCCAGAAGCACGCGGTGCCGGACAAGCTGGCCAACGAGATCTTCGACCTGATGGAGAAGTTCGCCGAATACGGCTTCAATAAATCCCATTCCGCCGCCTATGGATTGATCACCTACCAGACGGCCTGGCTCAAGGCGCATCACCCGGTCGAGTTCATGGCCGCGCTGCTCACCAGCGAGAAGGACAACACCGACAAGGTGGTCGCCTATATCGCCGAGGCGCGCGGCGACGGCATCAACGTGCTGCAGCCCGACGTCAACGAATCGGACCTGGCCTTCGGGGTCGCCCCCGACCCGAAGAAGCCCGGCAAGCAGCTGATCCGCTTCGGGCTCGGCGCCATCAAGGGCGTGGGCGAGAGCGCCATCGAGGCCATCCTCGGCGCCCGCAAGAAGCCGTTTGCCGGCCTCTTCGATTTCTGCTCGCGCATCGACATGCGCAAGATCACCAAGAAGACGGCGGAGGCGCTGGTGGCCGCCGGCGCCTTCGACTTCACCGGCAAGGCGCGCAAGGCGCTCTTCGAGTGCATCGACGCGGCGGCGCAGCAGGGCAGCGCGGCCCAGAAGGATCGCGAGTCGGGCCAGTTCGGCCTCTTCGGCGGCGGCGCCAAGGCCAACCTCGACGCGGCGCCGGAAGAGCGCGTCTTCGGCAAGGACGAATGGACCGAGCGCGAGCGCCTGGCGCTGGAGAAGCAGGCGCTCGGCTTCTACATCACCGGGCATCCG
>JAYWAJ010000326.1:0-4314 GCA_043782525.1 Deltaproteobacteria bacterium | reverse complement strand
GCCGGGGCGCACCAAGGTCATCCTCACCGAGTCGCCGACCAACCCGTACCTGCGCATCGCCGACCTCCCGCTCTACGCCAGGGCCCGCGACGCCTGCCCCGGCTCGAACCTGATCGTCGACGCGACCTTCGCCACGCCCATCAACCAGCGGCCCCTCCGCCAGGGCGTGGACCTCGTCATCCACTCGGCGACCAAGTATCTCGGCGGCCACAACGACCTGCTCGCCGGCGCCGTCTGCGGCCGGGCGGGGTTGGTGCAGTCGATCAAGGATCTGCGCGGCGTCCTGGGCGGCGTGCTCGATCCGCAGAGCGCCTTCCTCCTCATCCGCGGCCTGAAGACGCTGCCCCTGCGGGTGCGGCAGCAGAACCAGACCGCGCTCGACATCGCCCACCGGCTCGAGGCCGACCCGCGCGTCCGCCGCGTCTTCTATCCGGGCCTCGAGAGCCACCCCGACCATGCGCTGGCGCAGCGGCAGATGAGCGGCTTCGGCGGCGTCATCAGCTTCCGCCTCAAGGGCACCGTCGAGCACGCCTCGCGCTTCGTCGACGCCTGCAAGCTGGCGACCATCGCGCCCTCGCTGGGCGCGGTCGAGACGCTCATCGAGCAGCCGGCCATCATGTCGTACTTCGAGCTGACCACCGCGCAGCGCGAGGCCATCGGCATCTTCGACGACCTCATCCGCCTCAGCGTCGGCCTCGAAGACGCGGAGGACATCGCCGCCGATCTGCTCCAGGCCCTCGACGCCTCCTTCGCCGGCGCGGCCGCGCTCGCATAAGCTGCCGCCGATGAACGACCGGCTGCGCGGCACCGCCTTCGGAATGGCCTCGGCCGTGCTCTTCGGCCTCTCGGCGCCGTTCGCGAAGCTGCTGCTCGCCGGCGCAGGTCCGCTGGCGTTGGCCGGGCTGCTCTACCTCGGCGCCGGCGCGGCCTTCTTGATCGTGCGCGCCTCGTCGAAGGAAGCGCGGCTGACCCGCGCCGACGCGCCCATCCTCGCCGCCGCGGTGCTGGCGGGCGCCGCGCTGGCGCCGCCGCTGATGCTCTGGGGCCTCACCCGCGTGAGCGGGCTCACCGGCTCCCTGCTGCTCAATCTCGAGGCGCCCCTGACCATGGCCCTCGCGGTGGCCTTCTTCGGCGAGCACCTCTCGCGACGCGAGGCGCTGGCGGCGGCGCTCCTGGTCCTGGGCGGAGCCATCGTCGGCGCCCACGGGGAGCGCGGGCTCACCGGCTCCGCGCTGGGCGCGCTGGCCATCGGGCTCGCCTGCCTCTGCTGGGCCATCGACAACAACCTGAGCGCGCGGCTGGCGCTGCGGGATCCGGTGACGGTGGTGCGCATCAAGATGCTCTCGGCGGGTGCGGTCAACCTCGTCGCGGCGGCCTTCGTCGAAGCGCGGCTGCCGGCCGCCCGCATCGCGGTGGGCGCGCTGGTGCTGGGCGCCTTCAGCTACGGCGCCAGCTACCTCTTCTACCTGAAAGCGCAGCGCCTCCTCGGCGCGGCCCGGCAAGGAGCCCTCTTCGCGCTGGCGCCGTTCGCGGGCGCCGCGCTGGCGATGCCGCTGCTCGGCGACCGCCCTTCCCTATCCGACCTGGCCGGCGCCGTGGTGATGGCGGCCGGCCTCGTCCTCCTCGTCCGCGCCCGCCACGCGCACGGGCACCAGCACGAGGAGTTGGAGCACGAACACCTCCACCTCCACGACGCGCATCACCAACACAGCCACGACCAGCCCCCGCACGACGGCCCGGTCGAAGGCCCGCACTCCCATGCGCACCACCACGCGCCGACCACGCACGAGCACCCGCACGTCTCGGACGCACACCACAAGCACAAGCACTGACAGCAGCCATCGGCGTCCACGCGGCCTTCAGGTGGTCCGCGCGCCGTACCGCAAAAACAGGTGCGACCCCGCGCGGCGCACCGAGCGCAGCACCAGCTCCCTTCCGCCCAGGTCGCGGCCGTCGGTGAGCGCCTTGCGCCCGTCGGCTTCGAAGCGGCCAAAGAGGCGCGGCGAGAGCGTGAGGAAGAGCGCGTCCAGGAGCCCGGCGGCGGCCAACTCCGCGAAGAGCCTGGGGCCACCTTCGCAGAGGATGCGCTGGTGGCCGTCGGCGCGGATGCGCTGCAGGATCTCCTGCGCCGGGAGCTTGCCGGTGAGCAGGACGCCGTCGCGCAGCGCCGGCAGCCCGGGGTCGACGCGCCCGGAGGCGCTCACCACATAGAGCCGCGGCCGCAGCCTGCCGACGCGCGCGTAGAGATCCGCCGCCGCGGGAAAGATGCTGTCGGCGGTCCAGAGATCGCGCCGGGCCGCCCGCAGCGTGCCGGCGCCGATGAGCACGGCGTCGGCGCAGGAGCGCAACAGGCCCATGAGGAAGTGGTCGGCCTGCGAGCCGCCGCTGACCACCGCGCCCGATTCTCCCGTCGCCCCGGAGAGCGCCACCACGCCGTCCACCGACTCGACGAAGTTGGCCGCGACGCCGCTCCAGCGCGGGTCGCCGCCGTACTCGCGGACCGGCACCCCGCCCGCCTCTGCGGCGTCCGCATCGAAGAGCACCTCGAAGAAGCTCATGCCGGCGCCGCCTCCGGCTGGTCGCGAAGCGCGCCCGGCTTCAAGGTTTGCAACCCGCGCTCCCCGGTGCGAAGAGGATCCTGGATGTCGATCCTGATCGCCGGACACTACTGCCACGACACGCTGCTCAGCAACGCCGGGACGCACCGGGCGCTGGGCGGATCGGCGGCGTACGCCGCGGCCATCCTCGAGGCGCTGGGGGAGCCTTACCAGGTCGCGGCCAAGGTCGGCGCCGACTTCCTCTACGCGGCGCAGGTGCTGCGGCCCGCGCGCGTCGTGGCCGGGCGCACCGCGAGCTTCGTCGACGACTACCGGGTGGGCGAGCGGCGCGAGCACGTCGAGGCGATCTGCGAGCCGCTCCATCCGGAGGACATCACCGGCGCGTACCAGGTGGGCATCGCCTGCGCCATCACCGGGGAGGTGCCGCTGCCGACGCTGCGGCGCATCCGGCAGGTCTGCGGAGTGGTGGTGGCCGACGCGCAGGGACTGATGCGCGAGATCGCGCCCGGCGGCGCGGTGGTGCTGCGGCCGCTCGACCCGGAAGCGGCCGGCCTGCTCGATTTCCTCAAGGCCAGCCGCAGCGAGGCGGCGCTGCTGGATCTGGCGGCCCTGCGGCGGAAGCTGACGCTGCTCATCACCGACGGCCCCCGCGGCTGCACCCTCCTGACGGCCTCGGGCGAGACGCACCTCGAGGCCTTTCCGGCGGAGGAGAAAGATCCCACCGGCGCCGGCGACTGCTTCCTGGCGGGCTTCGCGGCGGGCCTCGCGCGCGGCCTTTTGCCGCTGCGGGCGGCGCGCATCGGCGCCTTCTGTGGGGCGCGCGCCGTCGAGCAGATCGGCGTGCCGCGCCTCACGCCCGCGCAGGCGCGGGAGGCGCTGGAGCAGGGTTAGGCTCAATGCTCAGTCAGGACCCCTGCTCGTCCTCGTCCTCGTTGGGGTGCTCGGTGTCGGGCTTGTGCTGCGACGTCGGCCACGCAAACGAGGACGAGCGCGACCACGGCTGTACATGGATCGCACGTCGCGCCATCCGCGGTCTGGAGTAGGATTGCACGATGTTCCTGCTCGCGCTCCTGCTCGCGGCTCCTCCCAGCATCGCCGTGCTCGACGTGCGCGTGGGAGCCGGGGTCGATCCGGCGCTGGGGCCGTACCTCGCGCAGGTGCTGGCGCAGGAGGTCGAGGCGCGCACCCACGGGGCGCCGCTGGTGAGCGCGGACGTGACGGCGATGCTGGGCTTCGAGCGCAACAGGCGGATGCTCGGGTGCAGCGACGAGGACATGCAGTGCCTGGCCGAGATCACCGGTGCGCTGGGAGTCCAGGAAGTCCTCGCCTCGTCGCTGGCGATCGCGGGCGGGAAATACCTCTTGAGCCTCTCGCTCCTCGACGCCCGGCGGGCGCGGCCCCTCAAGCGGACGGCGGAGACGGCCCCCCTCGACAACGACGCGCTGGTGCGGGTGCTGCGCAGGTCGGCGTGGCAGGTCTTCGGTGGGACGGAACCTCCCGCCGAGGTCGTCGCTCCCGCGCCGGCGGTCTCCGCTGCGGGGCCGTCGCGGCGCACCTGGGCGCTGATCGCGGCCGGCGGCGCGGTGGTGCTGGCCGGCACCGGGGCGGTGGTCGGCGCGACTGCGCTCTCGGCGGCGCGCTCCGGCGACTCCGCCACGGCGCGGCCGCGCGCGCACCTCGCCGACCTCCTCTTCGGCGCGGCGCTGCTCGCGGGAGGAGCCGGGGCGTATCTCTGGTTTGCCGGCCATCCGGCGGC
>JAYWAJ010000325.1:0-4326 GCA_043782525.1 Deltaproteobacteria bacterium | reverse complement strand
GATGAACCCGACCAGGCCCAGCTGGCCGAGGACTTCGAGCCAGAGGTTGTGGGCGACGTAGCGGTGGCCGTAGAGGCGATCGGAGTCGATGGGCGCGTACTCGCTCCAGGCTTCGAGGAAGGCGTTCTGTCCGACGCCGAGAATGGGGCGCTCGCGGAAGATGCGCCCGGCCACCTGCCAGGCCTCGAAGCGGCCTTCGATGGAGAGGTCTTCCCCGCCCGCCGCCGCCGTCTCGTTGCGCTCCCAGAAGCTGGTGGGGGCGAGGACGAGCACGCCCGCGAGTCCGACCATCACCGCCACGCCGGCGAGGGCCTTGCGCTTCGAGAGCAGCGCCCAGACGGCCACCGCGGCGACCAGGCCGACGGTGCCGCCGCGCGAGTGGGTGGCGACGACGCCGGCGACGCAGGCCACGGCGCCCAGCGCGCCGGCGATGCGCCAGAACCAGGAATGGCCCTTGCCCACCGTGAGGAAGAGCAGGATGGGAAGTGCGCCCACCAGCGCCATGGCGTCGTGGTTGGGATCGGCGAGCACGCCCAGCCAGCGCCCGCGGAAGCCTTCGACGAGCAGCTCGTCGTGCATCCAGTTGTTGAAGGTGCCGAAGCCCGGCGCCATGGCGGCGACCGCGTAGAGCCCCAGCGCGAGGCGCACCCGGCGCGGCGTATCGATGGTGTTGGCGATGGCGACGAAGAAGAGGAAGTGCTTCACCAGCTCAGCCGCGCCCACCAGGCTCTCGTGGGGCGCGAGCGACCAGAGCGGCGACAGCACCGCCTCGCCCACGTAGACGAAGAGCAGCGCCGTGCGCCAGCCCATCCAGAGCGGCTGGTTGCGCAGCATGCGCCGGACCAGCAGCGCGCTCAGCCCCAGCCCCGAAAGAATGGCGGCGTGGTGCACGGGCTCCAGCACCGGGAACCACTGCGCCGGCGACAGGTAGAGCTGGGCCGCGAACAGCGCCGTCGCCCAGAAGGCGATCTGCGCGGCCTTCTCGGCCTGCCATCTCCGGGCGGCATGCTCCGCGCCCGGCACGGCCTGGTCCGGCATTTTCAGGTCCTGCATCGAGACCGTCTGCACCGACCCCTCCCTGACGGCAGAAAAATCGCCACTCACCAGGCCGCAACATAAGCACTCGCCTGCCCGGAACCACTGCAGCGTCGAGCACCCGACAGATCGACGCCAAACGCCGCCAGGAGCGACTTTGGCGGCCTTTTGCGCCCAGTGGCCAGGCGTGAGCCGAAAGGGGACGCAGGCCCGACCAGCGCCCGAATCTGCGCACGCTGCCGTACTCCGGCCAGGGAAGGAACGGCTCCCCCCCTCCGTTGGGCAAGCAGGCACGGCTAAGCATCGCCTTGCCGGCACGCAACCCAAGGAGGCTCAGCTTGAAGACTCATCTGGTTTTGGCGGCTCTCATCGCGCCGGCTTTCGCCGCAGCAGCGCAGCAGTCGGATCTGATCTGGACGGGCGATTTCGAGACGGGCGTCAGCTCGCTCTCGGGCAACTGCAGCACCGGGCAGGACCAGTGGTGCGACCGGCAGGCGGTCCGCGCGGACCAGATCCAGGTGGTCCCGAGCCCGTCGATCCAGGGCAAGTACGCCGCCCGCTTCGAGGTGAAGTACGGAGACGTCTACCGCGACTACTCCGACAGCCGCAGCCTGATGACCGGCCCCATCACCCTCTGGGAAAACGAGGGCAACGAGCGCTGGTACCGGTGGCAGGCGATGTGGCCCGCCGACTGGGTCGGCAGCTATCCCAAGTGGGACGAGCTGGCAAATCCCAGCGCGCGCTCGTGGGCCGGCTCGCTGGTCGAGTGGCACCACGACGCCAACGGCGGCGTCGAGACGGGCTCCGCCCCCCTCTACATCGGCGCGGACGACAACAACATCTGGCTCTGCCTCGTCGACCAGGCCACCAGCGAGTGCCGCGAGCACCCGAACCTCATGCCCCTGCAGCGCGGGCACTGGCACGACTTCGTGATGCACGCGAAGTGGTCGGCGGATCCGGCGGTGGGCTACCTGGAGATCTGGATCGACGGCAAGCTGGTGTTGCCGAAGCACGTCACCTCGACGATGTACCCCGGCATGCGGAACTACCTCATCGTCGGCCTCTACCGGAACGGCAGGATCGGCGACCCGAACCTGCTCTACCCGAACGGCACGCACGTCTACGGCACCGACGGCACGCCCGGTGTCGCCTACCTCGACGGCTTCGTGGTCGGCAAGACGCAGGCGTCCGTGTTGGCGGAGCTGCCGTTCGGCCCCACGCCCACGCCGACTCCGGTGCCCGTCGCCGATGCAGGAACGCCCACCACCGGCGCCGACGCCGGCACTCCGGCTCCGGTTGCGTCCAGCGACGCGGACGCGGGCCCGGCCGCTGCGGCGGCGCCGCCCAGCACGACGCCGCCTCCTTCCGTCTCCGCCTCGCTGCCGGTGGTCACCTCCGGCATCGGCTCCCAGGGCGGCGGCTGCAGCTCCGGCGGCGCCTCGCTGGCGTGGATCGCGCTGCCGCTGGTGGCGCTCGCTCTCCTGCGGCGCCGCCGGCCGCAGCTGGCCCGGGTCAAGACCGCCAAGCGCAGCTGAACAACGAAAGCATCCGCTTTGCCGCTCGTAGAGGAGCGAAGCGCGACGACGCCTGGTCCTGAGGGACAAGGCAACCATCGAGGGCCTGCTCGCCTGTCACTTCCACAGGCGAGCAGGCCCGCAGTCGTCTGGAGAGCAGCACTTCGCGCTTAAAAGCCTTCCAGCTTCCGATCCGCCCCTTGTGCTCTGCAAGGCCGCGCACGTGCCGCGCTGTGTGAGAGCACCCGCGCGAGGCGTAGCCCGCCCCAGCAACGCTCAGCTCTGGGCACGGCGCTGCACACCGGTCGTGCAATAAGAGGCTAGCCCCCTGAGTTGGACAGCCGGAACGGAGAACCCCCGCCGTTTCGATCAGCAGCCAACCAAGGAGGCTTCATGAAGTCGCTCCACCTGTTGCTCGCAGCACTGTTCGTCACCGCCGCCGGCTCCGTTTCCGCGGCGCAGATCTGGGTCGCCCCCGCCGCCCAGAAGATCCGCCCCTCCGTGCAGGCTCCGCAGGGTGCAGCCCCGGCCGCGAAGATCGCGGCAGCAAAGAATGAGTTCGAGTCGTTCCAGGTGGTCGTCACCGGCGCGGCCTCGGGCATCTCGATGGGCATCGCAGGCCTCAACGACGGCGCCGGCCACACCATCGCGGGCCGCGACCTCGTCCTCTATCGCGAGGCCCTCATCAACGTCGCCTCGCAGACCGGCGGCGACGGCGCCGCGGGCATCTGGCCCGACGCGCTCATCCCCGACGTCGATCCCATCGCCGGCGAGAAGCGCAACGCCTTTCCCTTCGACGTGCCCGCCGGCGAGAGCCGCGCGGTGCTGGTCGACGTCCACGCGCCGCAGGGCACCCCCGCCGGCACCTACACTGGCGTGCTGCACGTCACCGGCAGCGTCACCCAGGACGTGGCCGTCGCGCTCACCGTCTGGGACTTCGAGGTGCCCTCCACCTCGACGCTGCGCACCGCCTTCGGCCTGGCCTGGAACGGTCCCTGCGCCGGCCACGGCGACACCGGCTGCAAGGGCGGCGACGCGGATATGGCCCTGCGCGCCCGCTACGTGCAGGTCGCGCTCGACAACCACGTCTCCATCCACCAGCCGTATTTCACCTCGACGGTGGACGGCTCGGGCAGCGCCAACTGGGGCGCCTTCGACCAGTACGCGGGACCCTTCCTCAACGGAACGGCGAACACCCGCCTGCAGGGCGCGAAGCTGACCTCGGTCAGCGTCAACGGCCCGAGCACTGCCGCGCAGGTCGGCAACTGGAGCACCCACTTCAAGGCCAAGGGCTGGACCTCGACGACGCTCTTCGACTACGTCTGCGACGAGCCGCCCCTCACCTGCCAGTGGGCGGACATCAACCCGCGCATCACCGCCTCCCGCGCCGGCGACGCCGCGGTCCCCACGCTGGTGACCACCACCACCGCGCAGGCGCAGTCGAACGGCATCCCCGGCATCGACCTCTTCGTCCCGGTGATCAACTTCGTCGAAGGCAAGCCGGGCACCCAGTTCGCCGGCAGCCAGCGCTCGAAGTATCCGTCCAACGCCTGGTGGTACCAGAGCTGCATGTCGTTTGGCTGCAGCGGCGTGGGCGGCGGACTCGACGGCACCGGCGAGACCGGCTGGCCCTCGTACGCCATCGACACCGACGGCACGCGCAACCGCGCCATGGAGTGGCTGTCGTTCAGCTACGACATGCAGGGCGAGCTCTATTACGAGACCACGCAGGCCTTCTTCGGCGGCGATCCCTGGACCGATCAGTATCGCTTCGGCG
>JAYWAJ010000324.1:0-11481 GCA_043782525.1 Deltaproteobacteria bacterium | reverse complement strand
AAGTGGCTCGGGCCCTTGGAGGGATCGCCCTGCACGACGGCCATCTGCAGCCCGGCCATCCCGGACACCTCGCTCCACTTGATGTCGGAGGCGGGCGTTAGCATTGCTGCGCTAGCGGCCTTCGCCGGCGAATCCTTGGCACGCGCGGGAACGGAGAGGAGAAGCAACGCTGCAGACAGGCCGATGGCGGCCGCGATGGTCTTGTTCACTGGAACCCCCGGAGTGGAACAGCGGCGAGGGCATACGACGTCCCCGCGCCGCTGTCCACCGCGCGCGCGCACGCGGCCGAGCGTGAGCCGGCGGCCAGCCGCTTCATCCCATCTATCTAGAGCTGGCGCTTCAGTCGCTCCGGGCGGGTGCCTGGTCCGAGAGCTCCGCGACTCGGAGCTTCGAGACGAACTCGTCACCCTCGTCGGTGACGACGCTGACCTGGTGATCGGCGCGGCAATCTACTGCAAGAATCATCGCGTGCTGGCCCTATTCCTCCCTTGCGCCGACCGGGTTCCCGCGGGATGTTACCCCGCAATGCCTCGCTTGGCGGCCGTGCTCCTCGTCCTTTCCTGCGCTCCGAACACCACCGCCTCGCTCGCGCTCGCGCTCGATCCCTATACCGACCACGCGCCGCCTTATGCGGGAACCTGGGTCGGGACCATGACCTTCGCCACTCCTCAGTCCGGCCAGCCGAAGGCCACCTCCGCAGTTCCGCTGGCGGTGGTGGTCACGCGCGACTCCGTCCCCTCACACTCATCGTTTGCCCGGGCATGCGACAGCCTTCCCAAGCTGAGAGACAGGCAGTCCGAACTCCTCAGACCACGACCTGTTCCTCCACGCTCGCACGAACGTAGCCCCTTCGATGTGTTTGCTGACCCGCACTATCACGTTGCCCATGCCGTCATCTTCGGCCACGGTGTAGCACGTTCCCGTCGGTGCTTTTGCCTCCAGCATCTTCTTGCTTTGGGCCCCTTGCTTAGCGAGTGTCTTGGTGCATGCGTCGGCCGCCTTGAGGACCCGCTCGGACGCGGTTGGCTGCACTTCCCCTGCCAGCCCATGATGGACGAACATTGCACCGATCGCGTAACCGCAGGCGAGGTCCGAAAGATCCTTCTCTCTCTCGAGTTGCCCAGTTGCTCTGAGCCGCCGCAGGCTACCCTCGCAGGTTGCCTGCCCGCGGGCGCGGAATTCGTCGTCCTTCGGAGTTCTTGGCAGGACGTCCATCGCGGCGCCTACACCGGTCACGCAAGCGTGCAGGTACAAGCGCTCCCGTGGAGAAAGTGCGGTCTGAGCGAGAGTTAGCGCGCTGACGAGGAGTATAGAGACCACCTGAACTCTCGATTCTAAACGAGCCTCGCGGTCAAGGGCGTTTGACGCTACGCCGTCTGCACGCAGGTTGAAAATTAGCTTCGGAAAATCGAATCGAAGCGGGGTTCGACGCGCACACGCTGAAACCGCTTGAGCTTGATGCGCTTCCGCACGTCGGGCTAATCAAGGCACCGTGATCGCGCCGCTCGACCGCTAGCTGTTGTCAGACCCGCGCAGTAGATCGCTCCGATGCCCGCCCAACTCCCGCCGATGCCCTACGGAGGCATCTGCTGCAAGACCGCCCTCTACTTCCAGCGCGCCGGCGTCATCGGCCAGCCCGGGCACTTCGTCTGCCGGCGGTGCGGCCGCCGCTTCCGGATGTACGATGAGGCCCCGTGGGTACCAGGACCGACCAGCCAGCCGACGACGACCAGGTGACCGACGAGGTCTTGGCGGGCACACCAAGTGTTCGGCCGCGAACAGGAAGAGCGATCCTTCACTGACGGTCCGTGGCGCGGGCCTGCCAGCGGACACACGTTCGCCCCGAAATGTACCGGGTAGACGCCACTCCGAACGCAGAGCGCGCCCTGAGAGTGGTGCCGGGACTGTACCGGCGTGCCGAGGAAATGTTGGTTGGCATTCTGGAAAGTGCCGAGCAGGTGAGGGAGGCCCTCGGTGACACTCTCGATCTGGATTCTTGGTTGCGCCTTCGTATTCGCAGCTACGTCATTTCCTACACGCTCGACCTGGATAACCGTCGTGCCCTGATTCTGTCCGTTGAAAGCCTTGGCAGGGGTGAAGGCGAGGGCTCGTCTAGTGCCCGGTAGCTCGCTGTCCGTGCGGCGATGGACGACATCCTGGGTATGAAAAATCCTGGAAGAAGGAAGCCAAGATCGAGTTCCAGGCTGCGGCGCCGCTGCAAGGTCGAATTGAAGGCGGGAGCCCCGGGGGCCGGGGCCGTCGCCTTCACGATAGACATCTCGGCGGGCGGTTTCTGCGCGGAGTTGATGCGGGTGCCGCCTCCCGGCGCGCAGGTGGAGGGGGCTATCGTGATCGCCGGGAAGGAGTACCCGTTCAGCGGCAAGATTGCTTGGGCTCGCGCTGGTGAGCCGCGTGTGAACCTCCGCGGCCGCGTCGGGGTGACGTTCACCGAGATCCCTGACGATCTGAAAGCGCGGCTGACCTGAAAGTTGCGCTATCGCTTCCTCGGTCCGCGCTCCGAGGCGCTCCAAGCCCTCAGTCGGCAGCTTAATCGCCCATAGACGGGTCGTACGTCGGTAGACCGCTTGCCCCGCCAGATGAGCTACGGCTTGAGCAGCTGCAACCCAAGATCGGTTAGGCGAATCCCAAGCTTGCGCACTCCGCCAACCTCATAATCGAGAGCCATCACAAGCCCCTCGTCGACGAGCCTTGCTGTCGCGACTCGCAGGGCCTCGGGCGGCTCCCGGAACACGGCGCCGGCGGAGCCGGGCCCCCGGCGCCCGCACTCAAGCAGCACGTGTTGCCGAGCTTGAGCTAATTCCTCGTCGGTCGCCATCAGGCACATGGTAGCGCGGCGCATTCTTCTGAGCGAATTCTGGCCTCCGGCATCCTTTCACCGACGCTTTGAAAGTTGATCGTTCTCCCGGCGCACGAGGTACCGCCGGCGCGTCGCATCTCATTGGCCGCGATGGATGAATCATCTCCTATCATCTGAATTTTCCTCGTGGTATCCAACTCGTTCGCGGGAAAAATTCAAGCCCATTGCAATCAGCGCAAGGGAAGCGTATGGATCGCTCGACATAGAAGAACGTGCAAGTTCGGGGGGACTTCGCACATGTGCCAATCGGGTATCGCTGGTCGCTGCATCGTCACGCAGCGGCGGCGCATCGTTGTCGAGGACAACTCAAGCGAGGGTGCTGGGCCGCTCTTTGGGCCGCCGCCATTTGCCGTCGCCTCTCGGACTCGAGGCGGCGTAGTCCAACTACGCGACCGACAGGTCGCCCTATGGCTGATCTCTTGAAGCAATCAATCACCTGCGCGAAAAGAATTCCACGCTCCAGATTCATCTGACGTCGCTCAACTCAGGAGATGTTCATGGAGACCTCACCAGTACCTGCCAAGCCATCCCAGAATCCGCGCGCGGTTCTGGTGCAGCACGCTCACCATCGGGTCGTGGACAACCCGGTCCGCGCCGGAATCCTCTGCCTGCCGATCTCCGCCGTGCTGTTCATGGTGGGCGCGGCCACGCGCGGGGCATTCATGAATCCCGAGTTCTCGGGGGACGGTCGGTGGTTCGCTGCCCGGATCGTATCGCGAAGCTACTCGGTGGGGTGGATCATCCTGTTGGTGGCGACGGTGGTGCTCCTCTTTGGCGTGCTCTCGCTCACCGTGGACCTGGCGCACGGACGGGGTCATACGCGCGCACTGGTCGGGCTCTGCATCTCCGTGGCGGGGCTGACGCTCTCGCTGGCGGTTGCCGGCTCGTTCGCGTTCGTCTGGCCCATCCTGGGAGAGCGCGTGCTCGCCGGCGATCCCACCGCGCTGGCGGCACTCGTCGCCAGCAACAACAGCACGCCGCTTCAGCTGGCAACGGTGGCGAGCAGCGCGCTCTACGTCGCTGGTGCGCTCGTGATCGCGACGGTGATCTGGGAATCCCGCTCGCTTCCGCGTTGGGCGGGGTTGCTCTACCTCATCCATGCCCCGCTTCTTTGCATCACCGCCACCAAGACCTTGACGTTCGAGTACCTGGGCGCGTTCTTCCTGCTGGTCGCCGGGATCGCGCTGGCGCAGGGAGTCCGACACGAGGAGGAGGTCGTACGGCACCTCGAACACCACCAACCCGCGACGGCGCCGGTCCCGCTTCGTTGAGGCTCGCGCCAGCATCCGCTTCCGAAGATAGGCTGGATCCGCGACCAGCGGGCGAAACTGCAAGGTCAGGCGCGGGAAACGCGCCGCACATTCATCGAGCGGGAGAGCCACTACCTCTGGGGCCGGCGCTATCTTGTGTCCGTCGTTGAGTGGAGTTGATCCACTTCGGTGGACACCAAACGAGAGGCAGATACGGTGTCGACCATGGACGAGGCAAAGAGGCAGAAGCGGTCGCGGCGGAGCTTTACTGACGAGTTCAAGGCCGGAGCAATTCCGAGAGCCGAGCGCGCCAACCGACTTCAAGTTCGCTGAACTCAGTCCGGCGCAGCTGCAGGTCGCCGCGAGAAGGACCCGCGCAAGTCGTCGCATGTCGAAGCCCCCGTCGGCTTGCGTACCAGTCTCATCGGGCTGGGTGCAAGCAAGTTGGATCGCGGATGCTAGGGCAGCTGGTCGCAGAGCCAGGTTTCTAGAGCAGACTAACGGTCTTTCTCTGCGGAGAGCGTCCTCAAAGGATCGCTCGAGTGCTGCCCTGGTCGCCCACTTGACCCACTCGGGAACTGGCCGCCCATACACCTCTTTTGCGCCAGCAGCGCGGGCACGAGCTTCCACTTCAACGACGTAGCTCCTGAGAAGCTGTGCCTCGTGCCAATTCTGAGCCGCCAGCCGGAGGTTCTTGATCCGCTCTTCTTCCCTCTGTCGCTCCTGCTGCCGCAGCCAGGCCCGGTGCTCTTCCTCTGCTCGCCGCTTCTGCGCCTCAGCCCACTCCGCCCGTTCACGCTTCTGACCTGCGGCGGCCTGAAAAAAGCCGGCAAAGATTTCCTCGAGGCGGTCCTCGAGCCGGTGCTTCTTGTCGTCTCTCCACTCTCGTTCCTGCTTGTACGGAGCCTCGTACCAGATCCGGAATCGCAGTTCGCCAGATGGCCGGAAGTAGCTGGCCAGGACGTCCTTCGGATTGCGGTCGGCCTTTCGCCTGCCTTCACTCATTCGGAACTGAATTTTCTCGCCATCGATCATGACGTGGCTGCGCTCCTGGTAGGTTTCCCAGGGCTTTACCTTGTAACCCGCAGCGATTAGCGCTCTGATGATCGCGTCGAGGATACTAAAGGCTCGCTCATGCGCCTCTGGGCTCACGTCAACATCGACTGGATCTCCGATCCGTAGAATGCCGTCGGGCAAATAGTGCATTTCTTTGAGCCGACGGCGAAAGTTGCGCAGCCCCTCACGAACCAGCGGATGCGCCGACGAGAGGTTCTCGGCCACCGCGATCTCAACCTTCGGCACCAGGGCTTCCGGAGGCGGGGGCGGAAGAGGACCTTCGACCGCCGCTCCGGCAGGGGGTTGGCGATACCGATCGATCCGGTACTCTGCCGACTGATCGCCCTTCCTGGCTGGTAGCGGTGGCCTCTTCGGCGCATGGCCAGCAGCGACCTTTGCCCAATGTCCTCGTGGCGGGAGCGGGACACCCATGCGCCGGCATGCCTTGGCAAGGGCAACATCCGAGATCTGGTGACGCTGCGCCACCTTGGTGACCGGGTCGGCCCAGACTTGTTCGTACAGCTCCTCGCGAAGGAGGACGACGTCCTGTTGTCGTGTGCTCATGACGCCGATTCCAGCTACCGTGGTGAGGGGCAGGTGGATCTGACCAGCGAATCGGCTCTACCGGGAAGCGAGTAGACGGATCTCCCCATTATCGGACGCGGGTGCGCCCTTCCACGGTCGCTGCCGACGACTAGAACGCTGCTGCCGCTGTTCCTCCTAGCCTCGGCGTCACCAGCTCCGAGGCGCCCCGCCCACGGCCGCGGTGGTCGCCCTGAGCGCATCCTAGAGTCCGTCGAGCAAGGCGATATCTTCTTTCGCGATCTCGAAGTCGACATCGGCGTTTTCGATCATGCGCGCCTTTGAAGTGGTCTTGGGCAGCGGCAGGGCGCCTTTCTGCGCGACGTACCGGATGCACAGCTGGGCAACGGACTTTCCATATTTGTCTGCGAGGCGGCGAACGTCCCTGTTGCCGATGAGCGAGCCGGTCGCCAGGGGCGAGTAGCCTTCAACGAGGATTTCTTGCCTCCGGCAATAGGCGGTCACTTCGTTCTGCGGGTTGCCCGCGAAGAGCCGGATCTGATTGACCTGCGGCTTCAGCCGCGAGGCGCTCATTAAGGATTCGATGTCCGCGACCTCGAAGTTGGAGATGCCGATCGCCCGCGCGCGCCCCTGGTCGTACATTTCCTCCATCGCGCGCCAGACCTCGGCGTTGCCGGAGCGGCAGTCCTTGCCCATGTCCTCCCAGGGCCAAGGCGCGTGGATCAGGTAGAGGTCGACGTGGTCCATCCCCAGCGAGGCGAGGGTCTCCTCGAAGCTGCGCACCGCCTCGCCGTACACCTTCACCTCGGCCGGCAGCTTGGTGGTGACGAAGACGTCGCCGCGGGGAATGCCGCTGTCGGCGATCGCCCGGGCGACGCTCGACTCGTTGCCGTAGGCGCGGGCGGTGTCGATGTGGCGATAGCCCACCTCAAGGGCGGCTGCGACCGCGTCGTACGATTTCTTGCCGTCGGGGATTTGCCAAGTACCGAACCCGAGCTTCGGGATCCGCACGCCGTTCTCGAGCATGGAATAGCCAGTCAGCATCCTCATCGTGTTCTCCGTCAGAGCGAACGCCAGTACCGGGCGAATGTCGTTCGCGCGGGGCTCTTCATACCGATGACCTGTCTCCATCGCGACACCTTCGTCCACGCTTCGCGATGAGCTCGTGCCCGCCGCCGCGCGGGCACATAGCAGGCTTTTAACGACACCCGGAAGGCTGCTCTGCGGATGCAACAGCTCGCTGCATTTGTCAGGCGAGACGATTCCCCGCTTGGGCGCACTGGCGAAGGCTGGACAACTACAGAGAACGAAGTGCTTGCGTCGGCCTATTTTGACCTCTTGGAGGCAGAGGAACGTGGCAGTCCGCTGGTCAAGGCGGACGTGAACCGCCAGCTGCGAGTTGGTCCAGCATCACCAAGTCGTAGCGGATGTCCATAGAAGGAAGCGCCGGCCCGCTTGCCGGAGATCAGGGGTTGGCGACGACTGTACCGCCCCGGTTCCCTGGACACAAAGATTAACGACGGCTGGGAGTCCGACGGAGTATGCTCGCTCCGAGCTTTGCGGAGGAGGAAGCGTTACTTGAGCGCTACGCCTGACGTATGCGGAGATAATCGTGAGCCATTCACTCCGTCTTCCGGTGATGCCAGCGGGCTCCGGTAGCCCGGAATCGCCCGGCACGAAGCTCCTCGAGGGTGATGACACTCCCGAAGCAGTCGTTGTTGCCTACCACGAGAGAACGAAGCACCATTACCATCGCTACGCCGCATCGCTCGGACAGATGGACTGGGCGACGCAGCCCGACCCGTTCCGGCGGTACGAAGGCGCGCAGCTGATTCGATTCCCGCGCTCCGACACCGGGCGGAAGCTGCCCTACTGGGAGCTATACGTGCCCGGCAGCGTGGCGCCGATGCCGCTGTCGATCGACTCGCTCTCGATCTTCTTCCGCTATGCCCTGTCCCTGACCGCGTGGAAGCGATTTCAGGACACCGCCTGGTCCCTACGCGCCAATCCCTCGAGTGGAAACCTCCACCCGACCGAAGGCTATGCGGTCCTGCCGGCTCTCGACGGCGTTCACGATCGTCCGGCCATCTATCACTATGCCCCCAAAGAACACGGCCTCGAGCGGCGTGCGGACCTCGACCTTACGGTTTGGTCGGCGTTGATGTCCGCGTTTCCCAAGAGCTCGTTCCTGGTGGGGCTGTCGTCCATTCCCTGGCGGGAGGCCTGGAAGTACGGCGAGCGCGCCTTTCGATACTGCCAGCACGACGTTGGGCACGCACTGGCGACGATGCGCATCTCAGCCGCCGCGCTGGGCTGGCGGTTGTTCCTCTTCAGCGGCCCTGGCGATGCCGGTATGACCAAGCTCCTCGGGCTCGACCGCGATGCCGACTACGGGCACGCCGAGCGTGAGCATCCGGATCTCATCGCACTCGTGACGCCCGCAGGGCCGGATGGACCTCATGGCGTTTCGCGCGCCCTGCCGGAAGAAACCCTGCGCCAGGCGGAAGCGGGCCCTTGGTATGGCAAGGCCAACGCACTCAGTCCCGCACACGGCGTCGACTGGCCCGTCATCGAGGAGGTCGTTCGGGCAACCTGCCGGCAAAGCAACACTCCGACGAGTGAAGACTTCTCACGGTTCGCCTCCGAGGAGAAGCTCTTCGGCGCCCCCGTACGGTCTGGGTCGCTAAGCGCCGAGAAAGTGATCCTCGGACGCAGGAGCGCCGTGAGCATGGATGGCACGACATCGATCTCGGCGGAGGCGTTCTTTCGGATGCTCGCCCGTCTTGTGCCGACCAGCGACCGGCGGTCGATGCCCTGGGATGCAATCCCCTGGAAGCCGCGCATCCACCTTGGCTTGTTTGCGCATCGCGTGCGGGGACTACCGCCCGGCCTCTACGCACTGGCTCGCGATCCGGACAAGGTCGAGACGCTCCGGGCCGTCATGCGAAGCGACTTCCTTTGGCAGCGGCCGCCCACCTGCCCGTCGGGGCTCCACCTCTACCTTCTCAAAGAAGGTGACTGTCGCGCCCTTGCGGCGAGCGTTTCGTGCGGCCAGGACATCGCCGCAGACGGAGCCTTCAGCCTGGGAATGATCGCCGACTACATGGACAGCCTCGTCACCTACGGTGCGGCCTTTTATCGGAATCTGTTGTGGGAAGCCGGGATGGTTGGTCAAGTGCTGTATCTCGAAGCAGAGGAGGCAGGTATTCGATCGACCGGCATCGGCTGCTATTTCGACGATCCAGTTCACGAGGTCTTCGGCATCGTCTCCCGCGACTGGCAGAGCTTCTACCATTTTACGGTCGGTGGCCCGGTGGAGGACGTGCGGCTCACCACCTTGCCCGCCTATGGCCCCGAGAGAGGGAATCTTCCGGACCCAACCGTGCCGCGCTACTGAGCTACGACCGAGGTCTGGTCACTGGCCATACAACTTGGCCGTCGACGGCAACGGAGGCAACCATGCGTGGCTCAAGCGTCATCCTTCGACCACGCTGGGGGGACAGTAGCTCCGCGGGCTGGAGATCACGAACCCGGTAGAAGACCAGCTGGCCGTTTTCCATTCCCCCGGCTCTCATCCCGCCGAAACCCACCCGGGCGACGCCACCGCCATCCTCGGCGAAGACAATCTGATCGGTTGGCAGGGGCACCTTCGTTCCGTCTGCGAAGACGATAGATGTTCCCGGGGGACCGTTCTGGACGATCGGCAGTTTCGGTACAACCTCCGGTTCGCGGTAGACGCGGGTACCTGGAACGAATTCGATGAGCAGCGGGTAAGCGTTCATTCTCGTCACCTTGCTTCATAGTAGAAGTAAAGCGCGCTATCGGCCATCCGGACAGCGTCTCGGCGCTGTGGGTGATGCCGAAGGCGGCAACGCTCGAGGTGTGGATGAAGTGCTTTGCCTTGCGCTGGAGCGCCGCCTCGACGACGTGGCGGGTTCCCGCCACGTTGACGCGTCGCTGCCGCTCGTCGTGGAGCCTTGACCAGCCCAAGTCCCCAGCGACGTGGAAGACGGCGTCCACCTCCTCGGGCATCGCTTGTAGAAGCTCCGAGGGCTGGTCGAGTGCGGCCTTGCGGAGCTCGGCGCCGAGAGAGGCGAGCCGCCTCGTGTCCGAGCTCTCGCGGTGGATGGCGATGGCCTTCCAGCCACACTGGCGAAGCTGCGCCACGAGATTGGCAAAGTCTCGCGCGGCCCGCTCGGTGGAGCGGCACTGCGTCGATCAGTCGAGGTGCGCGCAGCGGAGCACTTCGTTGAAGCGCGGGTCAGAGCGCAAGCCGTCGTAGAGAGGCTCCGCCCTCGCGTACCTCAATCTCCAGTCGCGCTCGGCGCACGCGGCCCGGAGCAGCAAGAGTGCGCGGTCCTTGTCGCCGAGCCCGAGCCAGACCAGCGCCAGCGCCACGGGCGACGGGTGCGCGCTCGCCTCCATCTCCGCGAGCAGGCTGCGCGCCTCGTCCTTCCGTCCCAGCATCGCAAGCGCGTAGCCGCGCCATCCCCGACTATAGCTTGGGGTACCTTGGTCCAACTCCGCGAGGGCCTCCGGGTACTTGCCCAGCGCCAGCAAGGCCCAGCCGAGCTGCGAGTGGGCAACCTGGAAGCCTGGATCCATCTCGAGCGTCTTCCTGAATCCGGCGGCCGCGCCGTCGAAGTCCCGCTCGGAGTAACGGAGGACCGCGCTGAAGTTGTTGACGACCAGCGAGGTGGGCTCGAGATGCAGTGCGCGCTCCAACTCTGTCCGGGCCTCTTGCCCGCGCCCCATGCACATGAGATCCAATGCGGCGCGGTGATGGGCCGACGCGGCATCGGGCTTCAGCTCGATCGCTTTTCGGAGCTCGACCTCGGACTTTGCCCACTCGTAGTCGTAGCTAAGGATGATCCCCAAAGTCCCGTGCGCTTCGGCCAACTCTGGATCGAGTTCCAGCGCCCGGAGCACGCACTGCCTCGCCTTGGAGATCACATCCGAAGCCCGAACCTCATCGTACTCGACGCGGATCGCCGTCGCGTCCGCCAGCCCCGCCCAGGCGATCGCGTACCGCGGGTCCCTGCCGATGGCTTGCTCGAAGAAGTCGGCCGCCTTTCTCAGCCCTTCCGGACTGCGCTTGTTCCAGAAGTAGCGGCCGCGCAGGTAGAGGTCGTGCGCCTCGACGCTGGCCGTCGAAGGATGGGGCGCTTCCTCGCGCACCAGCTTGTGCCGCAGCGCCTCCGCGATCGAGCGCGCCAACTCGTCCTCGAGCGCGAAGATGCCGTTCAGCTCGCGATCGTAGGTCTTGGACCAGAGGTGATCGCCGTCCGCAGCGCTCACCAACTGCGCGCTGACGCGCACGCGGGCACCCTCGCGGCGCACGCTCCCCTCAAGCACAGTGGCCACGTTCAGATCCTCGCCGATCTTGCGGACCCCGACGTCCCTGCCCTTGAAGGCGAAGCTGGAGGTGCGCGGGCTGACGCGGAGACCCTCAACGTTGGCGAGAGCGTTGATCAGCTCCTCGGTGATCCCGTCGGAGAAGTACTCATTCTCGCGGTCGCTGCTCATATTGACGAACGGCAGCACCGCAATGGAGGCAACGCGCGCCCCGTGAAGCCCGGTCGGCTCGGGGACCCGGCGCACATAGAAATACCAGATGCTGCCAGGCGCGGCCGCAAGCAGTCCAATGCCCACCAGCACGAGCGCGATGCGGGCGCCGCCCTGCCCCGCGACGGGCGCGGTGCGCTCGATGCGGCCCTGGTCCACGTCGAAGATCCAGGCGAGGCTCACGACGAA
>JAYWAJ010000323.1:0-4331 GCA_043782525.1 Deltaproteobacteria bacterium | reverse complement strand
GCGCGCGCGGCGGGACCGGATCGAGCGGCCGCTTCTGCACCAGCTCGTGGCGCAGCTGGCCCAGGTCGCGCTGGAGGACCGCGACCGTACCTTCCAGCGCTGCGAGGCGTGCCGCGAGGTCGTCGCCGGGGTCGGTCATGCGGCAAAGCATCCGCCGCGCCGCAAGGCCCGGTCAAGGCGCGCGTGCGGCGAAGTCGACGCTCTGGTCGTCAGGACGGTGAGGTTGGCACCGCCGCCCGTGCCGGCGTCGGGGGGTGCCCGCATCAGGGTGGCGTCGGGGTGCCCGCGTCGGGAGTGCCCGCGTCCGGCGTTCCGCCGGCAGGCACCGTGCGGGTGAGCACGAAGTCGTCGAAGAGGATGCCGGACATGGTCGCCGCGACGCCCGCCCGGCCTGCGCTTGTATAGGCCCCGGCGGTGGAGTCGGTGGCGTTGAGCTTCGGCACTCCGTTCAACGCGCCCGTGAGCGTCACCGGAAAGGCGCCTTGCACCGCGAAGGTGAAGCTGTTGAAGCTCCCCAGGTCGGCGATGCCGCTGGCGACGCCGCCCAGCACGGAGACGCTGGTCCCGGCGTACCGGCGGATCTCGAGGCGGCCGGCGGCAGTCAGCGCCAGCGCGTAGCGGTTGCCGCCGTTGACGCGCAGCTCCAGCATCGACTCGCCGCCGGAGAAGTTCACCATCTTCGCGTCGATGCGGCAGTCGGCGCAGGAGACGGCGGCGACGGTGGCGCGGTCCAACGTGTCGTTGTCGGAGTTGGCGGCGGCGCCGTCGTCGCGCCAGTTGCCGGCAGCGATGGTCCAGGCCGGGCCGAGGTCGCCGGAAGAGGTGCGGTTGAAGTTGTCGGAGAAGAGGGTGCCGCCGGTGCCGGCGTCGGGAGTGCCGGCGTCGGGAGTGCCGGCGTCAGGTGTACCTGCGTCGGGCGTACCCGCGTCCGGAGTGCCTGCGTCCGGTGTCCCGGCGTCTGGCGTGCCTGCGTCCGGCGTCCCCGCGTCGGGCGTCCCCGCGTCGGGCGTGCCCGCGTCCGGCGTCCCGGCGTCCGGCGTGCTGCCCCCGCTGGCATTTCCCGCAACCACGAAGTCGTCGAACCAGATCCCCGAGAGATCGGTCCATAGCCCGGCGGTGCCCGCCCCGCTGATGGCCGCGGCCGAGCTGTCGGTGACGCTGAGCTTCGGCACGCCGTTGACCGACGCGACCAGCTGGACCGGACGCGCCCCGCTGGCGCTGAGCGCCAGGGTGGCCCAGCTCCCCAGGTCGGCGATGCCGCTCGCCACGTCGCCCAGCACGGTGGTGACTCCGCCGTTGTGCCTGCGGATCTGCAGGCGGCCGCTGGCGGTGAGCGCGACGTCGTACCGATCGCCCGAGGCCGCCTCGCGCAGGTCGAGGGCCGCCGTCGTGGCGCTGAAGTTCACCACCCGCGCCTGCACGCTGCAGTCCGCGCAGCTGAGCCCGATCACCGAGGCCTGATCCTGCGTGCCGTCCAGATCGGAGTTCGCGCGCTGTCCGTCGTCGCGCCAGGCCCCGGACCGCACCTGCCAGGACGACCCCAGACCGGAGACGACGGTGCGGTTGAAGTTGTCGGAGAAGAGCGTCCCGAAGGTGGCCACGCCGCCGTCGGACCCGCCGCTGCCGGCGTCCGGGGCGCCGGCGTCGGGGACGCCGCCGTCCGTCCCCCTGACGCCGCCGTCGGGGGGAGGTGGGGGTGGCGGCGGCGGGGGCGGGGGCGTTGCATTCGGGGTCGGCGCGAAGACCTCCGCAATCGAGCCGGTGCTGTTCGCGTCGGGGGTATTTCCATAGAAGCACGGCACCCCGGGAACGCTGGCGGGCAGGATCTCCACCGCGGCGGGATATCCCTTGAAGCCGCCGCTGCCGTCGAGGAGCTGGGCGGACCCCAAGGAGCCGGACTCGAGGGTGCGGTAATAGAATTGATAATTGGTATTGCTGGCCAGCATCCTGTTCCAGAAGATGACCAGGTCTCCGCCCACCCGCGTGACCGAAGGCTGCAAGGCCCAGTCGGCGCTGCTCTCCACCAGCTGCCGCCCGCTCCAGCTGCCGCTCCAGTGGCGATAGAAGAGCTGCTCGTTGAGGTCCTTGTAGACGAGGTGGACGCCGCCGCTGCCGTCGCCGGCCGCGCTCAGGGCCGCGCCGTGATAGAGGCCGTCGGGAAGGACCGCCTGCCGCCCGCTCCACGAGCCGACCGGGTCGCTGTCCGACCGCAGGCGCATGTAGCCCGGGTCGACGCCGTGCGTTCCGTAGAGCAGCATCAATTGATTGCCCGCGACCGGCAGGATGCGGCCGCCCGGCCGGTCGCCAAAGGTGTCCAGCGACGGCTGCGCCTGGAACGACGCCCCGCCGTCTCCGCTGACGGTCATCACCAGGGTGAAGGTCCCGTCGCTGTTGAGCCGCTGCGCCCAGATCCAGAGCCGGGAGAGCGAGTCGCGGGCGATCTCCGCTCGTAGATATGCGGTCGTATCCGAGACCGAATCGAAGACCTTCACCGGCGCCTGGGGAATCCAGTCGGAGTTGCCGTTCCAGCGCCACCACTGGAAGTAGACGTCGTGGTCCACCGAGCCGCTGATCGACGGCCCCTCATAGGAATAGACCAGCGCGATATCCATGCCGACGGTTATCATGTCGTCGGTGTCGCGCTCGCAGCACCGGTCCTGGATGGGCGCATACCAGCTCCAGCTCTGCGCTTCGTCGTCGCTGCGCCAGAAACCGAGCCAGTGCCCGTCGACCCCGTCCTGCTGGGCGGCCAGGAGCCAGGTCGCTGGCTTGCCGTTCTGTGGATCGAGGCGGACCACGTGCCGCGCCGCCGGCAAGGTCAGCGCATTTCCTCCCCCGGCATTGATGACGTTGACGGGTCCCGCGACCACCAGCGCCGCCAGCGCGACTGCAAATCCCATCCCCGCCCCCCCAGTGGACAAAATCTAGGGATGGGGCGGAGCGCAAAGCCCGGCCGCCTGGGGAGCGGCGCCGAGCGATACCAGCCCGGGCTAGTCCTTGCTGGGGACGAACGGCTCGGTGTCGGCCCACGCCTCGGCAGGCTCGATCATCCTCTTACGCGCGCCCCCCGCGGAGGGGAGCTTCACGTCCGCCGCGCGGCGCGCCGGCTGCGCCGCCTTGGGCTGCTGCTCGGCCCGCAGCACGCGCTCGCTGGTCTTCACCAGCGAGTCGGGAATGAGTGAAATGGAGTCGATTCCCTGCTCGACCAGGAAAGCGGCGAACTCGGGGAAGTCGCTGGGCGCCTGCCCGCAGATGCCGACCTTGCGGCCCTTGCGGTGGGCGGCGTCGATGACCCGCGCGCAGGCCTGCAGCACGGCGGAGTTGCGCTCGTTGAAGAGCGGCGCCACCAGCGCGCTGTCGCGGTCGACGCCGAGGATGAGCTGGGTGAGATCGTTCGAGCCGATGGAGAAGCCGTCGAAGATGTCGGCGTACTGGTCGGCCAGGAGCACGTTGGAGGGCAACTCCGCCATCACGTAGACCTCGAGGCCGTCGCGCCCCTGCACCAGGCCGCCCTCGCGCAGCACCTCGATGACCTTGCGGCCTTCGTCGGGAGTGCGGCAGAACGGCACCATGATCTTGAGGTTCTTGAGGCCGAACTGCTCGCGCACCCTGCGGATGGCGCGCATTTCCAGGACGAAGCCTTCCTTATAGTCGGGATGATAGTAGCGCGAGGCGCCGCGCCACCCGATCATCGGATTCTCCTCCTGCGGCTCGAACTGCCTGCCGCCCAGGAGCGTGGCGTATTCATTGGATTTGAAATCGCTCAATCGCAAGATGACCGGCTTGGGATGGAAGGCGGCGGCGATGGTGCCGATGCCTTGGGCCAGCCGGTCGACGAAGTATTCGGTCTTGTCCTCATAGCCGCGGGTCATGACGTCGACCTGCGCTTGCGTCTGCGCGTCGAGCGTCGCGTAGCGGGTCAGCGCCAGCGGATGGACCTTCACCCAGCTGGCGAAGATGAACTCCATGCGCGCCAGGCCGACGCCGTCGTTGGGCAGCATGGCCGTGGAAAACGCCTGCTCGGGATTGCCGACGTTGAGCATCATCTGCGTGCGCGGCCGGGCGAACTGGGCGCGGTCGATCTCCTCGACCTCGTACTCCAGCGCGCCGCGGTAGATGCGGCCCTGCTCGCCCTCGGCGCAGCTCAAGGTGATCTTCTCGCCGTGCGGGACGGTGGCGGTCGCCGTGCCGGTGCCCAGCACCGCCGGGATGCCCAGCTCGCGGGCGATGATGGCCGCGTGCGAAGTCCGCCCGCCGCGCTCGGTGACGATGCCGGCGGCGATCTTCATGATCGGTTCCCAGTCGGGATCGGTGTTCTCGGTGATGAGGAT
>JAYWAJ010000322.1:0-11498 GCA_043782525.1 Deltaproteobacteria bacterium | reverse complement strand
AGCCGGCGGCGGGATCGCTGTCGCTGCCAGAAGCGCTGGCAGGGCTCTTCGCGCTGGGGCCGCCGTCGCCCGACGGGCGCAGCCTGCTGGCGCTGGTGCAGCGCGGGCAGGGCGAGGCGCTGGTGCAGATCGATCTGACGGCGGCGCGGGGCGAGCTGCTCACCGACACCCCGGCGCGCTACCGCCAGCCGCGCTTCGCGCCCGACGGCCGCTCCGTCTACGTCCTCACCGACGCCGGCCGCGCCACGCTGGGCGTGGACCTCATCGCCGGAAAGACGCGCAAGACCGTCTACGCTCCCTCCCAGGATCTGCAGGCCTTCGCCATCAGCGAAGACGGACACCGGCTGGCGGTGGCGGCGGAGGCGACGGGCGAGACCCTCTTCTCGCTGCTGGAGCTGCCCTCGCTGCGGGCCCAGCCGCTGGCCGCGCCGCCCTCGGGTTCGCTCGCCAACGTCCACGAAGGCGAGGCGGCGCTCTCCTGGGACCGGACCGGCGAGCGGCTCTACTTCGGCTGGCGGCTCGCGGATGACACCACCGACGTCTGGGAGCTGCGGATGGGCTACGGCACGCCGATGCGGCTGACCCGCAGCCCGCGGCCCGGGCTGCCCCGCGACGCCATCGTGCGCCCGCAGCCGCTCAAGATCGGCGCGCAGCAGGCCTGGCTGTGGCGGCCCCCGCAGCCGGCCCGGCCGCGCGTGGCGGTGTTGATCGCGGCAGGCGAGACCCGGCCGGTCTTCGACAAGCGCATCGCCGCGCTCAACTTCGCGGGCCTGGCGGTGCTGGCGGTGAACGGACCCGGCGCGCAGGAGGCAGCGCTCCGGCACCTGCGCTCGATGGAGGACCTCGACATCCGCCAGCCGCTGCTGCTCGACTTCGACGGCCTGCCGGTGGACGACGCGGCGAAGTGGAGCGGCGTGGTCATGCCGCCCGGCAAGAAGGGCGGCCTCGATCTGGACGCCGAGCGTCCGGATCTCGAGGCGCTGGTGAAGTACGCGCGGCGCGGGACGGGCGCGCTATAGGGCGGAGGCGATCTCGTCGGCGGTGTGGCCCAGCTCGAAGGCGGCGTGCGCCGAGGGGCGGCCGGCCTCCACCACCAGCATCACGTAGTAGCCGTCGGGCAGCCCCCGGCAGAGGAGCGTCCCGCCCGCGCAGCCGAGCCGCAGCTCGACGATGCCGCCCGCGCCCTGGGCGCTGGCGTGGGTCTGGAGATTGAGCCAGGCCGCGGCCATGTGCGCGCCGAAGACCTTGAGGTCGTACTCGGACAGCGCCGGATCGCGGGCCACCAGCGCGACGAACTCGCCTTCGTAGTCGCAGAAGACCGCTCCCCGCGCGCCGGGCGCTCGTTCGACCAGCGAGCTGAGCATGCGCCGGAAGGGCACCCATCGCTTGTACCCAGAGGGTGCGAGTGGTAGCAAGCGCACTCCGCCGTCACCGCCGCCGTATCGAAAGGGAGCTCCGTTGGACAAGCGTGCCGCAGTGGTGCTCGCCGTCATCTTCGGCGGGCTGTTCCTGGTCCTGTTCGGCTTCATGATGCTGGCCTATTCGGCGGTGAAGAGCTCCAGCTTCTCCTCCGAGGCCGAGAGCGCGGGCGGCGCGCGCATCGGCATCGTCGAGGCCCGGGGCACCATCGGCGAAGGGCAGAGCGGTGTCGACGCCGACAAGATCGTCCGCCTGCTGAAGAAGTACGAGAAGGACGACGAGATCAAGGCCATCGTCCTGCGCGTCGACTCGCCCGGGGGCTCGGTGGCGCCCTCGCAGGAGATCCACGACGCGGTCAAGAGGCTGAAGGCGAAGAAGAGGGTGGTGGTCTCGATGGGCAGCCTGGCCGCCTCGGGCGGCTACTACATCTCCGCGCCCGCCGACAGGATCTTCGCCGAGCCGGGCACGCTCACCGGCTCCATCGGCGTCATCTTCATGCACTTCAACGTCAAGGGCCTGCTCGACCTCGCCCACGTCGAGGAGACCACGCTCAAGACGGGAAAGTACAAGGACACCCTCTCGCCGTTCCGTCCCATCCAGGAGACCGACCGCGAGGAGATCCAGGGCATCTCCGACGACGTCTACACCCAGTTCGTGCAGGCGGTCGCCGCAGGGCGCGGGCTGCCGGAAGCGAAGGTCCGCGAGCTGGCCGAGGGACGCATCTACACCGGGCGCAGGGCCAAGGAGCTGAAGCTGGTCGACGAGCTGGGCGGCCTGGACGAGGCGGTGGCGGCGGCGTGGCAGCTCGCCGGACAGAGCGGCGAACCGAAAGTGCAGTATCCCTCGAAGGAGCACGAGCTCTCGCTGCGCGACCTGATGCGCGGGGCCTTCCAGGGCGCGTTCCAGGGCGCGGCGGAAGGCGTCCGGTCGTCGGTTCCCCAAGGCGGCGTGATGTTCCTCGCCCCGGCCCTGGTGAAGTAGCCATGGAGCAGCTGTGGGCGCCGTGGCGGATGGAGCTGATCGAGAAGGAGAAAGGCGCCCGGCCCGCGGGCTGCATTTTCTGCGACCTGCCGCGCGCCCCGGACGATCGCGGCAACCTCATCCTCGGGCGGACCCGGCACACCTTCGCCATCCTCAACCGCTATCCGTACAACAACGGGCACATCATGGTGGTGCCGGCGAAGCACACCGCCGACCTGGCCGCGCTCTCGGTCGAGGAGTGCGCCGAGCTGGCCGAGATGCTCCGCGTCGGAGTGCGCCTGCTCGGCCGCGCCTACCAGGCGCAGGGCTACAACGTGGGGATGAACCTCGGGCAGGTGGCGGGCGCCGGCATCGCCGACCACCTGCACTGGCACGTGGTCCCGCGCTGGAACGGCGACACCAACTTCATGCCGGTCCTCAACGGCACCAAGATCATGATCGAGCATCTGTACGCCAGCTGGGATCGGCTGCGTCCGTTGTTTGATACCGAGTATACAACCACGGCGCGGGTGCCCGCGCCATGATCCGGGAGCGGGTGCGGGCCATCGTGGCGGCGGCGGTCGCCAGGGTCCTGCCCGACCAGGCGCAGGCGGAGTTCCAGGTCGAGCCGCCCCGACAGGCGGAGCACGGCGACTTCGCGGTCAACGCGGCGCTGGTCTTCGCCAAGATCGCCAGGACCAATCCGCGCAAGCTGGCGCAGGAGATCGTCGACCAGCTGGAGGATCCCGACCACCTCCTCGAGAAGGTCGAGATCGCCGGGCCCGGCTTCCTCAACATCCGCCTTGCCAAGGGCGTCTGGCACCGCGCGCTCCAGGCCGTCTGGGAAGAGCGCGACGCCTTCGGCCGCAGCGACGCCGGCAAGGGCAGGCGGACCATGGTCGAGTTCGTCAGCGCCAACCCCACCGGCCCGATGCACGTCGGCCACGGGCGCGGCGCGGTCATCGGCGACGTGGTGGCCAACCTCCTCGAGTGGGCCGGCTACCAGGTGGCGCGCGAGTTCTACATCAACGACGCCGGCGGCCAGGTGTGGCGCCTCGCGCACGCGGTGCTGGCGCGGGCCACGGAATTGAGGCCCGGCGTGCCGCCGGTGGCGCTCGACGCGGAGGACTACCAGGGCGAGTACGTGCGCGAGGTGGCCCAGGCCTGGCTCGACGCGGGCGGAGATCCGGCGCGGCCCTTCGCCGAGATCCGCGAGCCGCTGCGCGCCTTCGCGACCGCCTGGATCCTGCGGAACCTGATCCAGCCTGATCTGGAGTTGTTCGGAATCCGCTTCGACAAGTTCTTCAGCGAGAAGGCGCTGCACGACGAGAACCGGCTCGAGGCGGCCATCCACCTCCTCGACGAAAAGGGCATGACGGCGATGGAGATCCTGCCGCCGCCCAAAGGACAGGAGCGCGATCCCCACGACGACGAGTTCGTCGAGAAGCCGTTGAAAGTCGTCAAGACCACGCGCTTCGGCGACGACCGCGACCGCCCGCTCTTCAAGACCACCGGCGAGCCCACCTACTTCGCCGCCGACATCGCCTACCACTTCGACAAGATCTCCCGCGGCTACCTGCGCCTCATCAACGTCTGGGGCGCGGATCACGGCGGCTACGTCTCGCGCATGAAGGCCGCGGTCCAGGCGATGGGCGGCACGCTGGAGATCATCCTCTTCCAGCTGGTGAATCTGATGAAGGACGGCCAGCCCTTCAAGATGAGCAAGCGCGCGGCCAACTACGTGACGCTGCGCGAATTGCTGGAGACCGCCGGCTCCGACGCCACCCGCGTCTTCTTCCTCCTGCGGCGCGGCGACATGGCGCTCGACTTCGACCTGGGCCTCGCGCAGAAGCGCGACAACACCAACCCGGTCTTCTACGTCCAGTACGGCCACGCCCGCTGCGCCGCCATCCTGCGCAAGGCGCGGGAGGAGAAGGGGCTGGAGGCGCGCTGGGACCCGGAGGCGATGGAGGCGCTGCAGCTGCCGGAAGAGATCGATCTGATCAAGCGCGTGCTCCTCTTGCCGGAGCTGATCGCCCACGCGGCGGCGGCGCTCGAGCCGCACAAGGTGGTCTTCTATCTGCAAGAGACCATCGCCCAGTTCCACGGCTATTATACGAAGTATAAGAAGACAGAGCGGGTCATCTCCGACGACCCCCGCAAGAGCGCGGCGCGGCTCTACCTGGTCTGGGCCGTCCGGCAGACGCTGGCCAACGGGCTGCGGGTCCTGGGAGTGTCGGCTCCCGACCGGATGGACGCCGCGGAAGAGGCTGCTGACGAGGCTCCGGAAGCGGCTCCGGAAGCGGCTGCGGAGACCGCCGCCGGAGCCGGCAAAGTGGCGTGAACCCGCCCTCGTCTGGTATTGCCAAGGCGATGCGCGACGTGGAGCGGCTGAAGGAAAAGATCGAGATCTCGCTCGACGACCGGCAGGTCTTCGTGCTGGCGCTGTCGGGCCTCCTGCTCCTGGGCGGGGTCTTCACCATCGGGGTGCTGGTCGGGCGCAAGTCAGCGCCGCCCGCGCCCTCGGCGCAGGGCGATCTGGCGGCGCTGGACGCTGCCGGCGAAAGAGCGGCGGCGGTCGCGCCCCTCCGGCCGCCGGCTCCCAGGGTCGTGGTCGAAGCTCCCCTCGAGGCGCCGGTCGTGAAGCAGGCCTCCCTGGCCGCGCCGCCCGACGACGCGCCCGCCGCCGCTCGCGCGACTTCCGACCCCGGCGAGAAGACCGCCACCGACAAGGCCGCGCAGGGCCGGGCGCCCGCTCACGCCGCCGCGGAACCCCGCCCGGCAGCGGTGGTTCCGGCGCCGCGCCCCGCGACGGTGGTCCCGGCGCCGCAGCGGGCGGTGCAGGTCGCCTCGGCCACGCCGGTGTCGCTGACCGCCGCGCCCAGGGACGCCGGGGAGTTCACCGTGCAGATCGGCTCCTCGCAGGACCGCGCCGAAGCGCTGCACATGGAGAACAAGGCCCGCTCCGCCGGCCTCAAGCCCTACTCGGTCGAGGCCGACCTGGGCAAGAAGGGCACCTGGTACCGCGTCCGCGTCGGCGCTTTCCACGACAAGGACGCCGCCACCCGCTTCCGCCGCGACGTCGAGCGCGAGCTGCGCGCGACCGCCGTGGTCATGTCGACCCGCTAGCTGGAGACACCGATGGCAGACGCCAAGACCGTCCGGGTGGAGAAGCCCTGGGGCCACGAGCTGATCTGGGCCCACACCGAGCGCTACGTGGGCAAGATCCTGCACATCAAGCAGGGCCACGCCCTCAGCCTGCAGTACCACCTCAAGAAGGACGAGACGGTGCACGTCCTCACCGGCCGCATGCGCTTCCAGACCGGCGGCGAGGGCGAGGAGCTGCGCGACCGCGTGCTCGAGGCGGGCCAGTCGTTCCACATCACGCCGCTCCTGCGCCACCGCATGATCGCCGAGACCGACTGCGACATCCTCGAAGCCTCGACGCCCGAGCTGGACGACGTGGTGCGCCTCGACGATCGCTACGGCCGCGCGAAGTAGCGTTGCCCTGCCGTCGGATGTGTTCTACAAGCGCCCGCCATGCGCGTGGTCGTGCTCGGAGGAGCGGGGTTCGTCGGGAGCCACCTGGTCGACCGGCTCCTGCGCCGCGGCGACGAGGTGGTGGCGGTCGACAACTTCCTCACCGGCAAGCGGCAGCACGCGGACCTGAACCGCGGCAACCCGCGCTACACCTTCGTCGAGCACGACATCTGCCAGCCGATCCCGGTCATCGGTCCTCTCCACGCCGTCTTCAACCTCGCCTCGCCCGCCTCGCCGGTCGACTACGCGCGCCTGCCGCTGGAGACGCTCGACGTCGGGTCCTTGGGCACCCGCCACGCGCTCGACCTTTCGCGCATGGCGGGCGCGACGCTGGTGCACGCCTCGACCAGCGAGATCTACGGCGACCCGCTGGTGCACCCGCAGCGCGAGGACTACTTCGGCAACGTCAACACCCTCGGGCCGCGCGCCTGCTACGACGAGGCCAAGCGCTTCGCCGAGGCGCTCATCACCACCTACGCCCGGGTGCACGGGACCCGCTTCCAGATCGCGCGCATCTTCAACACCTACGGGCCGCGCATGCGGGTCGACGACGGGCGGGTGGTGCCGGCCTTCGTCAGCCAGGCGCTGCGCGAGGAGGACTTCACCGTCTTCGGCGACGGCTCGCAGACGCGCAGCTTCTGCTACGTGGACGACCTGGTCGAAGGCCTCCTTCTGCTGCTGGAGAAGGGCGACCAGCTGCCGGTCAACCTCGGCAACCCGGTGGAGATGACGCTGGTCCAGTTCGCCGAGGCGGTGCGGACCGCGGTGGGGAAGGGCGGCGCCGTCCGCTCGGTGCGGCCGCTGCCCGAGAACGATCCGAAGCAGCGGCGGCCCGACATCACCCGGGCGAAGACGCTGCTGGGCTGGCAGCCGCGGGTGGCGCTGGCGGAGGGCCTCCTGCCGACGGTCGCCTACTTCCGCCGCGAGCTGGGCCTCTAGTCAGGCGCGGCGCATTCCCAGGACGGCGAAGAGGCCGCCTTCGCCGCCCAGCGCGCGGATCCAGGACAGCTGCGAGAGGAAGGCCTCCGGCGCCCAGTCGTCCTCGTCCGGCGCGAAGAGCGCGCCTCCTTCTTCGCCGAAGAGCGCGCTGGGGAACGCCCGCAGGTACTCGACGCCGTTCTCGCGGAACCAGCCGCGCACCTCGCCCAGCGTGTGCCGGTGCTCCTCCGGGTGCAGGTACTGGTCGCGGAACCAGGCCTCGCGCCGGGCGGGCTCGGAGCGTCGCGCCCGCAGCACCGGATCGAACGGGGCCACGCCGGTGAGGCGGAAGAGGGCGCGCCGCAGCCGGTGCGGCAGGCGCGCCCAGGCGTGGTAGAGGCCGACCACCAGCACGCCGCCGGGCCGCACCAGCCGGGCGACGGCGGCGAAGGAGGCGCGCGGGTCGGGAGTGTGGTGGAGCACGCCGCTGCAGATGACCACGTCGAAGGCAGACCGCCGCAGGCCCGGCGAGCGCAGGTCGGTCTCGACGAAGTGCGCATCGGCGCCGTAGCGCGCGGCCGCGGCAAAGGCCAGCTCGAGCGAGGGACGCGCCAGGTCGGCGCCGACGACGGTGCGGTCCGCGGTGGCGAGGAAGAGCCCCAGCTGGCCGGTGCCGCAGCCGACCTCCAGCACCAGCGCGTCGCCGGGGATGGCCGCGTCGAGGAGCCGCGCGAAGGCGCTGCGGGAGGCGCGGGCGCGCAGGCCCGAGATGCCGTCGCGCTCCGGATAGCCCGGGAAGGGAGCCGCCGCGTAGAAGTCCCGCACGGCCGCGGTGCGGTCGTCCGACTCGAGGCGCAGGTCGGGAATTCCCCCTGGCGCCGGGTACTGCCTGCCGCAGGCGCCGCAGCGCAGGTCCTCGAGCGGGCCTGCGCACCGGGGGCAGGCGAGGAGGTCGTCAAAAGATCGCATAGACGAACGGCGCCAGCGCCTCGACGCCCGCGGCGACGATGAGCAGGAGCCCGGTGACGCCGAGGAAGACCACCAGCGGCACCATCCACTTCTTGCCGGTCTCGCTGCGCCACAGGCCGCGGGCGCCGTCGGCGATGGTGGGGCCGGCGCTGGCGAGCAGCAGCACGGTGCGGGCGATCTTTCCCCGGCGGCGGATCACGCGACGGCCTCCTTCGGCCCGGCTTCCCCGGCGCGGCGCTTGCGAACCACGGTTCCGCCGGCGACCAGCAGATCGAGGCCGGAGCGGCGGAAGGTCGAGTAGCCTTCGACGGCGCGCTCGACGATGGGCTCGCCCGCGAGGTTGAAGCTGGTGTTGAGCAGGACGGGAAGGCCGCTGCGCGCGCCGACGGCTTCGAGGAGCGCGTGGAAGCGCGGCGCCAGCTCGCGCTCGACGACCTGGACCCGGGCGGTGCCGTCGACGTGGGTGACTGCGGCCAGCCGCTCGCGCCATTCGGGCCGCACCGGAAAGACGCCCGACATGAAGCGCGCCAGCCGCGCGCCACCCGGCGGCAGCTCGAAGTAGCGGTCGGCGTGCTCGAGGGGAACCGCCGGCGCGAAGGGACGGAACTCCTCGCGGAACTTGATGCTGCGGTTGAGCCGGTCCCGCATGGCGGCGCCCTGCGGAGCGGCGAGGATGCTGCGGTTGCCGAGCGCCCGGGGCCCCAGCTCGCTGCGGCCCTGCATCCAGCCGACGATGCGTCCGCTCTCGAGCTCGCCGGCGACCCGGGCGAGGAGCTCGCGCTCGTCGGGCAGCTCCTCGACGGCGAGGCCGTCCTCGGCGGCGACCCGCGCCAGCTCCGCGGCGTCGAGCTCTCCGCCCCAGTAGGGATGTCCGGGGATCTCGCGGTGCGGCTGCCCGAAGTGGATCCGATCGGCGTAGAGCGCCGCGCCGAGCGCGCAGCCCGCGTCGCCGGGGGCCGAGGGCACGTAGAGGTTCTGGAAGCCCGACTCCCGCAGGATGCGCGCGTTGGCGACGCCGTTGAGCGCCACGCCGCCGCCGTAGCAGAGGTCGGCGAGCCCCGTCTCGCGCTGGAGCGCGCGGGCGGTGTCGACGAGGATCTCCTCCAGCACCAGCTGCACGCTGGCGGCCACGTCGGCGAAGCGCCTGCCCTCGGCGCCCTGGAGGTCGATGGGATCCCAGGGATCGCGCGCCGGCCCCAGGGCCTCGACCAGCTTGTGCGCGTAGCTGCGCCGCGCGGTGTGGTGGAAGTCGAAGTACGAGAGGTCGAGCTCGAGGCCGCCGTCGGGCGTGCGCCGGGCGATCTTCCGCACCGCGGCGGCGAAGGCCGGCTTTCCGAAAGCGGCCAGCCCCATCACCTTGTACTCGCCCTCGTTGACCGGGAAGCCGAGGTAGGCGGTGAAGGCCGAATAGAGCATGCCCAGCGAGTGGGGAAAGCGCAGCTCGCGCAACAGCTCGATGGAAACACGTCCGGCGTCGTCGACCTTGCCGCGGCCGAGCGAGAGCGTGGCCCACTCACCGACTCCGTCGGCGACGAGGATGGCCGCCTCCCGCGCGGGCGAGCCGAGGAAAGCCATGGCAGCGTGCGAGCGGTGGTGCTCGGTGAAGAGGATGCGCCGGCCCGGCACGCCCAGCTGCGCGGCGATGATGCCCTTGACCCAGAGCTTGCCGCCGAGGGTGCTCTGCATCGCGCGCGGGAAGCTGCGCCAGGAGCGGGGGAACTCGCGCAGCAGGAGGGTGAGGATGCGCTCGAACTTGAGCATCGGCTTTTCGTAGAAGACGACGGCGTCGAGCTCCCCGGGGGTCAGCCCCGCCCGGTCGAGGCAGAGCTCGACGGCCGCCAGCGGGAAGCCGGCGTCGTTCTTGTGGCGGGAGAGGCGCTCCTCCTCGATGGCGCAGACCGGCTGTCCGTCGACGAGCAGCGCCGCCGCCGAGTCGTGGTAGTGCGCCGAGAGGCCGAGGATGCGCATCAATACTGGCTCTGCAGCGGCGAGGGGGCGCGCACCGGCCGCAGCCCCACAGGCTCGCGGCGCAGAGCCCGCTTGGCCAGCAGGGCGAAGAGCGGCAGCACCACGAAGTACTGGAGCGCCAGCATGACGCCGCCCAGCACCGACGCCAGCGCGACGGCGAGGCGCAGGTACGCCTTCCACCACCGGTCGAGGCGGCCCTGCCAGAGGTGCAGCCCCTGCTTCCGCGGGGCGATGCGCGCCAGCTGCTTGCGGGTGTAGCTCATGTGGAACGCCTCGTCCTCGAGGACCCGGGCGAAGACATCGCGCGTCTCCGGATCGCAGTCGAGCACTTCCTGGTAGGCCGCGAACCGGTTGGCCGCGGCCTTCTCGGAGAGGTGGAGGAAGGCGAGCAGCAGCCCCTCGCTCTCGCCTTCGAGGTGCAGGTCGTCGAGGCCGCGCTCGCCCGGCGTCAGCCAGTTGGCTTCCAGCGCCTCGCGCCGGTGCGGCAGCGTCGCCAGCAGTTCCCGTCCCCGGACGCGGAAGAGGACCGCGTGGCGCGCCTCGTCGTCGGCGTGGCGCAGGTAGAGCCGGCGGAGCGAGGGGTCGCGGGTCAGCTCGGCGGCGCGGGCGAGATCGCGCCCGCCGTCCGCCTCGGTCTCGGAGAAGCGCAAGAGCTTGCGCGCGCGCCGGTTCGGGTCGCTCCACACCCAGCGGTGCAGGGGCTTGAGGACGCGATCGAGCATGGCCGCGACGCTAACACGGCGCCGCGCTGGTACGCTGGCGCGCGTGCTGCGTTGGTTCATTCGCCTTGCTCTCTTGGCCGCGGCGCTCGGCGCGCTCGCCGCGGCCGCGTCCCTCGACGGCGCCTGGTGGATGCGCCATGTGGTGGTGCCCGCCTGCTACCTGCCGCCGCCCTGGTGGATGCACGGCGCCGTGCGCGGCGGACTCTGTCTCGCGGGCGCGGGGCTCGCTCTCTTGGCGCTGGGCCTCGGCCGCCCCACGCCCGGTGGAATCGCGCGCTTGGCGCTGGCGGTGGCGCTGGCGCTCTGCGCGTCGGAGGCGGCGCTGCGGTTCTCCGAGCGCCCCGAGCGCCGCACCCGCCATCCGCGGCTGGAGTGGCTCCTGGGCAAGAGCGACCCCCGCACCGGCTGGGCTTTCGTTCCGGGCAGCACGCTGCGCTTCGGCGCGCCCGGCGGGGGGCCGGTCGTCGACTACGCCGTGGACGCGCACGGCGACCGCGCGCCGTCCGCCGGCTGGGTGGAAGATCCGCAGGCCGCGACCTTGCTGGTCACCGGCGAGTCGATCGCCGTCGGCCACGGCCTGCAGTGGAACCAGACCTTCGCCGCGCAGGCGGGCGCGCGGCTGGGCCTCCAGGTCGTCGACGTCGCCGAGGGTGGATACGGCAGCGATCAGGCGCTGCTCCGCGCCCGCGATGCGCTGGACCGGCTGCGCCGCCCGGTGGCGCTGGTGACCACGGTGCTGGCCGTCCAGCTGCACCGCAACCTCGACGACGCGCGGCCCCACTTCGAGCTGCGCGGCGGGGCGCTGCCGCTCGCGCCCGCCTTCACGCCGCGCCTCCTCCTGCGCGAGCTGCTCGCCGACCAGCTGCAGATCCTGCCCGAGCGCCGCCTGCAGAAAAGCCTGGCGCTGACCCGCGCCATCCTCGAGGAGACCGTGCGGCTCGCCCGGGAGCACGGCGCGCGCCCGCTCTTCGTCGCGCCGGTGTTCGGGACCGAGCCGGCGCT
>JAYWAJ010000321.1:0-4339 GCA_043782525.1 Deltaproteobacteria bacterium | reverse complement strand
CTCCTGCGCTCGGGCCTCGAAGGCGGTCCCGTCGGAAAATATACCTGGTTGCATCCGGTGGTGGCGGTGGGCGCCTTCTACCGGGAGCGCGTCGAAGGATTCTACGGCGCGCCGCAGAGCGTGGCCTCGCACCACTTCGCGCACCGGCCGGAGGGCGCGGGCTTCTTCATCGAGGCGGCCCCGGTGCATCCCATGCTGGCCTCGATCGCCATGCCCGGCTTCGGCGGGCCGCTGCGCACCCGGATGGGACTGTTGCCCAACGTCGCCGCCACCCTCTCCCTGATGATCGACGGCTTCGACTCTTCCGAGACGGGCGGCACCGTCTCCCTGCGCGGCGACGGCGGGCCCCGGCTCGACTACCCGTTCACCCCCCGCGTCTACGAGTGCTTCCGCGCCGGGATGAAGGCGATGGCGCAGCTGCACCTCGCCAACGGCGCACGGGAAGTGGTCAGCTTCCACGCCACCCCGGTGCACCTCACCAAGGACTCGGACCTGCCGCTCCTCGAGGCGGCGCCCCTGGGCCCCAACCTCTTCGCCGCCTTCACCGCCCACCAGATGGGGGGCTGCCGCATGGGCAAGGATCCGTCGCGGTCGGTGGTCAACGAAGAGCTGCGGCACCACCTCCTCGAGAACCTCTACGTCATCGACGGCAGCGTCTTCCCCACCGCGCTGGGGGTGAACCCGATGGAGTCGATCTACGGCCTCGCTTCCTGGGCGTCGGACAACCTCCGCAAAGCGCTCTCGTGATCGAGCTCGACGAGAGGCAGGTTCCGGAGGGCGCGGGCGGCGAGCGTCTCGACAAGGTCGTCGCCAGGCTCTTCGGCGTCTCGCGCGGGCGGGCCATGGACTGGATTGCCGAGGGCCGCGTGCGCATCGAGGGCAAGCGCGCTCCCAAGGGCGCGCCGGTGCAGGCGGGGGCGAAGATCTCGGTGGCGAAGCCGCCGCCGGATCAGCCGGTGCCGCAGCCCGACCTGGCCATCCGCATCGTCCACGCGGACCAGCACCTCATCGTCGCCGACAAGCCGGCGGGGATGCCCTCGCATCCCTTGAAGCCCGGCGAGACCGGCACCGCCGCCAACGCGCTGGTGGGCCGCTTTCCCGAGCTGGCCGAGGTCTGGCCGCAGCACGGCGAAGGCCTGGCGGCGCCGCCGCAGCTGCGGGAAGGCGGCCTCGTCCACCGCCTCGACACCGACACCTCCGGGCTCTTGCTGGCGGCGCGGACCTCCGTCGCCTACGCGCTCTTGCGCGCGCAGTTCACCGCCCGCACGGTAGAGAAGGGCTACCTGGCGCTGGCGGCGGGAGAGATCCACGCCGGCGGCGAGATCGCGCTGCCCCTCGCCCACGACCCCAGGGACGCGCGGCGGATGATGGCCATCAGCGACCCCGACTACGCCGCCGAGCACGCGGCGCGCCCGGCGGTGACCCGCTTCGAGCCGCTGGAGCGGCGGGGCGGCTTTACGCTCCTGGAGGTCGAGATCCCCACCGGAGTGATGCACCAGATCCGCGCCCACCTCGCCTTCATCGGGCATGCGCTGGCCGGAGACGCGCTCTACGGCGGCCCGCAGCTCGCGGGGCTCGACCGCCACTTCCTCCACGCGGCGCGGCTGGCTTTCGCCCATCCGGACGGCTCGCGGGTCAAATACGAGAGCCCGCTGCCGCCCGACCTGGCCGCGGTGCTCTCCCAGCTTCACCTGTAAAAAAAAAATTTTTTTTGCAGGCTGTGTCGAACGGGTCCGTCCCCAGTCGTCGTGACCAGAGAGGCAAGAAACCCAAGGAGGCAGGGCATGCGCGTGATGGTGATCGTCAAGGCCAGCAAGGAATCGGAGTCGCAGGTCCTTCCCGACGGGAAGATCCACGCCGAGATAGGGAAGTACAACGAGGAGCTGGTGAAGGCGGGCGTGATGCTCGCCGCCGAGGGTCTGCACGCCAGCGCCCGGGGCAAGCGGGTGCGGTTCTCCGGCGCGAAGCCCACCGTCGTCGACGGGCCCTTCGCCGAGACCAAGGAGCTGATCGCCGGCTTCTGGCTCTGGCAGGTGAAGTCCATCGACGACGCGGTCGAGTGGCTCAAGCGCGCGCCCTTCGCGGGCGGCACCGAGGTGGAGATCAGGCCCGTCTTCGAGACGGCGGACTTCTACGAGAAGTTCGCCCCGGACAATGTCGAGGGCCGCGCCAAGGAGGAAGAGCTGCGCCGGGTCGTCGAGGCGCGTCGGGGCTGAAGAAGGTGACTCGCGGCGGGGCTGAACCGGCCGGTGCCGCCGCTGGTTCGCAAGCGCATCAGATGAGCGGCTGCACCACCAGGATGGCCAGATCCCAGACGACGTGGGTGACCATGCCGGGGACGCAGGAACGGGTGGCGACGCGCAGCCCGCCCCAGGCGGCGCCGCAGAGCGCGGCCACCAGCGCCAGGAGCCAGTTGCCCGACGACAGGTGCGCCACGCCGACCAGCAGCGCGTTGAGCACCACCGCGCGGGGAGCGCCCTTTCCGCCGTCGGGCAGCGCGATGCCGCGAAAGACGACCTCCTCCGCCGCCGCCACCAGGGGGATGAGCGCGGCCCGCTCGGCCGGGGTGAAGCTGGGCGCGCGCAGCTCGTTGTAGAGGCCGATGGTGAGGAGCCGCAGGTCGGGCGCCAGCCGGGCAAAGAGGCCGAAGAGCAGGTAGGTCCCTGCCGCCATCACCAGCCCGCCGGCGAGGCCGAGGGCGACGAGGCGCACGCTCGGCCGCAGGAGCCTGCGCGCCTGCCCATCGCTGGCGAGGACGACGGCGGCGAGGAGCGGGCCCAGCACCGCGAGCGGCGCCCAGCTTCCCGTTCGCGAGATGAGCACGAAGCAGCCGCCCCAGACGGCGAGGGCGGCGAGGAAGCTGGGGGGCAGGCGCATGGACCGCGCACTCTGACACGGTAGCGCCGGGCACCCCAATCCTGATACGCGTTCGGCCGTGCGCATCCTCCTCACCGGCGCAACGGGATTCGTGGGCGGCCGCCTGCGCGCTCCTCTCGCCGCCGCCGGGCACGAGGTCTTCTGCGCCAGCCGCAAGCCGCCGCCCCGCGACCCGGCTTGGCGTCGCTTCGAGCTCGACGACGAGAGCTCCATCGAGGCGGCGCTGCAGGGCTGCGAGGCGGCCTACTTCCTCATCCACAACCTCACCGGCGCGCAGAAAGGCTACGGCGCGCGCGAGATCGCGGGAGCCGAGCGCTTCGCGCGGGCGGCGGCGAAGCAGAAGCTGCAGCGCATCGTCTACCTGGGCGGCCTCGAGCCGCCGCAAGAAGCGCTCTCCGATCACCTGCGCAGCCGGCTGGCGGTGGGCAAGGCGCTGCGCGACGGCGCCGTGCCCTGCCTGGAATTGCGCGCCTCGGTCATCGTCGGGGACGGGAGCGCGTCGTTCCGCATCCTGCGCGACCTGGCGGCGCGGCTGCCCGCCATGGTGCTGCCCGCCTGGCTCGAGAACCGCACCGAGCCGGTGGCCATCGACGACGTCGTCTCCGCGCTGGTGGCGGCGCTGCGGGTTCCGCTGCCCGCGAGCGACTGGCAGGACCTGCCCGGCCCCGAAGCGCTGAGCGGCCGCCAGATGCTGCTGCGGACGGCGAACATCCTCGGGGTCAAGCCGCGCACCATGCCGGTGCCGCTCCTGACGCCGCGGCTCTCGGCGCGCTGGCTCTGGCTGATCAGCGGCGTCGACTACCGCCTCGCCTGCGAGCTGGTCGACGGCCTGAAGCGCGATCTCCTCGCGCAGCGCCGCGGCTTTCGCGCGCTGGCCGGGCTGCCCGCGCCGCTCCCTTTCGACGAAGCCGTCCGGCGCGCGCTGCAGGAGGAGCGCCAGCGCTCGCCGCGCAATCTCATGGGGCGCGCCTGGGAGGAAGTCGTCCGCCGGGTGGCGCCGCGGTAGCGGTCGCCGGCCGCGCTAGAAGGACAGCGCGGCGGAAAAGCGGGCGGAGGTCGGCGGCTCGCCCGCGTCCGCCTGGTGGTCGAGGGCGTTGAGCAGGTCGGCGTTGAGCGCGAGTTGCCAGGCCGGCGTCAGCGCGTAGCGGAGGGCGGCGCGCAGGTCGAGGCCCAGTCTGGAGCGCGCGGCCTGCAGCGCCACGCCCAGCGAGACGGTGGCCTTCGGCGTCCACTCGTAAGCGTAGGCCGCCTCGAGCTTGAAGAGGCTGGAGGGGCCGTCGTTGCCCAGCGCCTTGGAGAGCGCGTAGCTCGCCTGCAGCAGGTAATTTTCGGAGAGGTGCTTTCCCACCGAGAGCACCGCGCCGTCGAAGGCGCGCCGGTGCGTGTAGTCGAGGGAGGCCACCAGATCCCGGTCGAGCTGGAGCTGCGCGCCCGAGGAGAAGGCCGCCTGGGCCGTGCTGCC
>JAYWAJ010000320.1:0-11505 GCA_043782525.1 Deltaproteobacteria bacterium | reverse complement strand
CGTCCACCGACTTGTAGAGGCCGTCGCCGGTGGAGAGGTCGGGGCGCTGCAGCCCTTCGCCGCTGCCGACATAGATGACGTCGGGGTTCGAGGCGGCGACGGCGAGGGCGCCGATGGAGCCGGTGGGCTGGTCGTCGAAGATCGGCGTCCAGCTGCGGCCGTAGTTGTCGGTGCGGAAGACGCCGCCGTCGACGGCGCCGATGTAGAAAGTCCCCGGCCGCTGCGGAACTCCCGCCGCCGCCTTGGTGCGGCCGCCGCGCAGGGGGCCGATGGGGCGCCAGTGGAGTTCGCCGAAGAGGGAAGCCGCCGCCAGAACGAGAGCGAGGATCACGAGCGCGCCTTGAGGTAGTTGATGAGGCCGTTGGTGGAGGAATCGTGCGTGGTCACCGGGCCGGCCGCCTTCAGCTCCGGCTCGATCTTCTTTGCCAGCTGCTTGCCCAGCTCGACGCCCCACTGGTCGTAGCTGTTGACGTTCCAGATGGCGCCCTGGGTGAAGATCTTGTGCTCGTACATGGCCACCAGCCGCCCCAGCGCGCGGGGCGTGAGCAGGTCCAGGACGATGGAGGTGGATGGCCGGTTGCCGGGGAAGGTCTTGTGCGGCACCAGCGCGTCGGGCGCGCCCTCTGCCTTGGCCTCCTCCGCCGTCTTGCCCTTCATCAGCGCCTCCGTCTGCGCGAAGAAGTTGGCGAGCAGCACTTGATGATGATCGCCGAGCGGGTTCTGCGTCTTGACGGTGGCGATGAAGTCGCAGGGGACGAGGCGCGTCCCCTGGTGGATCAGCTGGTAGAAGGCGTGCTGGCCGTTGGTGCCGGGCTCGCCCCAGACGATGGGCCCGGTGTCGCAGGCGACGGGGTTCCCCTGCTTGTCCACCCGCTTGCCGTTCGACTCCATGTCGCCCTGCTGGAAGTAGGCGGGGAAGCGGTGCAGGTACTGATCGTAGGGAAGGATGGCGTGGGTCTGGGCGCCGAAGAAGTCGCCGTACCAGACGCCCAGCAGTGCAAGTATAGCTGGTATATTTTGCTCCAGCGGCGCGGTGCGGAAGTGCTCGTCCATCTCGTGGGCGCCCTCGAGCAGCTCGACGAAGCGGTCCATCCCCAGGGCGCAGGCGATGGGCAGCCCGATGGCGCTCCAGAGCGAATAGCGCCCGCCCACCCAGTCCCAGAAGCCGAACATGTTGGCCGTGTCGATGCCGAACTTCGCTACCTCGGCGGCGTTGGTGGAGACGGCGACGAAGTGCCTGGGCACCGCCGCCTCCGCGCCGAGCCGCGCCACCAGCCACTCCCGCGCCGAGCGGGCGTTCATCAGCGTCTCCTGGGTGGTGTAGGTCTTGGAGGCGACGATGAAAAGCGTGCGGGCCGGGTCCAGCTCGCGGACGGTCTCGACGAAGTGGGTGCCGTCGACGTTGGAGACGAAGTGCGGCCGCACCAGCGACTGGTACGGCTTGAGCGCCTCGGTGACCATCACCGGGCCCAGGTCGGAGCCGCCGATGCCGATGTTGACCACGTCGGTGATGCGCTCTCCGGTGTGCCCGCGCCACGCCCCGCTGCGGAGGCGATCGGTGAAGCCGCGCATCCGCTCGAGGACGGAGTTGATCTCCGGCATGACGTCCTGGCCGTCGACGACGATGGGGCGCCCCGAGCGGTTGCGCAGGGCGATGTGCAGGACCGCCCGCTTCTCGGTGACGTTGATCTTCTCGCCCGCGAACATCTTGTCGCGCAGCGCCTCGACGCCCTGCTGGCGGGCCAGCGCGAAGAGCAGCCGCAGCGTCTCCGCGGTGAGGCGGTGCTTGGAGTAGTCGACCAGGAGATCCGAGAAGCGCAGCGAGAAGCGCTCGAAGCGCTGCGGATCCTCCGCGAAGAGCGCGCGCATCTGGACGTCGCGCATTTCCTGCTGGTGCTGCTGGAGGGCGATCCACGCCGGACTCTGCGTAAGCATGAAGACGCTCCCTCGAGGCTGGGGAAAAAATGGGGCCGGGCTCGAATGATGAGCCCGGCCCCGGAACTGCAAACGCTACCCCTGGACTAGAACGTGTGGGCGACGCGTCCGTAGACGAACCGGCCAACGAAGTCGTAGGCCGTCGGATCCGCGTAGGTGAGGAACGAGTTGTAGACGCGCACCGGGTTGGTGTTGAGCAAGTTGCGCACGCCGACGCCGAACGTCGTGGTGCCGAGCGGATCCTTCAACGCGTAGTTGGCGTAGACGTCGAAGGTCACCTCCGGCTTCACGCGGTGGTTGGGGGCGATCGGGCCCGAGGAGTTGTTGGCAAACGCGATGGGATCGGTGACCGGCTGCGAGCAGAGTCCACCGGTGTTGGACAGGTCCTGGGCCGGGCACTCCCAGAAGCCGCCGATGAACTTCCCCAGCACGCCGAGCGAGAGGCCCTCGAGCTGGTAGTTCACACCGGCGTTGAGCTTGACCCTGGGGTTGACGCCCAGGTCATAGTTCCCCGCGCCCTGGATCAGCGAGAAGATGAACTGCTCCTGCTTGATCAGGTAGTTCGCATCGACGAGGAAGCCGAACTTGCCGAAGTCGGTGGTGGGCATGGTGTAGCGGGCGGACAGGTCGATACCCGCCGTCGTCAGCGTGCCGAGGTTGGTCGTGTAGTCATCCACCACGCTGATCTGTTGCGTCACCGGATCGCGGTGGACCTGCGAACACAATGTCGCGTTGGGGGTGCCGGTGTCGCCGGGGTAGCAGGCGTTGAGGATGTTCTGCGTGCCAGCGCCCTGGACCGTGTTGGTGACGTTGATGTGGTAGTAGTCCGCCGTAAACGTCAGTCCGCGCGCCGCCTGCGGCTCCAGCACTGCGCCGACGGTGTAGGCCGTCGACTTCTCCGGCGTCAGCTTGGCGTAACCGCCCACGTTGGAGTTCAGCTGCACGTTGTCGTCGCCGTTGTTCAGGGCGGCTCCGCACTGCTTTCCGAGCGTGCTGGTGGGGTCGGCGCCCTTGCCGCCGCAGGGATCCGTGGCCGACTCGGCGGACGGGCCGCGGCCCGCGTACAGCTCGTTGATCGAGGGAGCGCGGAAGGCGGTGGAGTAGGTGGCGCGCAGCGTGATGTCGCGGATGGGGCGGTAACGGCCACCGAACTTGTAGGTCGAGTCGGTGCCGAAGGTCGAGTAGTTGAAGACGCGGACCGCTGCCTGTGCCTCGAGGTCATCCACGAGAGGCACGTGGCTCATGAGGGGGACGATCAGTTCGGCGTAGCCCTCGTGCACGTGGTACTCGCCGCGGGTCGCCGCCGAGCCGTAGTCCGAGTCGACGAAGGTATTGAAGCCGTTCGGGTTGGTGAACGTCTGCGAGGCGAGGCCGTCCGGGGTGAAGCCGCCGAACAGGCGGCGGAACTCGTAGCCGACCGCGATGCCGACCGGGCGGTCCGACGCGAGCTGGAACAATTCGCCGGTGATGCTTGCGTTGAAGTCCGTCTGCTGGCTGAAGGCCTGGTTGACGAGCTGCTCGAAACCCAGCGAGCTCAGCTGATCGCCCACCGGATTGGTGACGCCGAACAGGTTGGCCGGCACGCAGCCCGGTACCGGGTTGGCCGGCGTGCCACACTTGTAGGTGCCCGTCGCCGGATCGAGGAAGGCGGGCCCGATGGCCTGAGCGGCCTTGATCGCGTTCACCGAGCCGTTGGTGATGGTAGTGCCGACGCTGCGTCCGTACTGGAACGACGCGTCCCAGATGAAGCTCTTGAGCGGCCCGAACTCATCCGGGAAGGTGCCGTCGATGCCGCCCACCACGCGGTAGGTGTCGAGATCGGACGAGGCGCTGCGTCCGGCCGCCGTCTGCAGGCGCTTGCGCACCGAGGTGAGGTTGACCCCGAACGGGTTGTACGGGTTGGTCGCGTCGACCTGGATGCCGAGGCCCGCGGTGTCGAAGGGCTCCGGCGCGAGCAGGTTGCTCGACTGCCGGTTGACGAAGGTTCCCTGGAAGTAGGCGCGCACGTTGTCGTTGATGCGGTACTCGCCGTTGGAGAAGAGCGAGTAGCGCTGCGAGGGCGTGATCAGGTAGTTGACGGCCTGGTAGTTGTAGAAGTCAGCGCTGGTGAACGGGCGGAAGCCGTCTATGGCATTGGCCGCCGTCGGGTCGTAAAGGAACCGTCTGGTCTTCGCGCCAAAGGCGGCAGCCAGATCGTTGCAAACCTTCGTCGAGCACTTTCCCGGGTTGATGCTCACGCGTCCCTGGGGAATGCGCGAGCTGCCGCCGTAAGTGGTTCCAGCCTCGTTGCCGCCGTCCGGTGGGGCGGCGGGGGGCATCGTGCGGTCGTAGCTGTAGTCATAGTTCAGCGCGTGCGTGGCCCAGTCGCGGTTGGCGGCCAGCATCGAGTACTGGTTGTAGTAGCCGCCGCCGATGAGGAAGTTGCCCTTCTCGCCGGTCGCGCCGCTGACCACGTTGAAGTCGATGACCTGCCCGTCGCCGTGCTGGGAGGTGCCGCCGTAGAAGCTGGCCTCGGTCGCGTTGACCTTCTTGCGGGAGATGATGTTGACGACGCCGCCGATGGCGTCCGAGCCGTACACCGCGGAAGCGCCGTCCTTCAGCACTTCGATGCGCTCGACCACGGCGGTGGGAATGGTGTTGATGTCGACGACGGTTGCACCCGCGTAGGGAACCATGCGGCGGCCGTCGAGGAGCACCAGGGTGCGCTGCGAGCCGAGGCTGCGCAGGCTGATCTGCGTGCTGCCGTCGCCGCCGTTGTTCACCTGGGTGTTGGTGGCGTTGCCCTGCTCGGGGAGAAGCTGGAGGAAGTCGCCGATGGTCGGGGTGGCGCTGGTGCTCAGCTGCAGCCGGCTGATGACGGTGACCGGCGCCGGCGTGGAGAGATCCTTGCGACGGACGCGGGAGCCGGTCACGACGATCTGCTCTTCGGCGCGCTGCCGGCCCGTGGCGGCATCCGGCGCGGGGGTGGCCGCGGTCGCCGGAGTGTCAGCGGTGGCTCCCGGGGCTGGTGCTGGTGCGGGTGGGCTCGCGGCCTGATTCGGGTTGTCGGTCTGCGGCGTCGTCTGCGCCATCGCCGCGCCTGAAAGGGCGATCGAGCCGAGGACCGCCAGAATAAGCTTCTCCCTCAAGTGCATGTGCAGCTCCTGGGTTGTGCGCCGATCCTCCCTGTAGCGGGGCGCTTGGGGCGGCACCCTGCATGATGTGCCAGCAAGCGTCAAGCGCGCGCAATTCCAGTCCAGCAGCACCTCTCCGCGAGAACCTCTTCCGCAGCGCCTCTCCAGCAGCGCTGCCCGTGAGCAGAACCGCTCCTGCTCTCCGGCACCCCTCCCGCCGCTTCCTCCTCTCAAATGCCTTTCACTCCGGCGCGCAACGCGCCCCGCTCCCTCACGGTTTCGAGGCACTTTTGGCACGGACCGTCCTTGACGCTCGTCACATGTTTGGTGCAGTCTCCGCGCGTCGTAGGGCACGGCTCGGAAAGCTCGGTAGAAAACTGCAGGTGACACCGCGCAGGTACAGGTGGATGGGCGTGGGTTTGCGGAGGCGGGTCGCGCTGCTTCACCCCGAAGAGACTGGTTCACACCAGAGGAGTTGACAATGCACTTGAAGTCCAGGGTCCTGAAGTACTTCTTCACCGCGTCTCTCGCCGCGTCCGGTATGGCCGCCGCGCAGACGACGCCAGCGCCGACCACGGATCAGGCGGCCACTGCTCCGGCGAATACGCCGAGCAACAACACGCCGCCTGATGCCACCGCCACCACTCCCGCTCCCGCCACCGCCGCGCCGGCGGATGCCGCTGTCGCAGGCGGCCCTTCGGCCAGCACCAAGAAGAGCGCCACGGAAGAGATCGTCGTCACCGGCTCGCGCATCCGCCGCAAGGACCTGAACACGCCGGCTCCGGTCACGGTGCTGAGCCGCGATCAGATCTCGGCCTCGGGCCGCGTCTCCCTGGGAGAGTTCCTCCAGGCGCTGCCCGAGCAGGGCAACTCCGGCGCCAACGCCCAGGTCAACAACGGCAACGACGGCTCCATCTACGTCTCGCTGCGCAGCCTCGGCGCGCAGCGCACGCTGGTGCTGGTCAACGGCCGCCGCATGGTCCCGGGTGGTACCGGCGCCAACTCGGCCGCGGACCTCGGCACCATCCCGCAGGCCGCCATCGAACGCATCGAAGTGCTGAAGGACGGCGCTTCGGCGATCTACGGCTCGGACGCCATCGCGGGCGTCGTCAACGTCATCCTGCGCAAGCGCTACAACGGCAGCGAAGTCGGCGGCTACGCCGGCACCTCGGGGCACAACGACGGGACGACCTACGACGTCCACGCCCTGACGGGCACCGCCGGCGACAAGGGCAGCGCGCTCTTCTCGGTGGGCTACCAGGAGCAGCGGCCGGCCTTCGCCGGCAGCCGCGAGTTCTCGGCCAGCACCTACACCTGGGACTTCGACCAGAACTGCTTCCCGGACGCCACCACGGGCGCCTGCGGTCCGAAGGTCAACGCCAACACCGGCAACTCGACCACCTTCCCGCAGGGTCGCTTCTCGGTCCCGGCTTCGGCCTGCACGCCTGGCAACATCGCCGCGCACCCGGCACTGGTCAGCATCTGCACGGCGTCCAACAACAAGGGCGGCCGCTTCCAGCAGGACGCGAGCCAGCCCGGCACCGAGAACTACATCCCGTACACGGGCGAGCTCTACAACACCAACCCGACCAACTACCTGATCACGCCGAGCCGCCGCGTCCAGCTCTTCACCACCGGCGACGTCAACCTGGGCAGCGAGGCGCGCGCCTTCTTCGAGGCCTCGTACGTCAACCGCGCTTCGTCGCAGAGCCTGGCGCCGATGCCGCTGACCAGCAGCACCATCCCGACGAATCCAGTCACCGTCAGCCAGTACTCGCTCTACAACCCGTTCGGCGTCGACATCCGGACCTGGCGCAAGCGCACGGTCGAGTTCGGCGAGCGTCTCTACCGGCAGGACCTCGACACCTTCCGCGTAGTGGCCGGCCTCGACGGATCGCTGGGCGAGTGGGCCGGGCCGGTTTCCGGCTGGGCGTGGGACCTGGACTACAACCACGGACGCACTTCCGGGAGCAACATTGAAACCGGCCAACTCCGCATCCCGAACATCGCCAACGCGGTGGGTCCGAGCACTACCGTCAACGGCAAGGCCGTCTGCCTGCGCCAGCCGTATGACCCGGCCGGCCTGGTCGCGGGCTCGTCCAAGACGCCGAACATCATCGCCGGCTGCGTGCCGTTCGACCCCTTCCACGGCGTCAACCCCGCGGTCAACAACAACGACGTCAAGAACTACGTCTCGTACAACGGGCAGGACTTTGGCACCAACCAGCAGGACATCTTCTCCGTGAACTTGAGCGGCGAGCTGTTCAAGGTGGCCTCGGAGCGTCCGGCCGGCCTCGCCCTCGGCGCGGACTACCGGCGCGAGACGGCGAGCTTCCAGAACAACCCCATCAACAGCGGCGAGAGCTCCGGCAACAACTCGCTCTCGACCTTCGGCGGCTACAACGTGAAGGAGGCTTACGCCGAGCTCGTGGTCCCGCTGCTCGGCGGCATGCCCCTCGTCGAGGACCTCGAGTTCCAGGCCGCGGCCCGGTACAACGACTTCTCGACCTTCGGCACCAACACCACCTACAAGCTGGGCGTCCGCTACAGCCCCATCCGCGACCTGACCGCCCGCGCCACCTACGGCACGGCCTTCCGCGCTCCCAACGTCGCCGAGTTGTACGGCGGAGCGGCCGACGACTACCCCGGCGTTCGCGACCCGTGCAACAACCCGAAGACCGCCCTCATCGTCTCGCGCTGCAACAGCGGCCCTGGCGCTGTTCCCGGCGGCAACTCGAAGGATCCCTCGACCCAGCTGCTCAGCAAGCACACCGCCAACGCCAACCTGGGCCCGGAGACCGCCACCACCTTCACGGCGGGCGTGGTCATCCAGCCGCAGATGGTGCGCAACCTGTCGATCACCGTCGACTACTACAACGTCAACGTCGCCAAGACCATCAGCCAGCGCGGCGCCGGCTTCATCCTCAACCAGTGCTACCGGGCCGACGTGCAGGACCCGTCCCTCTGCAACCTGATCATCCGCAACGACGTCGGTCAGATCATCCAGATCAACGATGAGCGCGCGAACCTCGGCAACTACCACACCACCGGCATCGATTTCGCCTTCCGCTACGCGATGCCCACCGAGGCCTTCGGCCGCTTCAGCCTGATCGTCGACGGCGCCTACCTGCACAGCTACCGGGTCACGGACATTCTCGGCGCGGTCACCAACGGCGTCGGGAACTACGACCTCGGCGTGCTGCCGAGCCTGAAGATGAACACGGGCGTCTTCTGGACCATGGGCCCCTTGGGCGCCGGAGTCTCCGGCCGCTACATCGGCTCCTACAAGGAGTGCTCGAGCGGCGTCTGCAGCCAGGACGATACCCAGCAGCGGGTCATCGGGCACTACCTGCCCGTCGACCTCTTCCTGTCCTACACGCTCAAGGGCTGGGCGGCGGGCACCACCTCGCTGGTCGGCGGCATCCAGAACGTCGCCGACACGCAGCCGCCATACCTGTACAATGCCTTCGCGGCGAACTCCGACCCGTCGTCCTACGACTACGTCGGCCGCTTCTTCTACACGCGGCTGACGCACACCTTCTAGTCGCAGACGAGTTCGGCAAGATCTGAGGGGCGGACGGGCTCGGCTCGTCCGCCCCTTCTCTTTCCGGGGCAGATACCGGACAGTCGCAGATCGAAGTGCCCGCTCAGCCGTTGACAATGGCTGGTTGGCGTTCTAATTCTCCTCGCCGTTCAAGCGCCGAAGGGGCTCATGTTCGACAACATCACCGCTGCCCAGACCAAGCGGCGAGCGGGCACGTCGATGCTGGTTTCCATCCTGCTCCACGGAGCAGTGATCGCGGCCGCCTTCGGATTTGCCTACGCGCGCGCCCATATGCCCAAGTCGAAGGAGGTGCCCGTCGCGGTGACGTTCAGGCCGCCGCCTCCTCCTCCGCCGCCGCCGCCGCCGCCGCCCGCGGGCCACAAGCCCAAGACGCCGCGGCCCACGCAGACGAAGAAAGTCATCATCCCCATCACCGCGGTGATCCAGCCCAAGGAGATCCCCAAGGTGGAGGACAAGGCGCCCGAGGCCGTCGAGGAAGAGAGCGAGGACGAAGGCGTCGAGGGCGGAGTCGAGGGCGGCGTGGTCGGCGGCGTCGTCGGCGGCGTGGTCGGCGGACAGATCGGCGGCGTGCTCGGCAACATGCCCACCGGACCGGTCGAGTTCAACGACACCATGACCCCGCCCCAGGTCCTCTCCGGACCGAACCCCGAGTACACCGCCCAGGCGCTCGAGCGCGAGGTCGAAGGCACCATGATCGTCAAGTGCGTGGTCTCCACCCAGGGGGTGGTGCGCAACTGCCGCGTCTTGAAGAGCCTGCCCTTCATGGACAAGTCCGTGCTCGACGCGTTGGAGCGCCGCCGCTACTCGCCGGCGCTGCTGCACGGGCAGCCCATCGAGGTCGACTACACCTTCAAGATCAAGCTTTCGCTCCCGCAGTAGCCGGCGGGGGCTTCGCCGGCAGGATGGCTGGCAGCACGCTCGCTCCTGCCGCGTCTCAACAGGAGCGCGACATGAGGCACATGCAGAAGAGTGGTTCTCCCGCCGCGGCGCGCGTTGCCGGGCTCCTGCTGCTCACCTGCGCCTGTGCGGCGAGCCTGGCGGCGAACAAGAAGGCGCCCGGCAGCATGGAGAACGGCGAGTTCAAGCCCAGCCGGCCGCCGGTCGAGGCGTACGGGCCCGACAAGACCCTGCTCTGCCCGGCCTTCGGCCCCCAGGGGGCCCTCAGCGAGGAGATCGGGCTGCGCAAGGGCGCCAAGCCGGTCGCGACCGACGGCCGGCTCTGCGCCATCGCCGATACGCTGCTCGGCTGGAAGAGCGAGAGCAAGAACGAGCTTCCGCCCGAGGCCGTGCGCTCGTTCCTGGCGCAGTACTTCGGCATCCCCGGCACGGTGCGCAGCATCCTCATCAGCGACCTCGAGAGCGAGGACGCCAAGGTCATCGCCCAGGCGCTGGTCGACCCGGTGGTGAACTTCGCCGCCAGCGCCCAGCACCCGCTCTACGGCATGCTCACCGAGCGGGTGAAGAAGAACCTGACCCACGTCGTGCTGGTCCTCTACGACGAAGTCCTCGAGCTCGACCCTCCCCTGCCCCGCAGGATCGCCGCCGGCGCCAGCGCCACCCTGAGCGGCCAGCTGGCCGGCGACCTCTCCAAGCCGCGCATCGAGGTGGTCGACCCCATCGGCCGGCAGCAGAAGGCAAAGGAACTGCCCGGGAAGGCCTTCAAGGCGGAGCTTGCCTGCGGCGAGCACGCCGGCAAGATCCTCGTGCAGGTGGTCGCGGAGAAGGAGGGTTCCGACGTCCTCGTCACCAACTTCCCCGTCTACTGCAACGTCGCGGCTCCGCTGGCGGGCAAGATCCCCGGCTCGGCCAAGGGCCCGGTGGACCCGGCCGCGGCGGAGAAGCAGCTGGTCGACCTCGTCAACAGCGACCGCGCGGCGGCGGGCGTCAAGCCGCTGCGCGCGCTCCCCGCTCTCTCGGACATCGCCCGCTCGCTCGCGCAGACCCGCGCCGACGGCAAGGGCATCACCTCCGCCGAGCTGAACAGCAAGCTGAAGGAGGCGGAGATCGCCGCGCCGATGGTGCTGGAGAGCATGGCCCAGGCCTTCTCGGTGGACGACGTCTACACCCGCCTCTCGGAGAGCCCGAGCGACCGGTCCAACACCATGAACCCCGACGTGACCGACGTCGGCGTGGGCGTGGTCAAGGGGCCGGTAGTGGGCGACAAGCAAACGTATATCGTGGCCGAGCTGTTCGTGAAGCAGCGGCCGCCGGCCAACGCGGAGCAGGTGAAGTCGAAGCTGTACGCGGCCATCGAGAAGAAGCGCGGCGACGCCCGGATAGGCCCGGCGGAGAAGGACAAGATGCTGGAGGAGGTGGCGCAGAAGTACGCCGAGGCCGCGGTCAAGAGCGGCGGGCGCGTTCCCCGCGAGCAGGAGTCGGAGATCCTCGCGCCGCTCTACAAGCAGTCGATGACCGTCAACCAGCTGGGCGGCTACGTGCCCGACGAGAACACGGCGATCGAGGTCGCCGAGCAGCCCAGCATCGTCGGCGCCGCCAAGCTGATCGGCGTGGGCGTGGCGGTGGGGAACTCGCCGCAGTTCGGCAAGGGCTCGCCGTTCGTGATGGTGCTGCAAGGGACGCGGCACGACACGGGCAAGAAGGCGCCGCCCAAGCCGCGCAAGAAGTAGCGGCCGTCCCAGCGGACCGCGGCTTCAAGCGCACCGCGGAGGCGCGGAGAGCGCGGAGGAAACCTTGGGGTTGCGGCGGCGTCGACGGATGCCAGGGCGACCCAAAAAAACTCCGCGTCCTCCGCGCCTCCGCGGTGTGCTTTTGCCTCTTCTAGACAGGGAGCGCTACCATGCGACCGAATCGGATTGCCCTCGGAGCCCTGCTCTTCCTCGCCGCCTGCAAGCATGCGCCGCCTGCCGCGGAGACAAAGCCGCAGACCTGGAT